>JARFRF010000080.1 GCA_029287395.1 Methyloceanibacter sp. | reverse complement strand
GGCCATCAATACCTTGACGGAAGATGTCCTTCTCTTGGGCTTTGCCATGAACATTCTTGGCGAAGCCGCGCAGAAGAAGCACCGACATGGCCGGCACCATAATCAGCGTGATGCACAGCGACATGGCTGTACCGGAAGCCGTTGTAATGCCGAAGTCCGCGATGAACGAATGAGGCATCCAAATAAGAGATGACATGGCCAGGGCCGTCGTCAAAGAGGTCAACACGCAGGCCGGTCCGACGCGCTTAACAGAACCCTCGATCGCTGCCTCCAACGGATCGCCGCGTTCCAAACCTCGGCGGATCGAGAATAGCAAGTGGAGGCAGTTGGAAAGCACGATCACGAGGATGATTGTTGGCGCGATACCGGTGAGCAAATTTATGTCTTGGCCGAACAGCCACATGCCGCCCCGCAGCCAAGCCACGGCAATGATGGCCGGGACCACGGCGATGATGATCAGCGGAATGCTGCGGAGGAAAATCCAGCAAACTATGACCCCAAGTCCGACCGCCACGAGCCCGAACATTTGCTGGTCTTCGGACAGCCCCGACAGGATCTCATCGCGGATAACCGCAAGCCCGGTCAGGCGTGCGGTCGCGTTGGTGCCGGCCAGAGTCTCTTGCGTAGTCTTGCCGATTTCGGCAACGAGCGCCCGCTCCGCCGCTTGCCCCTCAGTGTCCTGAGCCAATTGTTCCAGAGAGAGTGCGAAGAGCGCGAAGCGCCAGTCATCACTTAAGAGCTTGCCTCTGATCAGCGGGTGATCGGTTATCTCCTTTCGTGCAGATTCCGAACCTTCGAGTTTCGAGAGGTCCATCGGAAAGATCGGTTCTGGCTCAGCGTCCTCGTCTTCCGGCGCTGTGACGGCCGTGAACATCGACAGCACGCCTGTCACCCCATCGATCTTCAGCAGCTTGTCACGAAGCGACAGCAGGGCTTCGAGGTCTTCTGTGTTGAACGGGGTCTTTGATTCGATAACGATCTGGAGGTCTGGCTGGCTAGCGGGAAAGCGCTCGTTCAGCAAGTCGAGCTGAACGAAGGCTGGATCGTCGGAGCGAAAAATCTCCCGAACATCGCTCGAGAAACGGTTTTGAGTGGCGCCAAAAATTGCGAAGGGCGTGATCACCGCGATAATCAGCAGACATATCCAAGGATGCCGCAGAGAAACGAGCCCGAGCTTCTCTATTCCGAAACCAGCCGTCATCGACAGTCTTCCTCTCAAGTCCTGCGCCGCGAATCGATCCTACGCGTGCCCGAAAGGCGCAAACCAATCGCAAGGACCTGTAACCGTTATTCGCGGACTTGAACAGATATCATGTTGAATAAGCCGCATAGAAAAATCAGCCGATTAACCCGGCCAGTGCGCCAAAGACGATTCCGGCGAGAATTCCGAGAAAGAGCCCGATGAGCACTCTTTCCGAAAGGCCAGGTGTCCATTGCTTGCGCTTACCCGGTTTGGTCCCTGGATCAGGTCCTTCAGGAGCGCCGGCAACCTTCGACGTTGCGTCAGTGCTGCTCATTCGGCGCGCTCGTTAATAACTGACTCTCGCGCCACAGGGCGCTGCACGGCCAATGCATCCCAAAGGCGACGAAAGCCATCATCTTCCCGCAAAGCAGCGACGAGTGCTGGGCTGACGCCGAGTTCGGTCCTTGTAGCTTCCGGCAGGCGCGGCCAGGACGGACTAAGCAGTAGAGCGCTTTGAGCAGCTTCCAAGGCACCCTCTTGGTCGTTGTCGAGTAGGCGGGTCTGCGCCGCAAGCCACCAATTCAGATCGCTGGCGCGATTGACCGCAATCGCGCGCTCTGAAGCCTGTCTAGCGCTCCTTATTAGGCGGGTTCGTTCGGCCTCGGAGGAGCGCTTGAGCTGACGGAGGTAAGTCTTGGACTCGGCCGCCGCCAGCTGGCCGTGTCGGATATCGAGGAGTCGCTGCAGCTCACGAATGGGCGTCGGGTGATCTTCTACATGGAGATCGACAAGCCGGTCGTTCAATCCAAGATAGCCAGCGCCGGACTTGACCACCAAAACAGCCGCCGACTCGCGCCCGCGCGCATCGCCGCCCGCCGCCTGGCCAGCCGAAATTGCATGAACTAACCGCGTGGCAAGATCTCCTCGCGCGGATTCGTAGGCTGCGGCCATGGCGTCCAGGACTTGTGGGCCAGCAAGCAGGTTGCCTTGGACGGTATAGTGTTCGCCGATTTTGCCTCCTGCCCATGGCAGGCAGTCCCGGCCTGTGAAGGTGGCGGGGTTGCCATTGGTATCGACCGCGCCAAGCTGGCGGGACTCCCGGCTGGGATCGTTGGCGAGCAGTTTTTCGATCGCAGCTTTTGCGTCAACGCCCTCTTTGAAGAGTTCGAGCGCGCGCGGGCCGAACAATGGGTTTCCGACGGCCTGGGTCGCCAATGCCCCGGTTCCGGCTTCAGCGAAGGGTACCACACTACCCACGGCGAAGAATTTCGACTGAACGGCAATGCCGTATTCCTTGCTCTCCTGATCGTAGGCGACAATCGAGAACGTTGAGATGTGCGGCGCCACAGCAGGCTCCGCCCTTTTCTCAAGTGCGCGGGCAAAAGTCGTCGGTCCCACAAAGCTCAGGGCCAAGCAGAAGACTGCGCCATACTGGCTAAATCGACAGAATACCCCCATTCTCGTGCTCCCTCCCACACGTTCACCCCAGGTCGCCGATTTTTATACCGAGATGGGTGCGCCGATCCAGGGACGGCCAATGCTGGATCCAGGACCCGCGCATGGCCCTCCGGCGCCGTTGTTCGCGGCGACTCGGCGCAGCCTATGTATCCTGGGTTTCGCTAGACTCTTCGAACCCAAAGACGCGATGTGACGTCACCGGGGGGCTTCGGACCCACGCCCGCGGAAAAGCAGTATAAAGACGTAAAACAACCAGACCCCGATTGCCGACACGGCTGCTGCCACATAGGTCCAGGCAGCCGCATCGAGAACATGATCTACTCCGTCGATCTGACTGTCACCTTCAATAATGCCGTGCGTTACAAGTAGGTTCTTCGCGCGCCGGCTCGCATCGAACTCCACGGGTAACGTCAGCAGCGCGAATACGAAAGATGAGCCAAACAATATAACGCCGCTCCAGGTTAGGGCGTCGGTTTGAAGCATCAGCCCTGCCACGAACAGCCATGGAGCGATCTGACCCGCAAACTGCACGAAGGGTACAACATGGGTGCGAAACTCCATGGGTCCGTAGTCCTCGGCGTCCTGAATCGCGTGACCCGTCTCGTGTGCGGCAATTCCCGCGGCAGCCACGCTCGGAGTGAAATAGACATCCTGGCTTAGCCGAAGCACTTTGGCGGTCGGGTCGTAGTGATCGCTAAGGACGCCTGGTGTGGCTTCGACGGCAACGTCGTGTAGCCCTTTAGCATCCAGCAGGCGGCGAGCCACCTGCGCGCCCGTGATGCCGCTCGTCGTGCGAATTTGCGAATACTCCGCGACGTTTTTTTTGATCCGCGCTTGCGCGTACAAGCCTAGCAGCAGGCCGGGTCCGACCAAGATCCAAAATAAGGGGTCCTCGAACATGATTCTCGCGGATGCTTAAAGGAACGATGAGGGTGAATCGTTCCGGGTATATCTATCCGCGCCCTTTCCAGGCGTTAATTGCAAACGCGACAATGACAGCGAGGATCACGCCGATACCGACGGCAGAGATTAAGCCCCACAGCGTGACAGCCTCACCCTGCATACGGAGTTCCTCCCAACAAAACCTGCGCGCCCGCCTGATGCGCGCACAGTTGCGAGGACTCTACGTCATTTTCGCCAGAGGCCAGAGCTTTTGATTCGTGTGAGTGCTCGTATCAGCAGTTACCGAGCTGGTCCGAGCGCCGAGGCACGCGCAGTCTGAGTTTTGCGTCCCCTGAGACGCTTGAAGAAGCCGCGGTTGCGTGGAGCTGCCTGAGCTTGACGCGTGGCGCGAGGCGCTTTGGCTCGCGGCTGATTCAAAGGTCTTCCAAAAAGGCGTCGTCTTTTTGGCGGCAGTGCTGCCGCAACGCGGTCGATCACGGGCTCGGTAGCTGCGCGCCGCTTGGGCGCGGCGGATGGTTTTGGCTTGTCAGCACTCGCGCCATCGCCAGCAGAAACCGTCGCTGCCAGCGCAGCTACTTCGATCGTACCTTCGGGCAGGCCGTCCGACGCCGGATCGTTCATCTGCGCCTTGAACGAGCCAAAACTGTCGTTAGACGAGACCAGCGTCGACGCGACGTTGCTGGGAGAACCAGTACCCACACCATCTCGTAGTGACCCAAGGGTGGGCCCCCAAGATGTGAGCATTGGCTTGTCATTGAGGACTGGAGTCTCGTTCGCGCTGAGCGCTCTTTGAGGCTCCGGGGCCGGTGTCATCACAAA
>JARFRF010000077.1 GCA_029287395.1 Methyloceanibacter sp. | reverse complement strand
GGTCTCATTGTTGCCTGCGGCCTGGCGATCGGGTCGATACCCGCTTTCATTGGCCTAATTGTCATTCTGCCGGTGCTCGGCCACGCCACGTGGCACTTGTACCGCAAGGTGGTGGCCTGATTGATACGAGAGTTTGAGCGTAATCGGCAGCATGCCGCGCGCTGCCTTGCTTGGCAGACACGCCCGCCAGTCACCTGAAGCGCGGTACGCGACTCACGTACGTGCGGGCCTCAATAGGGAGTGGACTGATGAGCTTAGTCAAACATGTACTCGACACTAAAGGACACGAGGTTTACGCCATTCATCCCAATGCGCTGGTCATCGATGCACTTCGGAGGATGGCGGAACATAACGTTGGGTCACTGGTCGTGATCGAAAACCATAAGCTGGTGGGGATCATTACCGAGCGGCACTACGCACGCCAGATCGCACTGAAGGGTAGGACCTCAGCACGTACAGCAGTTCGAGATATCATGTCGAAGCGCGTAGCGTGTGTCCGAGCCGACCAATCCGTCGAAGAGTGCATGATGATCATGAACAAAAGGAGCGTTAGCCACCTTCCAGTGCTGGATCATGGGTGCATCGTTGGTATCGTGTCGATCGGCGACATGGTGAACAGCATCATCAGTGATCAGCAGTTCGTGATTGATGAGCTTGAGCACTTCATTCACGGAGAGCGGTAACAAATCGACTCAGGCGCAGTCCTGAGCTCTGACCCGGCATCAAGAAATGCCTCGGGATACCGTCGACACTTTGTTGTCGAGTTCCTGAAGGTGTGGACGTCAAAGGTGGGCTTGGGAAGACGGCAGCACTGTAGTGTTGGGCCGGCGCAGCAAGCGGCACTTTCAATTTCAGCTAGGAACCCAAACCGAACATCCGTGAAAAGCGTTGGGAACGTCTGCCTACCAGTAGAAAGCGGCCGTCGCTTAGTTGCCCTCTGATGTCGACTAACGAGCCAAGGCGAACAAAACCGTTCAGCAGCTATTCTCATTGGGAGTGGATTGGATCAACCCCTTCAGCCGCCGAGCGCATGTCATGCTATCGTTAGCTGTGATCACATCCGATCTTGTTTCGATTTGTGATGCACTTCCTCGTAGCTCTCGATCCAACCCAACTGCTGGGCTGTCTCATTGGCGGCCGTCCAGGCAAGACCCCGGAACTCCGCTAGGGTCATTGGGGCATCGGGGTCGTCTGGCCCGAATTCATCTGTGGCAAGCCAAGGCGCCTCTTGTTTCCGATATCTGGCCCTTAAGCAGGTACCCCGCATGGCAACGAGAATACTGGTACCTTTTACTTCGACTCTTATTTTCGATTGGTACATTTGAACTCCTCCCCCTTTCCGGCATACGCCCCCTCCAATTGCCGGGTGAAGTTCCATTTTGGTGTCGAAACGGCTACAAAGATCGTTAGAGACACCTGTTTTCCACTTTTTCCACAAACCCTACAGCGGTCGCAGAATTGGTCGGTGTCGGGAAAGACCCCGAACTCGGTGCAAGCCGAGGCGCTAATGTCCGCTTCCGGCACTTAGAGAACGTTGATTTCGGCGTTTGGGATGTCCGCTCTGAGTAGCAGAACATACGCTTGGCGCGTGATAACCGGGCGCTTACAGTTGCTACTTCTGACCCAGCAGCACGCTTACTGGGCGGAGCTCAAAGCAGGTAGCGGCGGCGCCACTGCCAGGCCTAACTCTTGCCGGACTTGCACCGATAGTACGTCGGTGTTTCATACGTGAGCTCGTTCACTTTATTTCTGTTGAGTGTCAGGAATTGCAAGAAGCAAACCATCTGGTCAAGGGCCAACCTGCTCGCGAACGTGAAGGCTACAGGCTCTCAATAGTGAAGGAACCGCGTCGGATCCGCGCGGTGTTTAACGGCCAGACCATTGCCGACAGCCGCAAGGTATTGCTGATGCACGAGACGCGACTGGCGCCCGTGTTCTATTTTCCGCGTGAGGACGTTCGCATGGATCTACTTGCGAAGAGCGACCAGCTCACGCATTGCCCTTTCAAGGGTAATGCGTCCTATTGGACAATCCGAGTTGGTGCGAAATCAGCGGAGGATGCCGCCTGGAGTTACGAGACACCCTACGATGAATCGTCCCTCGTTGAACGCTATGTAGCGTTCTATTGGAGAGCAGTTGATCAGTGGTACGCAGACGGAACAGAAATCCTCGAGCAACCACGCGACGAGTTGGTGGACAAGGACAATCCGCTGGTGAGCTGGCTCGTGCACGATGCCTGGAAGCCGAAATCGCCCTCGGAGTTAGTGGCACGTTTTTCGGACACGATGATCTCGGTTGGATTCCCTTTATGGCGACTTCGTTTGCTCGTTCGCACGCTGAACCCACTATTGTTCGCCAAGGTCTATACTTGGCAGCGCGGCGTCGAGGATGTCACGTCACTTGAGATCTCGCACGAAAATCTCCATGGCGAAAAGTACCTCAACAGTCCGTTTGCGCTCGTGATCAATGGTGAGGGGGGCGTGCGCCGCAGGCTGCAAGGGTCGGATGCTCAGTTGGATTTCCCCGTCCTGAAGGATCTGGTTGCTCTGGGCGCCACAGACTACGTGGCCATGCCGCTGAGATTTTCAGACGGCCAACTCAACATACTCACCCTGGTCTCAGATCGCTCTGGTGGTTTTTCCACCGAGCAACTGGGTCAGGTTTATGAAATTCTGCCCACCATAAGCCGCTTGTTCGAGTCGCATGCGTTGCGGCTGTCGTCCTCAACTCTTTTGCGTACTTACTTGGGCTCGGACGCGGGCCAGCGGGTTATGGACGGGTTGGTCAAGCGCGGCGACGGTGAAGACATTCATGCTGCGATCTGGATTACCGACCTTCGGGACTCTACTGAGCTGGCTGCATCGATGTCACGAGATGACTATTTGTCATTACTCAACCGTTATTTCGACAACGTCGCCGGTGCCGTTCTTGACCATGGTGGTGAAGTGCTCAAGTTCATGGGCGATTCGGTGCTGGCTATTTTTGCCATTGGCGATCGCGACGACAAGCATCCAGAGGCCTGCGCTCGTGCGCTGGCGGCAGCAGTTGATGCGGCGCAACGATTCGAAGCATTCAACGAAGAACGCGCAGCCCAGGGTGCCACTTCGCTGCGTTTTGGGATCGGCCTACATCGCGGCGATCTAACCTATGGCAACATAGGCACGGCCAAGCGACTTGATTTCACAGTTGTGGGCTCTGCCGTCAATGAAGCGGCCCGTATCGAAAGTCTCTCAAAGACCCTCAAGAGGCGAATTCTGATGTCATCCGCCTTTAGTGAAAGTATCCCCGAGCGAACAACATCGTTGGGATACCACACTCTGCGTGGCGCCATCGGAGAGCGTGAAATCTTTTGTCTGCGAGGTGCGCCCACCCCTTAGCCCGTCCGGAACCCCGCTTACCAGGGCTCGACGGTGGGCCTGAGATCCAATTCGAATGTCCAGGAATCTCGCGGCTGATTGTGAAGCCAAAGGCAGGCTTCCTCGATGTGCTCGCGATCAAGCTATCCAGGACTGATAAAGGAGACGCCGAAGACGTGCCGCCGGCCATCTAACTCGTCGACCACTTGCATACGATCAGGGTCGCCTTGCCGTGGTCGAGTGATCCACAAACTTGTGAATGGCATGCTGCTTGCCTGAAGCCAAACGCTGCAGAAACGGCCGCATACAGATAGTTGGAAGAAGACCCGGAATGCCTAGGTGCCCGGGTCTTTCCCTGGGGTGATGGCAGACTAAGAGCTGCGCTTCTCCATCGCCTTCTGAACGGGCTTGTAAGCATCGCGCGCAGCGGACGAGTACATTTCGCCGATCTTCGACATCTCGGCGATCCAATTTTCGTAAGCACCTTTCGCGTACTTCGTCTGAACCTCGATGGCCTTATCAACAGACTTCGCACCGATCATCTCTTCCCACGCGCGCGACGCATCCTCGAAAGACCGCTTGGAAAAATCAGCCCATCTAGACGCAATGGCCTGGTAGTTCTTGTTTAGCTCGCCGTAGGAGCGAACCATCGCATCGTAGTTTTCTTTGCCCATTTTCTGGAAGTCTTCGCCAGCCTTCTGCATCGGCTCATACATCTCTTGGATCCTCTTCGAACTAATAATCATTAAAAAGAAAGCGCCGCCGTTAGTGCGTCGCACACGCCGCGCGGCGACGGATAAGAACATAGACCTTGACCAAGCACCAAAATAATTTTCGTCTATTGCAACGCAATTTGCATAATACTCAAAAAAGCCGCAAGTTTTTTCACCCTCAGTAGACAGAGGACGTGGCGTACCAGGAAAGAGCCGGTGCCGAGCGCTCGCGAACTGAGGCTTAGTGTTCTCAAGGTCGGATGGACGAAGGCATCATAGGCTAAGCGCACTTGCGACCCCCGGGCGTTGTTCCGCTCGGAACGAAATTTGTCTTCAAGATACCGGTCAGTCACAATTGAGAGGTCGCTCAGCCATCAGGAGCGCGTTTCGACCTCACCCATCTAATACACCTCAGGTTCCATCGCGGCATCTTACATGTCCGGCTCCGGCACTTAGCAGACGTCAACGCGGAAGCCCAAGGTGCCTGCTTCCGGGTGTAAAGCGGTCGTCGCCGAGTTGCGTCCTGATGTCAGCTTATGACCCAAAGCAGAAATTGCAGCGACTTTGTCAGCTCTAGGGCAGCAAGCTATCAGAGGCCAACTGCTAAGTCTGCGGATGACTGCACGGCCCTTGCAGCGGAGTAAGCACCAAGGTAACAGGAATCCGCTAAGCGCGGGCCCTGACATGCCCGCGGCAATCAGCTTCTTCTCACAACCGACACAGAGCGGGCTTATGTGGCCAATAGCGAACTGTTCGGCCTTTCGACGTCGATATGAGCACGAGCGAATTGCCAGTAAAGCATTACGCTGAGGACTGCGGCGTAAAGACACCATACCGACGTGAAAGCGTAGGCTTTGGCCGCTAAGACGATGCTTAGACCGAGGATATTGAAGAGACCAAACCAAACCACGACGCGGTGGGTCGACAAAAGAAGCGCTCCGCAGGTCGCAATAACATACGCCGCTGCAACCCATAACTCGTCTGTTAGCTCATTGTGATAGACGATCGAGTGATCCTCGACGAAGCATGTGTTCGGATATCCGACGACGGCATATATGACATACGCGCTAAGTCCTGCACCGAGCAGAGTGCAGATAAGTATACCGTAGTATCTAAGGCCTCTTGGCTCGATCAGAAGAACTGCGAGCGGCATGAGGAAGGGCAAGATCCCTTGGGCATACAGCATGAAGAGAAAACTCGAATGCTGGAGCACACGATCCCCGACCTTGCCCTCGAGGCCCAGCCATACGAAGCCTTCAGTAAACTGCTGCAATGCAAACAAAAGCGGCATTGCAGCAAACAGGACCGATCGCGGATGATCCACATGCCGCAACGTTGCGAGACCAACGACAGCGATGCCGCCGGCAGCGACAAAGCTTGTTGTTGCAGAAACACACATCGTTCTCGACGATTCCTGTCTTTGACATGGCTATGCGCTTCTTCGTTCGAGAACGATCTACGAAGCGCGTTCCATAACCAACCTAGATTATTGGCATTTCTTCTGCTTATGCGACCCATACTTGCGACTTCGTAATCATAGGAGAACGCAATGCTTCTTGGAACTCGGCTGATGACATTTCAGCGCGAAGAGGCAACCGAGATAGTGCGCAAACTTCGTATCTGAACCATGGCGCGTATCATAAGCGAGAACTGATCGATCTAGTGAGAGCGCTGGCTTGTCCCATGTGTCGTGTCAAAAGCAGGCTTCACTTAAGCGTCCTTGGCGCTAATCTCGACAGAGCATCGGACGAATAACGCAACGGGTTTGAATCAAATCAATGCTGGTGGGCGTTCCAAAGGAAATAAAGGACAACGAGTTTCGGGTCGGTCTGATCCCGGCGACGGCACAGGAGCTCAAACTACGCGGCCATCAGGTGTTGGTGGAGGCAGGAGCTGGGGTCGGTGCGGGGCTCTCTGATACGGAGTATGCCGCGGCAGGTGCGGAGATTGTTGGGGAAGCCACTGAAGTCTTTGAACGCGCCGACCTAATCGTGAAGGTCAAGGAGCCGCTTGCCAGCGAACGCAGCCAACTCAGACCAGGGCAGATTCTTTTCACTTACCTCCATCTTGCCGCAGACCGTACTCAGACCAACGAGCTGCTCGCCTGCGGTGTGACGGCAATCGCGTATGAGACGGTAACTAACGCTGAAGGCTTCTTGCCGCTTCTGATGCCTATGTCAGAGGTAGCCGGGCGTATGGCGCCACAGGTAGGAGCCTCTGCTTTGCAGAAGGCCACTGGCGGCCGAGGTGTGCTGTTAGGAGGCGTGCCTGGTGTGCCACCGAGCGATGTCCTAATTCTCGGTAGCGGTGTGGTCGGCAGCAATGCCGCGCTGATAGCGGTTGGAATGGGCGCGAGCGTGACTGTTGCGGGGAAAAACCTTGATCAATTGCGACGCATCTCATCAGATTTTGGCGCGCGCGTACGGACAGTCTTTGCTGCGCGGAGTGCTGTCGAGATACTGTGTGAGCGTGCCGATCTCGTCATCGGCGCTGTGTTGGTGCCAGGCGCTGCGGCACCGAAGCTGATCTCTGCCAATACCGTAAAAAGAATGAAACCTGGCGCTGTGATTGTCGATGTATCGATCGATCAAGGAGGCACGGCCGAGACTTCACGGCCCACCTCACACTCCGAGCCAACGTACGTGTCCGACAATATCGTGCACTATTGCGTAACGAACATGCCGGGCGCTGTGGCGAGAACGTCGACATTTGCACTCAGCAACGTAACTGCGCCCTTTGTCTTGGTGCTGGCCGACAAAGGCTATGCTCACGCACTGACGTCCGATCCATACTTACGATCAGGTCTCAACATACACGATGGTCAAGTGACCCATAAGGCTGTCGCCGATGCGTTCGGAATGCCATACGTCCCTGCAAGCGAGGCCCTAAAGAACTAAACTCTGGGAATACCCTACTGGCGTTCGCGTGTGTCGACCGAGTCGCTGATCTTTCGTGTCACTGAAAAAAATGGTCAGAGTTCAGACGCATTGCTTGGGGCGCCCCCTCGGCTAACCGTTCCCTGATTGAGGTCAAGGTTTTCGTCTGCAGTTTCGTATAGAACTTAGGGCTATGATATCCACCCTCGGAGAAGAGCCGGGTGTAGAGGATGTGCACGCCCGCGACCGCGCCGTGATGGTCACCCGCCATCTCGAAGCCCGCGGAATTGCAGATCCACTTGTGCTTGCCGCGATGGCGGAGGTGCCAAGGGAAGCCTTCGTTTCGGAGCCCCTGTCTGAGTTTGCTTATGAAGACTCGGCGTTACCGATCGCGGCGGGGCAGACAATATCCCAGCCTTACATTGTTGCGTGCATGGTCGAGCTGGCTGCGATCAAGCCGGGCGATACCGTGCTGGAGGTCGGCGCCGGGTCTGGCTACGCCGCGGCCGTAATGAGCCGTATCGCTTCATCCGTCTACGCCATTGAGCGACACCAAGAGCTCGCAGACCTCGCGAGCGAGCGAGAGGTGCGTCTTGGCTACGACAATGTCCAGATTGTCTGTGGCGACGGCACAAAGGGCTGGCCGGAAGAGGCACCTTTTAACGCCATTGTGGTTTCGGCGGGTGGCCCGAGGGTTCCGGAGGCTTTGAAGCGGCAGCTGGCCATTGGCGGTCGCCTTGTCATCCCCGTGGGCCGAGGCACCCGTCAGAGCTTGGTTCTCGTACGCCGGATGGGCGAAGACTTATTTGAGCAAGAAGATCACGGGGCTGTGACGTTCGTTCCGTTGATTGGCGAAGAAGGCTGGGAGGCGTCAACGCAGGCCGAAGCGGAGCCCCAGATCGACGCCGAAAGTTCAGGTTTTGCCAACGGGTTGCTGGCCCCCTCGCCACAGGCTCGAGGTCCCCGTACCAGCGTCGACCGCGTGATCACCAGCGCCGCGGAACGCTTTAGCGACCTCGCTGAGCTGACCGCGCTTGCCGAGCGCTTTGCACACCAGCGCGTAGTGCTTCTCGGCGAAGCCACCCACGGAACGGCCGAATTCTATGATGCGCGAGCACGGATCACTGAGATGCTCGTTGCCAAACACGGCTTTACGATTGTTGCTGTGGAGGCAGATTGGCCTGACGCCTCGGTTTACGACGCCTTCGTTCGGGGGCTTCCCCGTCCAAACGTTCCTGCCGGCGCCTTCACGCGTTTTCCCACTTGGATGTGGCGGAATGGTCAAGTGAACGATTTCCTCCGGCGACTGAAAGCAATCAACGAGACAATCGCTGACCCTGAAAAGCGAGCTGGCTTCTACGGGCTGGATGTCTACAGTCTAGCAACTTCGATTAGTGCCGTACTCAGCTACTTGGACGATGTTGACCCTCATACGGCTCGCATCGCGCGCGAGCGTTATGGCTGTCTCGCACCATTCCGGTCAGATCCTGCCCGCTACGGCAGGATGGCTCTGTCGCGCGGCTATGCAGTATGCGAACACCCCGTTACCGAGGCGCTGATCGACTTGTTGAAAAAGCGTTTGGGTTATCTTGCCCGCGATGGCAGCGCCTTCTTCAACGCAGAGCAGAATGCGCGCATCGTCGTGGCCGCCGAGCAATACTATCGCATCATGTACTACGGTAGCGCGCAGTCGTGGAACCTGCGCGACCAGCATATGTTCGATACGCTGGAGCGTATTCTCGAGCACCGTGGTCCCGATGCGAAGGCTGTGGTTTGGGCGCACAACTCACACATCGGCAACGCGCGGTTTACCGAGATGGGCCAGGTTCGCGGTGAACTGAATATCGGCCAGCTAGCACGTGCGCGTTTCGGCGAGGATTGCGCACTCATCGGCTTCGGCACAGATCATGGTACCGTCGCCGCCGCCTCAAACTGGGATCAACCCATGGAGGTCAAGCGCGTGCAGCCTGCCCGCGATGACTCATACGAAGGATGCTCCCGTGAGACGGGAATTCATGCCTTCTTCCTAGAGACGGGACCGGGCCAAAAGGACAGCGTCCGGGAAGCGCTCGCTGAACCGATGCTCGAACGCGCCATCGGAGTCATATACCGGCCAGAGACGGAACTACTGTCACACTATTTCCAAGCCGAACTGTCGAAGCAGTTCGACGCCTGGATTTGGTTTACTGAAACACAGGCAGTAGCTGCAAAGCCGCAAGCACATCCCCACGGACCCGACGAGACTTATCCGTTTGGGCTGTAGGCACCGCCCAAAGCCGTCATTCAGCATGCGACGGATACTAAACCCATTCACCAAAACGTCTGGCATGCCTCGATCGGAGGAATTGGGATTTTGACGCTGCTCAACGACCATGGGTGAAATCAGTGCTGATCTGTCCGACCCCCACTGTAGACATGATGCGTGGCCGAAGCGGACCCGATGCCGCCAACCCGAGCCGGCTACCTATGAGATCTTCAAACGCTCTCGAAAATCCATAACGCGCGCTTCAATCTCGCTTTCGTTGTCGATAGCTGCTTCAGTAACGATCCAGACAAGCTCGGCGACAGCTTGGTCTCTGCTTACCTCTCCGTCCTTGAAGGCATCAAGCACCTGCTCGAGATACTCTGCAATTGCCTCTTGGTTCAGCTTGATTGCCATTTCAGAACTCCATCAGCATTCGAAATCGAGCAGGTCATACCGCGAAGGCCAGGAAGCATGTAGGCTGCTAGGGGTAAAGCGGACCTCTCGGATGCGCTCGGTAATGTCGTGTAATAACAGAAAGCGGATTATAGTGCGCAATCACATTGGGGAGGCAGACCAAGATGCTAACGCGTACCTCACGATATGCTTTGACGGCCATGACAACGCTGATGGTCGCCGCCAGCGGCTTTGCGACTGCGTCGGTGGCGGAACCTGCTTTCAAGGAGCATTGCAGCAAGTGTCACGCACGCGCTAGCAGCGTCGCTCGGAGCTTCGATGGCAGCGAGGAACAGCGCAAGAAGGCATTCGATAGATTTCTCTCCACGCACTATGCCGAAGACCCGCAGGTGCGCGCAAAGATTATTGCCTATTTGCTAACTGCGGCGCAGTAGTGGTCGTTACCTCAGGCTGAAAGCAATCATTGCTGCCACCATTATCAGGAAGGGAAAAAGAGCTTCTGTGCGCCGTACCCGGTCGAGCTGTCCTTTACCGGCAGCATAGTCGAAGCGCTCATAATGAATTGACCCCGCAGAGAGCCCTCGGGCCAACAAAGCGTCTGTAGCAATCTCCATCATGCCCGGCGGGCCGCAGACAAGAGCGGTAAGCTTTTCGGTCTGCAGACCTTCCAGACTGTCCAAGATATGCTGTTTCCCTAATGGGCCGACGAGGTTGTCTGAGTTCGGCAACTCCTCTTCGACGACGCAATATATGACGAGATCAAGTTCAGACTGCAGTTCTCTAAGCCGCGTTAGTGACGCCAGTCCCTTGGTATTGTGCGCCGCGTAAACCAGGCGAATGGGCCTTCGTTCTTCGAGAGCAGCGGCTTCCTCCAGCATGCCAAGGAACGGCGCGATCCCAACGCCACCAGCAATCATGACGACCGGCCCTTCTCCCGCCGGCAAGACGAAGCTGCCATGTGGGCCGTCGATAGCAACCCTGGTGCCGGGCTCGATCTTTCCGAGGCCACTTGTGCAATCTCCTGCTTCTTGGATAACGAACCTAAGCCACGGCAAGCTGGTTGCTGCTGACGCGATTGAGAAGGGATGGTCATGAAACGGCGGCCGGTGCGGAGAAAGTGTCATCCAGACAAATTGGCCTCCCTTGAAACGGAGACGTGTTGCATCGGGTCCCCGCAGGACCAGTTCCCAGACATCCGGAGCAAGCGGGGTGACGCGATCGACGCGCCAGTCTTCTCGCCACATGCGCCAAGGCCGCACCACATAGACGAGAAAGATCGCAACGGCGGCTGCGAAGGCGAAAACAAACCAGACGAAACGCAACGGGTACTCCGCGCTGTAAGCACCCACAGACAGGGCATGGTGCAGCGAAAAGGCAGCAACCACGATGGCGAGCGTACTGTGGGAAACACGCCAAAACTCGTAGCGAATGAATGGGCTTGATCTGATCGTCGCAAAGCCAACGACCACGAATAGGCCGACCAAAGCGAGGAGGCCTGTTCGAAGACGACTGCTTGAAAGCATGCCCCATATTCGATCCCACGCCGCATGGGGATCGATGAGCAACGTATCTGCCACATAGAACAAGGGGTGTAAGATGACGAAGCCGAAAAGGACGAGAGCTGCAATCCGATGGAAACCCATCGTGCGGTCTAGACCCACCTGGCCTGAAATGCGTTCGTAGCGCCCTGAGCTCAGAAACTGCAAAAACAGCAGTGACGTTGCCGTCAGGCCAAGTGCCGTGCCGAACTCGGTAAGTGGAGACGCTGGCGCGATCCTACCCATGATGGACACGACCAAAATAGGTAGCAATGCCACCAAGATATAAGCGCCTGCGAGCGCCTTGCCTGGCAGCCCTGGCAACTTGGGGAGCACGCGGTCATTAAGCTTGGAGGTTTTCAAGGGCGGCCATACTCAGACACGTTTCTAGTTTTTTGCAAGATGCGGGTTGTCCAGTTCCCGCGCCAGGAAAAATTACAGGGCACGTCCGTTTCTGGCGCTTAGTGGTCATGCTGAGACGTTGAGATTCCAACAACAGCCAGTCGAAGCAGGCTCGACGTATAACTTGAAGTATG
>JARFRF010000072.1 GCA_029287395.1 Methyloceanibacter sp. | reverse complement strand
GTCACCCAAGCCAATACACTCAGGTTTGCCTCCCGGGCCGCGAGGCACTCTCATTGGGGGCAGTATTCAAGCCTTTCGCAGCGGCATTCTCGAATTTCTACTCGATACGGCGAGAGAGTACGGACCGCTTGCGAGCTTTCGGTTTGGGCCCAAGCGGGTCTTCCTTGCCAGCAGACCCGACTTAGTCGAGCAGGTTTTGGTGCGCGACGCTGCGCACTACGTCAAGCATTTCGGCGCACGCGCCTTCAAACCAGTGCTGGGCGAAGGTCTTGTAACAAGCGAGGGCGCTTATTGGCAGCGTCAGCGCAAGCTCGTGCAACCGGCGTTCGCAAAAAGCCGTGTACGCTCTTATGCGCCAATCATGGAGGCGCTTACGGAGGATATGCTTCAGTCGTGGTCTCCGGGCCAACGCGTCAATGTCGAGTTCGAGTTTGGAGCTTTAACGAGCAGAATCGCCCTCAAGGCGCTGTTCGATATCGATAATGCTGGGGATCGCCAGCGCTTCGCCGATAAGCTCCACTTGGTCTTTGACATCATGACGGCGCGTCTCCGCAGTGTTTTCAAGGCGCCTCTGTGGCTGCCAACGCCAGAAACAGTCCGTCTGAAACGCGGGATACGAGAACTCGACGAGGTCGTGAACGGCTTCATCGAATCGGGTCGGAAACGGGACAGCGGCAGCGGTGATCTGCTGTCTCGTCTGGTTCATTTAGAGCCAGAGGATGGCGTTCGGATGACGGATAAGCAGCTTCGCGACGAATTGATGACGCTTTATCTCGCGAGCCATGAGACAACTGCACTTACGCTCGCTTGGACCTGGTATCTGCTATCGCAAAATCCCGACGCAGAAGAGCGCGTTGTTGATGAGTGGCGGCGTGTCCTTGGGGGGCGTATCCCATCGGTAGAGGATGTGGCAAACCTCCCCGATACGGCGAAAGTGATTTTAGAGTCTATGAGGCTCTGTCCGGCCGTTTACGTGATCGGTCGAGAAGCCACAAAAGACCTGGAACTCGGCGGCTATCGCGTAAAGCGCGGCAACACTGTCTTCATGAGTCAGTGGGTAAGCCATCGCGATCCAAAGTACTTTCCCGATCCAGAGTCGTTCAAGCCGCAGCGCTGGGACAATGGTCTACAGCGGAAGCTTCCCAAGTTTGTTTATTATCCGTTTGGAGGAGGGCAGAGGGTCTGCGTCGGCAACACCTTTGCCTTACTCGAAGCTGCGATCATCCTCGCAGGCGTGGGACAGCGCTATCGCTTCACGCTTGCGCCGGACGCTGATATCGCCTTCAAGCCGCAAATCACGCTGCTCCCCGCCAACAAGATTCCAGCAATCTTGGAGCGGCGCTGACTGCGCCCGCAAGCTTGTCGCCAGCATCTGATTTCAGTCGGCATAGGCTATGCTTCGACCCGGCGCACGTTGGTTGCAGTACACTCAGATCGTTAGCTGATCGGCGCAAAAGGTTCGATTGGCAACGGAGGGTCTGATGACCAATACAAATACAAGCCTTATCACCTTCGGAATTTCGCACTTTTGCGAAAAGGCTCGCTGGGCACTTGACTGGCACGACATTGACTACAACGAGATCAGCTGGCCGCCGGGATTGCATCAAATCCTGAGCAAACGATGCGGTGCCAAAAGGGCCACTCTGCCGATCGTGCGAGACGGAGAGAAGGTTGTGCAAGGCAGCGACGCGATCATTGATTGGGCGGATGCCCAGTCGAAGAATCCCAGCCGCCAACTAACAAAAGAGGGCTCCCGAGAAATTGAGGAGCGTGCCGATAGTATCATCGGCTGGCATGTTAGACGCCTTGCATACGCGGAAATAATTCCCCGGTTTCCTCAGTACGCCAAGCCCGGACTGTTTCAGAACGCCAGTCGAACCCATCGTTTTCTTGGCGACATGATGTGGCCCGTGACGCGGCGGCTGATTATGCAGGCTTATGGAGTCACGGATACGGCCGCCGCGGAGAGCCGATCAATTTTGGAAGTCGAATTGGACTGGCGCGATGAGAAGCTCGGCGACGGTCGCCCCTATCTCGCGGGGGATTCGTTCAGAAGAGCCGATGTTGCAGTCGCCAGCCTGCTCGCGCCTTTCGCGCGGCCGCCAGAGATGCCTGTCTACTACGAGATGTCACTCACCGATGATCTCAAGGCCGACTGTATTCGTTGGCAAAGTCGCCCGATCATGCGTTGGGTCAGAAATCAGTACAAAAGCAACCGGTTGGTTGGGTGGCTCGAGCTGGATCCGCTTCATTGCTTCGTCCCATTGGCGAACATTTGGGGCAGGGGGCTAGAATCCACCGGTGGTGCGAAAGCCGCCCGGTCTTGAGCGGCCGCGGCGTCCGCCGCCGATGGTACCGCCTCCTGTCCATCTGCCGCCGGAAGGTAAGCGGAAGCCGCCACCAACGTTGCCGCGGCGGGGGCGCCGCCGCTGCCGATAGCCGATGTCGAACAGATCATCGAGTTTTCCGCTCTCCAACGCGCCAGCCAGAATTCCTCCGATCACCTCGCCAATTGCGTCCCCGTTGCTGAAACCGCCAATTGGATTGTCGTAGCCTGAGCGATAGAAGCGGTCGCGTGAGCGCTCCAGCTCGACGCGTCGCTCAGCGAGTCTCACGATCGCCTGTCGTGCCTCGGTGATTTGGCGTTCGACATCTCGAATGCGGTTGAGATCTTGATTCAGCTGGCTAACGAGACCTTCGTCTTCGCCCGTAGGTGTTTGCTTCGCTTCGCGCCAAAGCTGATCGAGGTCTTCTCGTTCGAGGGCCTTCGCAAGCATTTCGACCGCATCGCGATGGGATGGGTCCTGCTTGGGGTCCAGGAGGATCTTGTCGTCTTGCGCCCGCTGCTCAAATTCCGAGCGAAGCGCATCAAGCCGTGCCTCAGCATCGGTCAACGCCTTATGCAGCGCTTCCAATCGGCTCTCAAGCTGGGTGATGCCGCGAGCCTCCAACAGTCGGCGCTCGATCTCTTCCAGAGCGACATCCTCCGCTTCTGCTTTCTCAGCCACGTAGTCAGCGTGCTGTCGCAGTCGCTTCGGGATCTCCGTCAGCATGTGATAATCCTGGCGGGCGCGTTCGAAGCCGATAAACCGTGCAATCCATGCGTCGAAAAAACGCGTGAGGCCGCCAGACTTATACTTTGATGTCCCAAAACCGGCATTCCACAAATACATGAAGAGCGGGTCGGCTTTGTAGGGTTTACCCTTGTCGTCGAGATCGGCCTCTGCATTGTTTGCCTTCTCGTCGGCTGCCTTGGCCACCGATGTCGCAGTTGCAAGCTTCTTGCGCTGAGCCTGCCACGAGGCATCCGCCTCAATCTCAGGTTCTGTAGCTTCTTGGAGATCTTCAATCGCCTGGATGGCGGCATCGACATCGTCGACTTTCTCTAGACGCTCGTCCTCGGTTCGCTCAATCTGCATTTCCAGTGCGTTCCGTTCGTCGATCGCCTCATCCACGCGTTTCTGCCATTGCCTTATCAACTCGAGTGCTCTGGCTTCTACGGTGTCAATCTGACCGAAGACTTCGCCTTGTTTCAGCGCGTCGAGACGCAAGCGTGCGAGCGCGCGGAAGGCATCGGCTTGTCGGGTCCTGACAGACGCGAGCTCCTCAGACGCATTTCGCAGAACGCCTGATAGATTTTCCTCGTCGCGGCGAATACCGCGAAGGGCCTGTTCCAGCGACGATAGCGCGTTGCGCGACGAGATCATGTCAGCCCGCTACCATTTGGTGATTGCTCCGCCCGAGACGGGCATAGAATAGACCGGCTTTAGCGAACCGCGCTGCTTAACACCGAGGATTCGGTCCTGAATGATGCCGTCATCGAGCTTGTCGACGCGGACGGTCTCGTAAGTCTGCTGTGGCACTCGCACGGCCCACATATCAACGGTCTCTTGCTGACCGGTCTCCTCATTGGTGATCGTTCGCGACAGCTTCGAACCGTCCGGCGCAATCGCCTCGACGATCAGGTAGTAGTTCCGCACATTTGGATTGACATCGGGCGTCGTCTCCACAGCCGATTGACCACGCTGCACAATGACCAAGTTGTAAGTCAGCGCCAGGTCGTCTCGAAGACCCTCGAGATTGGCAATCACCGCGCGAGCGCGGGCAGCATCTGATCGGGACAGGGCACTCGCGGCTTCCGCTTCGAGAGCATCCACTGCGTCCTTGGCTTGCGGTGTGTGCGCTACTGCACTGGCCGCAAGCGCTGCCGCATTCAATGCGTCTGGCAGTGTTTGCGTGAGCTCTATACGCGCGGCCTCAGCCTCCTGCCTGGCCGAAGACCACTGCCACCACCAGTTTCCCAGGAAGAGTACAGCGGCGAGCATTAGGGCAACCAACAAGCCACCCACAATTGTTCGCCGGACCCAGAGCATCGCGAGTCCGCGCATCAGCGCCGAGCCTTGGCGCTCGTAGGTGAACCGGCTCTCCTTTAGGGCCTTGATACCCTCGTCAAGAATGGCCTCGCTGACTTCGAGTCCTTGGCCTTCGTAGAGCTCGCGCAAGCGCTTCTTGAGAACGTCATCCCGGCTTGCTTGGTCCAGCTCGCGTTGGACGAGGTCCTGCTCATGACGGAGCGTGTCGACCACATCCATCGCCATCATCAAGTCGTCCAGCTTGGGCGCCGCTACCGATTTCTCAGCACGCTCTTCACTCATTTTCGTTCGCAATCTGCCAAGCGCCGACCATTAACCGGAAGCTGCTTCCGTCTGCGGCCGCTCTTCGAGCAAGAGCGCGTTGCCTTTCTCAGCGAGCTTTGCAACGCGACGCTTGCCGTCTTCAACGGCTTCTCTAATCTCTTCGGAATTCTCAGTGGCAAGCTTGCGCATCTCGGCGATGATCTCAGTTGATTTCTCCTGATAATTGACCACCGAGTCCACCAGCTTCTTCACAGCGTCAGCCCGAATAGTTGGACCATAACCGGCCTTCAGCGCTTCTTCTTGCACCTTGCCACCGATTTCGGAGAGGACCTCAATCGACTTCGAGACGCCTTCCTTCATCTCGTTGAGAGTCTCAGTCGCCTCGTGAAGACCGAACATGCCCGTGAACGACGCTTTAAGTGCCGTCAAGACCGAGTCATTCGTGCTGAAAAATGAGACTGATTGCTGGTACACGCGCTCTTTCGCAGACGTCGCCTGCATCAGCCGGGCCATAATGAGTTCGGAGGTGTTGTAGCCAATCGTAAGATTGTCGGCGAGGTCTTTGGCGATTTGGTAGCGGCCCTCGGAGTTCTGCATCTGGCGCAACAGCTCGTCACGGGTAAGTTCTAGCCGCGCGCGTTCAGCGGTATCGTCTCCCTGATAATCCTCTACGGACTTCGATGCGGCGTTGAGCTTGTCTTTTGCTGCCGAGAGTTCGGCTTCCGCCTTTTTGAGCACCTCCAGGGCCGACACCTCGGCTTGTTTCAGCGCACCGCGAAAGTCCTGATAGGCTTCCATGATTATGTGCTCGCGCTGAATCTGATCCTTCGTGTCACTAGACACATCAAGATAGATCTCCTTGAGCTTGTCGAAGCGGGCTGCAATATCTCCGCGCGAGATCTTCATCCAGACGTTCGTTGCGCGTTCAAAAACGTCGAGTTTATCGTCGGCGATTTGATCAACCATGCGTTTCGCATCGTCACGAATCGAGTTGAAGCCCTGTGTGATGTCGTCGTAGCGCTCGCTGATCGTAACTTGACTAATCTGCTCACGCACAATTTCGTTGAATACACTCATCTGATCTAGCGTGCGGGTGATCACTGCAATCCGGTCAGGATCTAGATCCGAGATCTTCTCGAGCAGCCCGGCTATCGGTTCCTCCCCACTCTCATCTGGCATGAGGCCAAGGCTGTGCATCGCACTAGTTGCTCTGTCGAGATATTGAAGAGGCGTTTTGGTGACGACTTCAGACATACATGTCCTCCCACTTGCAGCGTCTCAGGCTCGTTGGCGAGCTTACTCCGTCTGCATCATATATAGCAGACCTATGACACTGTCATAATACGAGGTGTTCATGGCGGGCCGAAGCGCCGACACGGGCTAACCGTTCGCGCCAGACTCGCCCAGAACCACCGGCAAGGCTCCCGGGCAGCAGTGAAAATCGAAACTGACACCTTGGACGGGCTCTCCATCCAGGTTCACATGCATGGGTTTCTTGGATTCGATCCTGAATTTCGAAAGTTGACGATAGAGTAGGTGCTCATTCTGGGCATTCGTCGGGTCCCTCAGTTCCGCCGTGATGCGGTTCATCGATGTGGGCCGTGATCCGCTCAAGACGGCCACGTCGAGCAAGCCGTCGGTGAGGCTCGCTTGAGGCGCTACGTTGTATCCTCCACCTGCAAAGCGGCTGTTTCCGACCGCCATGACCAGCATTGAGCCTTCTTCAGCGGTGCCATCGGGAAGAACGAGCCGCCCCTCATACGGCTCCAGATGAAACGCCTTAACAAAACCCATGATGGAGTATGCCGCTCCGCCGAGGGACTTCTTCATATCCTGGGGTGTTGATGCGGTCACTTCCGCACCGAACCCCGCGCTTGCGACGTTGATGAAGTGTTGTCCATTCATTCGCCCGACGTCGACTTTGGTCGGCTTGCCCGTGCAAGCCAACAGGAGTGCGCCTCCCAGATCGTTTGAGTCAATGCCAGCACCTCTCGCGAAGTCGTTTGCCGTGCCGAGCGGGAGAATGCCGAGCGACGCACCGCGGCTTTTGTCTTGCTTCATCATGGCATTGACCACGGCATTCAACGTGCCATCGCCACCGCCGGCAATAATCCGTTCGGCACCATTCTTGATCGACTGCCGAACGTAGTCGCGAAGGGATCTCCCGTTCCAAGGGATGTAGACATCGATATCAATGCCCGATTGCCGTGCGTGCTTGACCGCTGCCTTTACCTCGGGCCTCGTGCAGGACTTTTTGTGCAGCACAAGACACGTCTTTCGGTTTTTCTTTGCCATTTGTTTTTCCAGTGAGGCTTCAACTCTTGTTGGATCCACTCGTCCTTGCGATCCAAAGAATTAGCAAGAAGATCAAGGAGCCAATGAATGCCGCAACAATGTCCCTAAGCGACACGGAGATAGCATCGAGAGCTGGCCAAATCCCAAATAGGCTGAATACGGCGCCGCCGATCAAGGCTCCGACCATCCCGACTCCCAAGCTGGTCCAACGGCCCATGCCGTCCCGCTTGGCCGTGACCACCGTGCCGGCCAGCGATCCAGCTATCATCCCAATAATCACCCATACGATAAATTCTGCCAACGTAACTGCCATGCCCACCATCTCCCAAAGAACGTCTGACCAAAGCTGTTTGAAGGGGCAATTATACAATGTGCGTTGTCACATAGCGACAACGCTGGTGCCCTAGCTTAGCGTGCGGGTGGATCTATCGTCCGCATTACGGCTGTTGGTGCACGGACGTGAATTCTTCGTATCGCCGTTGCATCGGTCCGCCGTCATCGGATCATGTGCGAGCTAACGAAAAGTTTTAAGTTTAACTGAGAATGCTACACTTGGCGTCGAGGTCCAGATCTACGTTCCATCATTCAATTCTCGATCCGTCAAAGTGTTGTCACCCCAAGCAGACCACACACCGCTCGCCCCTCGGCGCGCCGCACTCGCAAGTGCCGTTGGAAATATTCTCGAGTGGTACGACTTCGCGGTCTACGCCTTCTTCGCAGCAACGATGGGGCGTCTGTTTTTTCCGCGTTCTGATGAAATCGACTCACTCATCATCACATTCGGCGTCTTCGCGGCAGGCCATCTCATGCGGCCGATTGGCGGGATCTTGTTTGGCCACATTGGCGACCGCTATGGTCGACGCCCGGTGCTTGTGGGCTCCATGGTCGCAATGGCGCTCGCCACCGTCGCAATCGGACTGTTGCCGACGGTTCAGCAAATCGGTCCTCTCGCCGCTGCTCTGTTGGTTTTCTTCCGCATGCTGCAGGGGTTCTCTATCGGCGGGGAATACACCGGTTCGGTCTGCTATTGCGCAGAGTGCGCCGCCGACGGCCACCGCGGGTTGCTCTGTACAGCGTCCATCCTCGGTGCTGGTGTCGGCACGCTCTTGGGGTCCGCCGCGGCGAACATCCTTTTTCTGGTTCTCCCCGCCGATGCGGTTGATGCCTGGGGTTGGCGCATCCCGTTTCTCGCCGGCGGTGTGGTCGGGATCATTGGATTGTATCTGCGGCGCAACCTAGCAGAGACACGCGGCGGCCAGCAGGATCAGAAGCAAGCGCAGCTTCCAATCCTAGATGCGCTTACGAACCACTTGCCGACGGTCCTGCGTGTCGTCGGCCTCAATCTCATGCATGCAGTCTCCTTCTTCATGATCTTCATATTCATGAAGACTTACCTCAGCAAATTTATCGGTCTCACGGAAGCGTCCGCGCTCACTATTTCGACGGTGGGTTTGATCGCGCTTTTGGCGGTGACGGCTGCCGCGGGCGCGCTTTCTGACCGCAATGGACGAAAGCGTGTGCTTGGCGCAAGCGCGGTGGCTGCAATCGTATTTGCGTTGCCGCTCTTCATCCTTATCTCATCAGGCAATTTTTGGGTCGCGCTTGCGTGTCAGTTAGCTTTTGCCCTTATCGTTGGTGCCTATTCGGGAACTGCCCCTTCAACCATGACAGAGATTGTGCCTGGCCATCTGAGGGTCACCTGCACGTCGCTTGGCTACAATTTATCCATGGCCTTGTTTGGGGGCAGCACACCAATGATTACGATCCTGCTCATCAAAGAGACTGGCAGCAACGTGGCTCCAGCTCTTTACATTATTGCTGCGGCCGCAGTGTCGCTGGCGGTGTTGTCTCTGATCCCCGAGACCTCGCGAACGCGACTCAACTAATGCATGGGGTAGGCGGTGGGGGCTACGTCAAGACCTCAGGCTGCTTGTTGCCCTCACGATACCTCGTTACGAGATCTTCCGGGTCAAATGGTTCCCCGCCAGGATGGCGCTCATGGGCCCCTGTTTTGAACCAAGCCTCCAGTTCTGCCACGCTGGCAAAATTATCGACCAGCAGCTCGAGATGGTTGCCGTCGGGGTCGCAGTAATAGAGTGACGTGCTCGGGCCATGGTTGATCGCCGAATCCGGCTTGATCCCCAACGATTTGAGTCTCTCATATGTCGAAACGAGATTGCCGAGTTTGGCATAAGTCATCGCAATATGGACGATGCCTGGTCCTCGATGATCGTTAGGCGTTGCGTCATTCGTATGGATCAAGGCGACACGATGATGCTCGTCATCGAATGTGAGCAGGCAGACCTTATCGCTTTGGTACACAGTCGTGGCACCAAGAACCGTCTCGTACCACTTCTTCATCGCAGGCACCTGGGCTGTCTGGATGCTGCAGTGTGAAATCCTGACGGGTGAGATCGTAGCCGAGGGCGCGGGTATATGCGCTGGAACGATAACGGTCATGGCGGTTGACCTCCGCTCTGAGGGTCTCAGATCACCCAAGGTGCAACAAGTAGAGCGTCAGCGGAAGCGGTGGCTAGCCTGTCCAGGCAACGAATGCCGTGGGCGATAAGAACTACCCAGATACTGAGAATGAGATGATTGGCTTGGACGAGCACGTCTCTATATTGGCGTCCGCTGCAAACTCGACCAGGAGTTTCTGATGCGATCCGCTTACTATGCCGCATAGGTCATGGCGTTTGTGTTCATCGCCGGAGAAACACTCCGGAGAGGGCTTAGCTACCTTTCGGTGAATGCGACGACGATGGTTGAGAATTACGTTTGTGGCGCGCTGCTTTTGTCGGCCGCCGTTTGCTGGCAACAGAAGCGTGCAGTTGCACCGCAGCTAATGGCAGTTGCCTGGGCGTATGCAACAGGTGGCATGTTTGTTACGTTCTTTGCGCACCTTGAAACGTGGCTCCGAGGTGCCACAATTCGCCCCGATCATCCCTATGAAGAAGTGCAATCGGTGATTCTCAAAGGTGTAATCTGGGCGATTTGCTTAGTGTTCTTGATTATCACGTTGCGCAGTGAGGATACCAAATACCCGGCGGGCTCGATTGCGACCGAGCCAGTCAAATGAGGATCAAGTAATAGGAGACTTGGGATGAAATCTCTGGGATGTGCTCTCGGAGCAGCGCTATTTTCGGTGCTCATGATAAATCAGCCGGCGCTGGCCGAGGAGCCAACGCCAGGCTACAACACCAAGATCCCAGAAGGCTTATTGACACCGGACAAGTACCCCACGCGCGTGGGCGACATTGAATTCTTCGATGGGATACCGAAGCCTGCGACCGCCGAGGCGCTCTACAACCACCTCGATTACATACGTGGCGTGCAGACATTCCTGAACGGTATGCCGGCCGCTTCGATGGAGGCCATACGTCGCAGTCAGGTGGTCGACGGCAAGACGCAATCCAATCGGATACTGATCTTCGACGACTTGATGGACAGCAATCCGCTGTTCCTAACTGGCAACACCGATACCGTCTACTTGAGCACTATTCTCGACCTAAAAGCGGACGGGCCGACTGTGATCGAGGTTCCACCGGGGACTGGGCCAGGTACGGTGAACGACGCCTTCTTTAGATTTGTCGTCGACACCGGACCGCCCGGACCCGATGCTGGAAAGGGCGGCAAATACCTAATCCTGCCGCCGGACTATGACGGCGATCTCGATCCATCCGTCGGCGGCATGGAAGCGGAGGTCGATGGTGAGACTTATTTCGTCGCCAAGTCGCCCAGCTGGGTGAATTGGTACATCGCGCGGGGATTCCTCAAAGACGGCAAACCCGAATTCTCAAGCAAATTGTTCCGCGATGGCATCAAGGTCTACCCCCTGTCGCAGAAAGATAATCCACCAGAGATGGTCTTCGAGAACGGTTCGCGTCAACCAATCAATACGATCCACTCGACAGACTTCAATTTCTTCAAGGAGCTGAACTCGGTTATCCAGCGCGAGCCAGTAGGGATGCTCGACCCTGAACTGCGCGGCCTTTTTGCCTCGATCGGGATCGAGAAGGACAAACCGTTCGCGCCCGATCTCCGCATGAAGAACATCCTGATCAAGGCCGCCGAGGTGGGGAACGCCACCGCACGTACGCTTCTTTGGTATGAGCGCAACCCGGACGATTTTCTCTATGACGGCAGCTATTGGAAGATCGGCTTCCCGGGTGGCAACTATCAGTTCCTACGGGAAGACGGCAAGGGCGGCCGTGACCTCGACGGACGTACGGAGTTCTTCTACTTCGCGACGGTGAATACGCCAGCCATGACGAAGAAGCTTGTTGGCAAGGGCTCTCAGTATGCCTGGGGTGCGCTCGATGCTAACGGCGACTATTTGGATGGCAGCAAGACATACAAACTGAACCTGCCTAAGGACCCACCGGCCAAGAAGTTCACGTCCATCGTTCTGTACGACCCGCAAACACGTTCACAATTGCAGACGGATCAGCCTTTCCCGAGCTACAATAGCGAGAAGCACAAGGACAAGGTCAAGTACAACGAGGACGGTTCGCTTGACCTTTACTTCGGCCCCGAGCCTCCTGAGGGCTTCGAGGACAACTGGATCCAGACAGTTCCTGGCAAAGGCTTCTTCACGATTTTGCGTCTCTACAGCCCAACGGAAGCTTGGTTCGACAAGACCTGGCGCCCTGGCGATATCGAGCCGGTTGAGTAGCAACTTGCGTTCCGGGGACGATCCGCGATTGTCCCCGGAAGCCGGCGCTCGTCGGCGAATGTCCACCTCTCGCGGTGCTTGCAAATGTGCGATATGTAGGGCGCCGCCATGACCGACCTACCCAAAGAGAACGTTCAATCATACCCACGGCCGCCCGCGCTCGAACCTGTAGAACACCGGCTTACTGTGCGTCTCGGCGGTACCGTAATCGCGGACTCCACTCGCACGATGCGCGTTCTTGAGACCCATCACGCACCGACCTACTACTTCCCGCCAGAGGACGTGTCTGCCACGCTTATCCCAGCGCAGGGACGGAGCTTCTGCGAGTGGAAGGGTGTCGCGCAGTACTTTGACGTCATCGGGGGCTCCGCTACGGCGAGAGCAGCCGCTTGGAGCTATGAAGACCCAACCGAGCCTTTCGCGCCGATCGCCGGATACCTGGCCTTCTACGCCAGTTTGATGGAGGAGTGCCGCGTTGGCGAGCTCCTCGCGGTTCCTCAACCTGGAGGGTTCTATGGAGGTTGGGTGACGCCTAACCTTGAAGGCATCCCGAAGGGCGCGCGCGGCACGGAGCATTGGTAGGACAGAGGGCTACGCGTAATCATGAGCACACCGCAGCCTGAAGAACAGATTTCGCCGATACCGGCGCCCGCTGTCGTTCTTGGCGCCGCGGGCCTCATTCCATTTCTGTTTCTGACGGGCATGTGGCTCACAGGCAGTGACGTGTCAGCCGTGGTCTCTCGGCAGGCCCTCATCGCCTACAGCATTGCGATACTTTCGTTCATGGGGGCCGTACACTGGGGGTTAGCGATGACGGCGCCCTCCGGCGATCAACCCTGGCGGCGGTACTTTGTGAGCGTTCTACCGGCTCTTGCTGCGACGGCCACGGCGTTCATCGGCGGCGGCATGCAATTCATATGGCTGGCGCTCTGCTTCGTCGGTCTCTTGTTGTACGATCTTTATGCGGTCAAACGGGGTGAGGCCCCCGCTTGGTATCCACGTCTTCGCTGGCCGCTTACGATAATCGTCTGCGTTTGCCTCAGCGCCGCTGCGCTACGTTCGCTTTAGACTTCCGCGTTGATTGGAGGCGCAAAGATCGTCGCCGCACTGCGCTACACCGCAGTGTGCAGACCTTAGGGGCGAAACGGACAACCGCAGGACTGGGTCGACCGAAGTGCGGATCTCGGCAAGTGGTTAGAGGGTAGATGTTGTGGTCGCATGGCCGAGCGGGCACGCCGAAACAGCGCGTCTAATTGCCAATAAAGAACACGTCCACCAGGAACCACACAATCATCAGCACGCCAATGAGCACTTTCGCCAACACGGCCGAAAGCGCACCCACAGCGGAGCCAACCCCTGAAACGGCCGCCTTCCGGGCATCTTGATTGCCGAACGCGAGCTCGAAGCCACCCGCACCAATGAGCGGGCCGAGGATAAGTCCGAGCGGCAGAAAGAAAAGTCCGGCGATCGCACCGACGACCGCGCCGATCGCTCCCCACTTTGTCCCGCCGAACCATCGAGATCCAGCGGCACCGCTGACGACGTCATAAATTTGCGATGCGATGATGAGGGCGACCAGAACGACAAATGTCAGCCAATCAACCCCGGATTCTTTCCCAAGCATCAGCCAGTGGAACACGACAGCGATCAAAATAATCAGCGGTCCAGGTAAGATCGGGAGAAAGCAGCCTAGTAGTCCGATGAAGAGAAGGCAGGCCGTGATGAACCACGCACCCGCCGTGCTGACCTCGTTCCAACCATCCCAGCTGCTTATCGCTTCCCACATCGTGGACTGTGACTAAAGCGGGTGTCGCCCGAATGCAATCACGGACCGCATAGAGGCCAGGCCCTGTTCGGGTGGACGTCTGACGGCGTGCGGTTCCACTGCTGCGATTTCTCTGGAAGAGGGCATCAGTTGTATGTGTGTCCTGCTCATTGATGGGCTATCGTAATGCCTCGATGATGATTCTGGCCCTTGGCCACGCATGCCAGGGGATGCAAGCGCACGGGGGGACAGACGTCAGATGGATAAGACCTGCCGAAACTGTGGCGCGCCGTTGCGTCCTGACGACAAATTCTGTAGCGCATGCGGTACGGAAGTCGATGCCTCGCTCGATCTGACGGACGATTCGCAGTCGGCGGGCCGGTCAAATCTTTTCCGAGAAAGCGTCATTTTCTTTCTGCTTGCAGCCGCAAGCGCTCTGATTGCCGATTTCGTCGAGGTCCAACTCGCAATTAGGGCGTCGTGGGATATCGAGTCGAGGTCGGCCCTTTATCTTGTTTATGCCTCGCTCGCGACCGGCATCTTCGTCATTCTCCGCATCCTCTGGTGGCGGATTTTTGGGAGCGCGGGATCAAGCTTCTTCGGTCGCAGACTGGCCATACAGGTGTTTTGCCTAATTTTGGGCGTGACCATCCTATTCTTCGGCCCGATCATGGCTGCGCTTTACGACTGGTCCCAACCACAGGGCCCCATCTGGTTCGAGTTCGATTTACTGGCCGCCTTGCTATCCACACTGTTCTTTGTCGGATACCTGGCCCTTCAGAGGCGGCAAGGCGACTGACGATCGGCGTCTGCGTTACTTAGAAAATCGAACGTCCGCCAACGATCCATGTGATCGTTCAACGCGACATCACGCTCTTCAGAAATTCGACCGACCGTCCCAAAATAAAGGAGCCGTCAGCCTGACGGCTGGCGGCTCCGAACTCTATCTCGTGTTGCTGCTCGATTGTCTATTCGACGATACCCTTACAATCCTTGTTGTCGGCCAGCGCCGCTCTGGCTGCCTCCCTCGAGTCATACCCCTCATCGGGGCCAATCCTCTTCATGCCAGCTGACGGTGTGGGATTTTGGATCATACCGCAGTCACCGACGGTATTAATGGTAGTGTAGAACTTCGCTGCTGCAGCTGGCGTCGCAAAGCCCACTACAAGTAAAGCAACTAGTACACTTCTTTTCACAGTGATCTCCTCCCTTACTGCTGTTGTTTGGCCCGCTGAGCGTCGTCGATTTGACAAAGCACGGCCAAGATTGAACCCACTCCTTTTCTTCCAATCCAACGCATTGGTCGATCGGGGTGCGTCCTTTCCATCGCCATCTTGTCGGGCGCAGCGGCGCTAATCAAGATTTATCTTGCGGTGCGTTTCGCACAACAGGACTCGTCAGCATTCGTTGCCAGCGGCATGGCACTGTGCGGACTAATAGTAGCCGCGCACCGCGTACGTTGCGTAATCGCTGCAGATTTGGCTTCGGTTATAGGGCGTTACACCGCTCACCACTCAATCGCTATCTTGCCAAAATGGCCGCCGGTTTCCTGGAAGCGGAAAGCATCAGCCAACTCCTCAAGTGGAAAGCTACGGTCGATCACAGGGCGAATGCCAGTTTGTTCTAGCGCGGCCACGTAGTCCTGCTGCTCACGGCGATTCCCGACAATGAGTCCCTGAAGCCTGGCCTGCTTGGCCATGAGCGTCATTGTGGGCACGTCGCCCTGGCGGCCCGTCAAGATACCGATCAAGGCGATATGGCCTCCGACGCGCACGGCCTTGATGGACTGCGAAAGCGTCCCTGGCCCGCCGACCTCGATAACGTGGTCGACGCCATGGCCACCGGTTAGTGCCAGGACTTCGCGACCCCATTCCGGAGTCTGCTTGTAGTTGATGACATGGTCTGCACCCATTGTCCGGAGACGCTCAAGCTTCTCATCGGAGGACGAGGTTGCGATCACCGAGGCGCCCATGGCCTTGGCGATTTGCAACGCAGCGATCGAAACGCCGCCTGTGCCCAATACCAGTACAGTGGCGCCTGCCTTAAGCTGACCATCAACAATAAGGGCGCGCCAGGCTGTTAGCCCGGCAGTTGTGATCGTCGCCGCCTCGGCGTAGCTCCAACCACGCGGGACGAGCGTAAAGTCTGTGGCGGCGCCCACTGCATATTCTGTGGCGTATCCGTCGATGCCATCACCTGGCGTGCCGCGAAAATTTCCTACCTCGTCGAATGGCAAGCCGTCGAGCCACTGGGGGAAAAAGGTGGATACGACGCTGTCCCCGACGTTAAATTCAGTAACCCCTTCGCCAATGGCTTCAACTTTCCCGGCTCCATCAGACATGAGCACGCGGCCGTCCTCGGCAGGAATCCCACCCTTCGCAACCAACAGGTCATGGAAGTTGAGCGAGCTTGCATGGAGCTCTACGCGGATTTCTCCTGGGCCAGGCTGGCCCGGATCGGGAATATCGCGGACCTCAAGTTGATCGAGGCCTCCTGGGGCCCGGACGACGACGGCTTTTTGATCTGGCATGGTTCCTCCAATCTCGCGACACGCTGCCGAGCCAACAAAGGAACGGCGCTTCGACTCCAGGTCACGTATCGTTCAAGCATCGAGTGGGCTTAAGCGGCGTGCGCCCCAGCAATCTTCTCCAGGATCGAGCGGTAGTTGTCGACACCTTGCGCGCCGACCACAAGATACTTTTCATCGAATATCATGGCCGGTACGCCCTCGATACCTCGGCTGATCCAAAACTGCTCGTCTTGCCGCACGTCCTCGGCATAGCGACCATCGGTCAAGATCGCCAGCGCTTCATCGCCATCCAAGCCGATACGGGCAGCTACTCTTGCGAGCACAGCAGGGTCATTCAAGTCGAGACGCTCGGCGAAAAATGCTGCGAACAGTGCCATCTGCAAGTCATGGCCGCGCCCGTGCTCTTCCGCCCATTTCAGCAGCTGATGGGCTCTGAACGTATTCACCATGCGCATGTCGTCTGTGTAATCGAACACGAATCCAAGCTCGGCCCCAAGCTCAGTGAGCCGCGCGCGAGCCCGGCGGCTGCCCTCGGGCGTCGTGCCGTATTTTGCGGCAAGGTGTTCGCGCAGGTTCTCTCCCTCTTGAGCCATTTGGGGGTTGAGCTCAAAGGGATGCCAATGAATGTCCGCAGCGGTTTTTGTTTCCTGCAGCGCGCGCTCAAGCTGCTTATAGCCGATGATGCACCAGGGGCAGACGACATCCGATACAATGTCGATACGAATGGGGGTTGTTGGGTGTGCCATCACATGTCCTTGGTCCAGAGACTGTCCTGATAGGCCTTCACATTCCCAACGAAATGCTCCGGAAACACGTTGCGGAACTTGTGGTTGTCCTGCGGAATGAGATCGACCATGAAGTCAATCATGGGCTGGGGATCGAGTTGCAACTCGTCTCCGGCAAACAGCTGCTGCACGTCGCGTATCGGACCTTCCGGTGTGAAGTGCTTTTCAGGGTAGTACCACTGGTCGAGCGTATCATACATGCGGTCATTGAAGCCGGTACGGAAGGGGCCGGGGTTGATCGTTGCGATCTGGACGCCGGTTCCCTCCATCTCATCGCGCATGAGCTGGACGATCGGCTCTAAGGCATGTTTCGAGGCTACGTAAGGCCCAAGGTACTTAAACGTTGAGAAGCCGGCGATTGATGAAGTGAAGACGATTTTGCCTCGGGCCTTCTGCGCGAAGAGTCTGGCAAAGGGTTGGGCGAACTCCAACGTGCTGAACACGTTCACCTCAAAAACGCGGCGAATTCGATCTACAGGCACCTCGGCGATGGGGCCGGTTTCGCCCGTCGCAGCGTTGTTGACCAGGATGTCGACGCTGTTGCCATATTTCCGAAAGACTGTTTCGCGATCGTCCTTGCTCAACAGGTCCAGTTTTGTGACCTCCAAGTCGACCCCGGCTTCCTTCGCAGTGGCAAGTAGCCCGCTCACTTGCGGCCAGTTCTCGACGGCGGCGATAACCTTATGCCCCTTTCGCGCGAGGCCGATCGCGGTCCCCTGACCAAGTCCGGATCCGGCGCCAGTAATAAGTATTGTCTTGCTCATGCCAAAGAGCTCCTAAGCTAGGGTTTGTTGGAGTGCGTCAGATAACCTTGTGACCCTTGTAGATGGTCGGTGCGCCATCAAGAATGTCGCGCATTTGCTCCAGCGCCTTCTTGAGGTGCGGCGTCTTCCAATGGGCTGCCTCTGCTTCGCCGCTTGTCCATCGCTCGTAGGATAGGACGGTCTCTGGCGTTTTGAGATCACGAATGAAGCCGTACTCTTCTGCACCGTCCTCGTTGCGAGTCTCAGCGGCGAGTTCCTCAAGCGCCGAGATGAGCGCCTCTGCTTTACCCAGTTTCGCTTTAAGGACGGCAACGGTGTAGATTTTTTCAGTCATCTGTTCGTCTCCACGGTCACGCGGTCTTTACGTCCACTGCAAATCGCGCAGCATTCTCTTTGGAAAATGCATCCTCGCCACCACGGCCCCAGAACGCGGGCACGTGCTTCGGGATAGTGATCGCCCTTTGCACGGCGGGGCGCGCATCGATCCGATCGAACCAGGATTTGAGGTGATCAAGACCATCGATTGAGACCTTGGCCCAAGGGTAGGCGCGCGCCCAGGGGTAGGTGGCGATGTCCGCGATTGAGTAGTGGTCGCCAACAAGGAACTCTCGACCCTCGAGCCGGGAATCCAGGACCTCAAGAATGCGACGGCTCTCGTCGACATAGCGCCTTAT
>JARFRF010000057.1 GCA_029287395.1 Methyloceanibacter sp. | reverse complement strand
ACTGGTTCATCCCAATTATCATTCCGGCGGTGCGGAGATCGCGGGCAACTGGCCGCCTGCCTGGGTTGCCTATCTCTCCGGCCACCTCAAGGACGCAGGTTTCACCGATATCCATTTCATTGACGCCATGACGGACGACCTCGACGACGCAGAGGTCCGCCGACGTCTGGCCGACTTGGCCCCGGACGTGGTTGGTTGCACGTCGATTACCCCGTCCATCTACAAGGCGGAAGAGATACTCAAGGCGGCGAGCGAAGTGTGCCCTAATGCCGTTTCGGTCCTCGGGGGTGTTCACGCGACCTTTATGTACAAGCAGGTCCTTTCCGAGGCTCCTTGGATTGACGTGATCGTGCGGGGAGAGGGCGAAGAGATCTTCTTGGAACTCATCCGGGCAATCTCGGACGGCCGCTGGCCGGCGGATCGCAACAAAATTAAAGGTCTTGCCTTCTGCGATGGCGACCGCATCGTTGCAACCCAAGCGGCGCCCACCGTTAAGGACCTGGAAGCGATCAATCCGGACTGGAACCTGCTCGATTGGTCTAAGTACATCTACGTCCCGCTCAATGAGCGCGTCGCCATCCCCAATATGGCGCGGGGATGCCCATTCACCTGTTCGTTCTGTAGCCAGTGGAAATTCTGGCGCGACTATCGGGTTCGCGACCCCAAGAAAGTCGTCGATGAGATCGAGCAACTCGTACGCGATCACAATGTTGGGTTTTTCATCCTTGCTGACGAGGAGCCCACCATCAATCGCAAGAAGTTCATTCAGTTTTGTGAGGAGCTGATTGCGCGGGGGCTGCCAGACAAAATCAAGTGGGGCATCAATACCCGCGTTACGGACATCATGCGCGACCGCGAACTCCTGCCTCTCTATCGCAAGGCAGGGCTCGTTCACGTCTCTCTAGGAACTGAGGCTGCGGCGCAGCTGAAACTCGACCGCTTCAACAAAGAGACCAAGGTCGCAGAAAATAAGGAAGCCATCCGGCTTCTGCGCGACGCCGACATCTTTGTCGAGGCGCAGTTCATCGTTGGGCTGGACAACGAAACCGAGGAAACTCTCGAAGAGACTTACCGGATGGCGTGGGAGTGGCAGCCGGACCTTGCCAATTGGTCGATGTACACACCCTGGCCGTTCTCACCGCTCTTCCAAGAAATCCGAGACCAAGTCGAGGTGTTCGATTTCTCGAAATACAATTTCGTGACGCCCATCATGCGGCCGAAGGCCCTGACGCGCGGTAGGCTGCTGAACGGCGTCATGAAGAACTACAGACGCTTCTACATGCAGAAAGCATTGTTTCACTACCCCTGGCGCGGGACTGGCTTCCGCCGGCGCTATCTCCTTGGCTGCCTTAAAGCGTTCTTGAAGGCTGGCTTTGCACGGACTTTCTACGATCTGGGTAAGGCCGGCTATTGGGGTCCGCAAACAAAAGACACGGTGCAGTTCGAATTCGACGAGAGTCGAACGATCGCAGAAGCGCAGCTTGAGGATTGGGAGGCCGCCGCCGACAGGGCCGCGCGAGCCGCGGAGCGCCGAGAAGCGATCCGTGCTCAGGGCAAGGCGAGAGCTGCGGACCGCCTCGCTGCGGTGAAAGCCTGCGGTGGGGGCGACCAGCAGATGAAAGAAAATGCCGCTTCAACGCATGCGGTCCATTAGCTGGGTGCTGCATGTCCCAGAGGATCGGAGAGCTTGTTCTTGAGAAGCCACCCGGGGTCGTCGGGCCGAATGCGGTGATCCAGTTAGCACGCGCGCTAAAGGAAGGTCCGGGGCCGGAAGCAGCGCAGGATATCTTCGCGGCTGCTGGGTGCCAAGATCTGCTTGCACACCCGCCGTCTGAGATGGTCGATGAGCGTATTCCGGCGCAATTGTTTGAGACACTCTGGCAAAAGCTGCCAGATGCGATAGCGCGGCGCGTGGCAGAAGATGCAGGGCGTAGGACCGGCCGCTACATCCTCGAGAACCGCATTCCGAGTTTGGTCCAGAAAATCCTCAGGCGGCTGCCGCCACCGATCGCCCTGCGACTACTGACGATTGCGATTGGACGCAACGCTTGGACATTTGCGGGGTCCGGTCCTTGCCGGGTGCGACCAAGGAATCCAGCCGTGATCGAGATTGCAAGAAATCCCGTCCGGATGCCCGACTGCATCTGGCATCAGGCTGTTTTCGCTGAGCTTTTCGGAGAGCTTGTCGCGGGCGATGTGCTAGTGCGACATCCCCAGTGCTGTCGCAGTGGATCGAATGTTTGCCGTTTCGAAGTCGTGCTCGGTACCGCGCGTACCGAAGTTGCACGTGCTCAGTTGGCAGGGCCGGCCAATGGCATGTGAAATTGGGGCGTTTGCCTCGTGGAGCACTACACAAGCATTGGCCTGAGCGCTGCGACCTTTCGATCGACTTATCTCACACGCTCTTTCGCAACTTGAGCGTCGTAGTCGGCGAGAATAGCACGCATCACGCGGATCCCTTCATCTGCTTGCCTACGCGACATCGAGCCGTCTAGCACCCGTCGCTGATAAACCCGGAGGCGCGAAGCAAGTTCTTGAGCAATGGCATCCCGTTTCTGGACGGTCGTATAGGGCGTCTCTTGATCTGCCGTCATGCCTGTTTCCTTGCATCTGAGAGTCGGACGGGCCGAGCAGTCGCTCGAGAAACATTGTGGTCCGTTTATCACAACTGCCCAGCAATCCTAAACCTCGTGCCGGTCTATTCTCTTTTGCAGCGCCGCATGAAATTCATCGACTGTCACGCGTCTAGTACGCGTTTCGCAGCCAAAAGACTGTTTCGACCAACCCGAAACGATTGACGATCAGCGCGGGCCGGTCTTCACTGGGTCTCGGGAGTACAACCTCCATCTACGGCCAAAGATGAGGTGATATGTCCAAGGATAATCTATTGAGTCGCCTCCGCAGAGAGACGCGGCCGTTACACGATGAACTTGAAAAAAGCGTCGATATTGATGGACGCCTCAGCTCGCTGGCACGGTATACCGATCACCTAACCCGCTTGTGGCGTCTGCATGCAGCGGCTGAGCGCGCCTTGTGTTCGATTGACTTTTCGCCGCTCGGCTTCAGCTATCCGAGCCCCTACCGGTCCTCATTGCTGAAGGAGGACCTCACCTGCCTCGGCAGTCAAGCGGAGCATCTCAACCGGCTCGATCTCCCGGAAGCTCCTAACCTTGCGACGTGCGCTGAAGGATTAGGCTGCATGTACGTCGTTGAAGGTTCCGCCAAAGGCGCGCGCAGTATTCTGCCGGCGATCAAGGCATCTCTCGATCTCGACGCTAAGCACGGAGCGTCCTTCTTCTACGGCTTTGGCAAAGAAACAGGCCGCCTATGGCGCGCCTGTGCGGCCGGGATCACGGCCATTGATGCGGACTCAGATGAGGGCGATGCGCTCGTACAGACGGCGCGAGGTACTTTTGCCATGTTTCGCGAAAGCTTGGTCCACGAAACGGCGGCGCCGGTTTGCGGGTCTACAGCACACTCGGATCTGCCGTCGCGCAAGCCCCTCGATGGCAACACCATCTCGGAGCTCATATGACGGCTGGCGACCAGTTCAATGTCGCAATAACGGCGAAGAACGTTGATTTTTCGAACTGCGACCGCGAGCTTGTGCAATTCCCTGGCGCTATTCAGCCGCACGGGGCGATGCTCATCGTTGACGAGTCCGACTACGTCATTCTCCAAGCGAGTGCGAATACCGGCGACGTTCTCGGCATTCAGGCGAAAGATCTGTTGGGGCGCACGATCGCCGATGTGTTGGGCGAGGGGGCCGGACGCTTCTTCGAGAAAATTGAACACGTGCCGCTCGATAAGACGCCGGTCCACGTCGTGCGCGAATTCTTTGCTGGCTCGGCGCGCGGCGTGAACATTTTTGCACACAGGTGCAGCGGAGGGCTGGTTCTCGAGCTCGAGCTAATCACGGATGAGAACGCCAACAATAACGGAAACCTCTACACTGAAATTCGTGAGGCAACCGCGCTGCTGCAGGCCACGTCCAATCTTCAAGAGTTCTTTGATCTGACGGTTCAGCGAATCCGCGATTTCAGCGGCTACGACAGAGTGATGGCCTACAAGTTTGCGGAAGACGGAAGCGGCCACGTTATCGCGGAAGCCAAACGCGAAGATTTGGAGCCGTATCTCGGGCTTCATTACCCTGCGACCGATATCCCGCAACCGGCACGGCGATTGTTCTCGATGAGCTGGCTCCGGCATCTTCCGGACGTGAACTATGT
>JARFRF010000046.1 GCA_029287395.1 Methyloceanibacter sp. | reverse complement strand
GGTGATCCGGCGGGACATGGCGCTCGATGCTGAACTCGTAGAACAACGCTTCTTGCATCACCGTCCGCTCGCCCATCATCGCCGAATCCTCCTCCAATCAAGAGGAGTGAATCAGGACTTTGCATCGCCAGCAACGCCGACTTTTTCAACACAATCGACCCAAAGCGGACAGTCCGTAGGCTTTAGATTCCCCGTCGCACGCGCGCATTGCTGCCGTCCTGAGCCTTCGTTTTCATGCGGCCGCAAATACGAGCGGGGCGCGGCGGGGCCCCCAACTTTCCGGGTCTCGCTCGAACGCGCCGGGACAGATCTCGCCGCAGGAGGTGCAGTGACCGCTAGCATCGAGCCCCCACGACGTGATTGTGTAACCGTCGCGGCCGATCAGGCATGTGCCGCAGCCATGGCAATAAGTGCTCTGGCTCGCCTCATCGCGGATGTTGCCGGTATAAACGTAGCGGAGACCAGCCGACGCCGCGATGTCGCGGGCGCGCTTGAGCGTCGTTGCTGGCGTCGTGGAGATGTCGCGCATCCTCCAATCAGGGTGAAACGCGGTGAAGTGAACTGGGACGTCCTGCCCGAGCTTTTCCGCCGCCCAATCGCTTAATGCGCCAATCTCTTGAGAGGAGTCATTTTCTCCCGGAATGAGCAGTGTGGTGATCTCAAGCCAGGTGTTGGTTTCATGCTTAACGTAGAGGAGCGTATCCAGCACGCTCTCTAGGGAGGCAGTACAAAGCTTGCGATAGAAGTCTTCCGTGAATCCCTTCAGATCAATATTGGCAGCATCCATGGCACCGAAAAACTCAGGCCGTGCGCCTTCACCGATATAGCCGGCCGTGACGGCGACCGTCTTTACGCCGACCTCCCGGCAAGCCGCCGCGACATCCACTGCGTATTCAAGGAAGATGACCGGATCATTGTAAGTGAAGGCAACTGATTTGGCGCCGCTATCGAGCGCAGCCTGCGCGATGGCCTCGGGCGATGCCTGCTGCTGGAGTCGGTCATTGGCCCGCGCCTTGGAGATGTCCCAGTTCTGGCAGAACTTGCAAGTTAGATTGCAGCCGGCCGTTCCGAAGGAAAGCACAGCGCTGCCGGGGAAAAAGTGGTTAAGCGGCTTCTTCTCGATCGGATCCAGGCAGAATCCTGAGGACCGACCATAGGTCGTGAGGAGAATTGCGTCGTTCTCACGCGCGCGCACGAAGCAGAGCCCCCTCTGGCCTTCATGTAGCTTGCATTCACGAGGGCAGAGGTCGCATTGCACGCGGCCATCAGGAAGCCCGTGCCAGTAGCGGCCCGGCACGGAGGCACCCATATCGATTGTATCCATGTTATGAAGATGGGTAACTTCTGAGCGGAGTCAACGCCTCCATGATCGCGCTTGAACCACTCTCGAGCACCAGAAGGCCGGCGGTAGCGGGAAGCTTCTATCCACGCGGGGCACGCGAACTCGCGGACACGGTCGAGGGTCTCCTCTCGAAGGCCACAAAGATTGAAGAATCCGGTCTTGTAGGTATCGTCGTCCCTCACGCTGGCTACATGTTTTCAGGGCCCGTAGCGGCCAGCGCCTTCGCGGCGCTTGCCTCCTCGGAACGCGCTTTCGAGCGCGTACTGTTGATCGGCCCGGCTCACTACGTGCCTGTTTTTGGGATTGCTGCTTCCTCGGCTCGAAGCTTCACAACGCCCCTGGGCGAGATTGTAATCGACACAGACCAGGTCGCCGCGCTTCTCGACGCTGGTCTCATCGACATTGATGACCGCGCCCATGCGCCGGAGCACGCCCTCGAGGTTGAATTGCCTTTCCTGCAACAGGCGCTAGGCCGGTTTACACTTATCCCGTTGCTCGTGGGTGAGGCATCGCCGGACGAGGTCGCTGCCATAATAGCACTTGTGCTAGACAAGCGGACGCTTCTCGTGGTTAGCACCGACCTGTCCCACTATCTCGACTATGTATCCGCCCAGACACGTGACCTAGCAAGCGCGAAGATTATAGAGCGGTTGGACTACTTGCGGCTCGGCCCCAAGAATGCCTGTGGCTTCGCGGCGCTGAATGGTGCACTTTGCGCCGCACGCCAACGAGACTGGCAGATCCATCGTCTCGATCTGCGCAATTCAGGTGACATAAGCGGCAATCGGGACCGCGTGGTCGGCTACGGCGCTTGGACCTTTTCTGCTTCAACGCCGAGGGCAATATAACATCAGCCGCACTACCGACTGCTATGGATCCTTGAGACGGGGCGAGCCTTCACCCAAACGTCGTCGACACCCGAACGCTGAGTGCCCGTCGGGCACCATCGAGACCCGCCAAGGTCTTCTCATGTCGAGCACGTGAATTACATGCCGATCTCTGCCTCGCTCTGGTGCCGCTCCTCCTCTTCCGGAATCTCCGTCATCGTTGCCTCTGTCAGCAAAAGAGTGCTCGCAATCGACACGGCATTTTCGAGTGCAACACGCACCACTTTTGTGGGATCGACGATACCTGCCTCTATCAGATCAACATATTCGTTTCGGGCAGCGTCATAGCCCAGATTCCCCTTACCTTCCTGCATACGGGCAACGACTACACCGCCGTCTACAGCTGAGTTTTCGGCAATCTGCCGTGTGGGCGCGCTCAACGCACGCTGAAGGATTTCCAACCCCGTTTTTTCATCACCTTCGGCTCTTACCGCCTCGTTAGCGATTCCGCTGATGCAGCGCAAAAGGGCCAATCCACCGCCTGGCACGATACCTTCAGACACGGCTGCCTTTGTCGCGTTGATCGCATCGTCGAGTGCTTCTTTCTTACTTTTCATCTCCGCCTCCGACGGTGCACCAACGCGGACGACTGCGACGCCGCCGGACAGCTTGGCAAGGCGCTCCTCTAGCTTCTCTCGGTCGTAGTCACTTGAAGTTTTCTCGATCTGCGCGCGAATTTGTCGAATGCGTCCCTCGATCGCTTTTCTGTCGCCCATTCCGCCGATAATCGTCGTGCTGTCGCGATCGGAGACCACACGTCGGGCGTGTCCAAGTTGGCTAAGTTGGACGGACTCGAGCTTAATACCGAGATCTTCGGAGACGAGCTGTCCACCGGTAAGCACAGCCACGTCCTCAAGGATGGACTTACGCCGATCTCCGAACCCGGGCGCTTTGGTCGCGACGCTTCGTACGACGCCGCGCAATTGGTTGACAATCAGCGTCGCTAGGGCCTCGGCCTCAACGTCTTCGGCCACGAACAGGATTGGCTTGCCGCTCTTAGCCACCTGCTCCAGAAGAGGTAATAGATCTTTGAGGTTGTTCAGCTTCCGGTCGCATAGGAAGACATACGGGTCTTCAAGAACAGCCTCCATCTTCTCGGCATCGGTGACAAAATAGGGCGAGATAAATCCGCGGTCGAACTGCATGCCTTCGACCACCTCAAGTATGGTCTCTGTTGTCTTTGATTCTTCGACCGTGATGACCCCATCGTCCCCCACTTTTTCCATGGCATCAGCAACTAATTCGCCGATGGCAGGATCATTATGCGCCGAGATGGTGGCCACTTGGGCCTTCTCCTTCCGGGCCTTTACTGGCCTAGAAAGCTCACGCAAAGTATTGACGGCAAGCTTCAGGCCACGTTCAAGTCCACGCTTGATGTCAATGCCACTTGCACCAGCTACGACGTTGCGTATGCCTTCGGCAAAAATCGCATGAGCAAGGACGGTAGAAGCGCTGGTGCCATCACCGACCGCTTCGCCTGTCTTCTCAGCCGCCTGCCGGAGCATCTGTGCTCCCAGGTTCTCTTCTGGGTCTGGGAGGTCAACTTCCTTGGCGATCGTAACGCCGTCATTGCAGACGATCGGCGTTCCCCACTTCTTCTGTATCAGCACCGACTTCGATTTCGGCCCAAGAGTGACGCGGACTGCGTCCGCAAGCGCGCTGGCCCCTCGAAGGATTTTTTCGCGGGCGGCCGAGTGGAATAGGATTTTTTTGTGCGCCATCAACGAGGCCTCCTAGCTGGTTCAGCGGTGCTATCCAATGCTGAAGCTCTAGATATGTATATTTGTGGTCGCGGACACGGTCTCTTTGAGCCAAATCAAGTCCCCACTCGCTAGGATATCGTCGCGGACGAAGCATATGCAGCACGTTACCTGCTAACTACACTGCTAGTTGGTGATTAGCTTGAAGAGGGTTTGTTCCAGCTCGGCCATTCGCTAGATGATGCTGAAGTCAACGGGCCCTGATAGCTCCGAGGTGCCACCCGCGTCGGCTGCTAG
>JARFRF010000018.1 GCA_029287395.1 Methyloceanibacter sp. | reverse complement strand
GCCAATCAGTTGATGCGTTTTGCGGCCCGCCCCGCTTTCATCCGGCTCAAGCATGCTTCGCGACCGCCTCTTGCTTCGAAGCCGCGAATGTATTTCCGGCCTTGGCTGAAGTCGTTAGCGCCCGCTTTGGACACGGATCATACCTGGATGTCAAATTGGAGCAGGCACGGACTTGTTGCGTGAGACCGACACTGTCGGCGCCGTCCACGGGAGATGCCATCGCCGCAGCTGTCAGCTTCGCCGTCTTGGCGGCGGCGCCTATATACGCACCGCCGCCCCAATACTTTAAGAGTTATGCCGTCTTAGGCTGTGTGGAAGAGCCGTTGCACGACGAACGGACTTCCCCGCAAGAAGCGGAGCGCCTTCGCGCCCGCAAGCACGGCAAGATCCGCCAACGGCTCCACGATGATGACCAGCAGATAAGCACCGCCGAACATCGCCAAGGATTGCAGATTTTCCGCACCGAAGCCCTGACCATAGAGCGTCCAAAATCCTACCCACGCGACGATACCCGCCTGATACGTGGCCGAGAGCGCAAGCACCTGGCTGTACTTCAAGTCCACATAGCATGTGCCGGGATCAATAATCTTCTCAGCGAGATATCGTATGCCGAACAACGGCACCAACAGCGTCGTGACATTCATGAAGTACTGCGGCAAGTCGGCCGGCGCAAAGAACAGCCCCTGACACAGAAGCCCCAAGGCCAATCCTATGGCCGCAGCTGCCGATCCGAAGAGCAGAAACAGCGTCGTACCGAAGATGAAGTGTACTTCGGAAACGCCAACCGGGTAGTGCGGTAACACTTCGAAGAAACCGAAGACGAGTGCTGTCGCGATTGCGGCGCGCGCCGCAAGCGAAACAGTGCCATGCTCCTTGACGTCTTCCCAAGCAAGCTTAAAGCCGCAGGCGCCGGCGCCCGCGGCAGTGGCAACGCTCAGCCAAATCTTACCCTCGGCCACAAGGCCAGGTTCAATATGCATTGTATCCCTCCGTTGCCGTCTCACCCGACGGCGCTTGGGTTGGCCCGTTTGCCAATTGGCCGGTCTCCTGGCTCGCGGATCACTGCCGGCTTTCGTCTTCCCAACCTGTGCCTAATGGCTTGAGGGTCAGTGACGTCAGTGAAAGACGGCTCACCGCATACAGTCGCGGGGGCGGCTAGGTTTCGGGGCTGGTTGGGCCCTACCTATTCCCGTTTCATCCGGACGCGCGATTGCGCCCAAACACCAAAGGCGTTCCGACTCTCGGACGACTCGAGCGCAGCGTCAAGTCGCAAAAACGAAACGGTTCAACTCTTGCTTTGATCGTAGACTTCTCCGGCCTCGACGCGCTTGGAGAACTCGGTTGCGCGGCCTTCCGCGAGCAATTTAGCCTGCTCCACCCAGCTATCGCGCGTGACGCGGCCCTTGAAGCCCTCCAAATTGGCGTCGACCCAGGCCACTTCATCGTCCGTCCAGTTGGCAATCTGGTCGAAATGCCAAAAACCCAAGCGGTTGCAAAGCTGCTCTAGCTTAGGTCCGACGCCTTTGATCTTCTTGAGGTCGTCCGCCTTCCCGTCGAGGGGCGTTTCCAGTGTCTTGGGTTTGCTGCCTCTGTTGGCGGCGCCATGGTCGGCGTCTGCGCTGGTCGTCTTTCCCGTGGCCACGAGTCTGGCGGGTGTCGTAGCCGTACTCTGAGACGAGGCCGGCACCGTCTCTGGATTGACCCCGCGGCCTTCCAGCCGCGCTTCGAGACGACCGATCAACTCGTCTTTCTCTTTTGATGTCGTCCGACATTGTTCGAGTTGGGATCGCAACGCGTCGACCTCGGCGCTGGAACTCTCTGAGGCAGTGCTCCGGCGTCCGCTCCAAAGGAGCCAACCCGCGAACAGACCCAGAAGAGCCGCGAGCACAATCAGGAACCATATTTCTCCGAGCAGAAAGCCCCAGTTCTTGAACATAAGAAATCCCCTTTGTGTAGCTCTCGGCCCGCTATTGAGTGAACGCCAAAGTCACGCGTCTGTTCGCTGCCCGCCCGTCTTCTGTGTCGTTGTCGGCCATAGGTTTGGTATCGCCGTAGCCCGCTGCGGCGATAGCTTCCACCGGTACGCCTCGTCGAATGAGAGCTTCAACAACCGCTTCGGCCCGGTCCTGGCTTAGCTGCATGTTGGAGGCGCTGTCCCCTTGACTATCCGTATGTCCGCCAACCTCGACGCGCAGGTCGCCGGACTGAACACACTTCATAACGAGCGAAGTAATCGCGTTGATGACTCTCAAGGACCGGGCGTCGAGCCGCGCAGAGCCGGTCACAAAGTTTACGTTGCGCGCGGCCAAGAGCGCATTGGCCTTGTCGCGGCATTGTCCGTAACCAACCACGAAGTCCATCTGGGGCAGCCAATAGCCCGCCGTCAACACCTCCGTCTCCCCTGTCGCAGCGTTCACGCGGCTCGTGCCCTCGGGTGGTAAATCGCTGGCAGCCTCAATTGTCACCGCATCTGCACCGTCCAACGATTCTGAGAGGGCGCTGTTTAAGAGTTCTACGTCCGCTCCCGGAGAGGCGTTCGCGGTCAGACCGAAACCGTTGTCGCTCCCAAGCATTAGCTTCAACGTTTCGAATTCCGCGAGCCATGATGAGAGTATCTTCAGAGCCGCCAGGACAGAGCTGGGATCACCCGAGATCGCGATAGACGGGTCGCCGGAAATGGAAGCCAGACCGAGTGCGTCAGCCACATTTTCGGGAGTCAATCCGGCGGGCAGCTTGCCGTTTACGGACGCGCCGTCCGAGGCGGAATAGACGATCTGAAAGTCGATGGGCTCGCCGTCGTCCAAGTAGTCGAGGGATGTCGTGACCGCGTAACCCGGCGGCACGTCTTTGAGCTCTGCCAAAGCCGCCTCCCCGTCAGCGGGCGTCGTGGCCTCCCCCGAGATCGAGAGCGTCGTATCCGACATGCTCAGCTGACCGTTGTTCAGCTTGCCAAGAGCGCTGAGCCCATCCTGCGCAACAATCGTCCAGCCCCCGGGTGCGCCGGATGCAAGCTCAAGTTCCGGCACATCGCGGTCGAGAATCACGGCAATCCCCTCGCGCGCAATGTCGGTCGGCATATAGCCGGAGACGGTGACACCCTTGTCTGTTTTCTCCGCCGAGAACGTGTAAGGCGAGGCAGACGCCAGAACGATCATCCTATCCCGAACGACGCGCCGCCCCTCTACGGTATCGAGCGTCTCCAGAATTCGATCACGTTCGGCCGCGCTATCGGCAAGTCCGCTCACCTCGATGTCACGCCCGCCAACGGTCGTCTTGAGGCCATGCACAGAGGCAGCAACGGCCCCGCTGGCGCCGTCCGCAACAATTTGTTCCATGTGCCGGGCATGATGCTTCGCGCCGTATCCGCACAACGCGATGACACCCGCGATAAGAAACAAGATTGCCAGGATCTTCCGCATCGGTATTTTCCCTTTCGTCGAGGCTTACACCTCTGCGTGGCTGCCCGATGAACAACCTGTGGGGATGCAAAGCAAGTCAGCTGGAATTCTCAGGCACCGCACGCATGACGGGCCACTTGGCTCTGAGATACTTGCGGAACCAAGCCGTATATCTCTCGGGCGAAGCCACCGCGTCAGCCTGCACATCCTGAGGGGTCGCCCAACGATAGGCCTGCGCCTCTTCGGGGTCCGGCGCGATGGCACCGTCATGAACGCCCTGAAAAACGTGCACAATCTCGTGCTCGATCATGTCGTGGTCGAGTTCCGCGCGATAGCGGATTGTGCCGAGCCCAACAAGCGGGCAATCGAAACCCATTTCTTGTTGCAGCCGTCTTTGAGCGGCCGCCGCACATTCTTCACCTGGGCGCGGATGCCCGCAGCAGGCGTTTGTCCAGAGTCCACCAGAATGATATTTGCTGCCGCTGCGCTGCTGGAGCAGGATTCTCTCAGCGCTGTCCCAGATGATGACCGAGAATGCGCGATGCAGAGAACCTTGCCTATGGACCTCGTGCTTCTCGCCGGTACCAATCTTCCGATCATGATCGTCGACGAGAATGACTTTTTCTAAAGTCTCCATCGCGCCAACCTCTTGAATCGGAAGAACACTGTCAAGGGGCCGACATAGGATACACAACAGACACTGATGGCCTGCTCGCGCGGCAACGACTCAGAATCTCGGTCCTAAGGGACCAGTGCCGGTACTGCAGCGATCAGGAGTGTTGAACGGCGTTCGCCTGACATCTGCTCGCCATCCCAGACATAGCCCACCGCGTTAGCGAATCGCTTCGGCAGATGACGGGGGCGGCGAGCATGACGCTCTTTACGGTCGAACGCGAAATTTTTGGGTGATAGTCCGGGGAAAAGTTCGAGACCTGAACGACACGGTTGAGAGTGGCATAGGCCATTCCAATTGCGAGCAAACAGAATTGTCGGATCCCGGTGTGCTGGCGCGGGATCGTCAAAGTGTAATCGACTGCATTGCCCAGATGGTCGAGAGCAACCGCCGCAAGACGATGGATTGTTGGCCGAAAGGCAGGCTTTTGGGCCGCCCGATCGAGATCGCGCAAGTCGAGGCTTGCCGAACAAAAGAGGCTTTGCGGCAAGTAGCAGCGGCCCTGCCGCCGATCATCCCAAATATCCTTCAAAATGTTCGTCATCTGCAGCCCTTGACCGAAACTGGCGGCGAGCTTGCTCAGCTTCTCCCTTTGTTGGTCGACGTCCGAGGCATGGTCGCAGAAGAGTTCGGTGAGCATCTCGCCGACAACGCCCGCCACGACGTAGCAGTAGTCGTCCAGTTCCACCATGTCGGCCAGCCCTGAAGGACGATTGACGAATGACTTCATTCCCGACGCCATCTTCGTAAGACATGTGCGCACGGCGGCCTGCTGTCTTTGGGGGGATGCCTCAAGATACTCGATCAGATCAGGCAAGTGATTGATGAGGTCGAGTTCCTCAGGCGCGACCTTCCCAGACAGGGCCGCGAAGAGTTTCCGCGAAACGTCTTCCCAGGTCGCTCTCCGCTCGACCCCGGCGAGAAAAATGTCGAGTTGCTCAATCTTTCGGTCTCGGTCTGAAAAGCCCGAATCTTCGATCGTGTCGGCGGCGCGGCACAGCAGGTAGGCCGTGCCCACGGTCCGCTGCAGATCGAGGGGCAATTTTGGAATCGTCAGCGCGAATGTCCGCGACAGCCGGGGAACCAGCAGCAACGGAGAATTTATGTTGCCGACTGCCTTGTCCACTTCGGTTTGCCCCCACCCCCCGTTTTCGCCACGCTGGGCCGCGAGTCGATGGCCCCTTTGAGTCAATCCAGGATTGCTGCCTCGTATCGTGGACGTCAACCCGTGTTCCGGGCGTCAATCCCTGGCCGATCATGGCAATTACCAAATCTGGCCACCGAAAGCCCGTGCCAATTGCCTGGCACTGTCGTCAAAGATGCCGGTTGTTAAATCCCTCAAAAAGCACCTGCAAGTTGAGGCTGCTTGAGGGCATCGTAGCACACCGTGTCTGTTACCGCGTCAAGACTTCTTCAAATTCACGGTGCCGTTGGCTCGAGAGCTCTGAAACGACATGGTCTGAGCATTTCCGTTGACGACGACCCGCACCCGCCCGGAAATATCGTAGGACGCGATTTCGAATTTCCCGGTGTAGACGCCGGGATTGACCTTCAGCAGCTGCGCCGTCTGGTTGATTGAGGTCGATACGGTCACGCATTTCGCTGCAAGCCTGAAAACCTTGTCGGTCTCGCGCTTGTAATTGATCTTGCAGGTCAACTTTTGGGGCGGCCTGTCCACGGCCTGCATTGTCCCGCTGCCGCTCCACGTTCCTTCAAGGGACACCGGCTCCGCATGCAACGGCGAAGCCGTAGCGATGAACATAATCAGGAACAGGAAAAACAGGCGTCTCATCCGATCCTCCCTGGCAGCGAATGCCTAGCTGCCTTTGACTGTTTGCCGCTGGGCTCCGATTCGCAAACCGCGGCCCTCAATGAAAGCAATCAACGCCGGAAGCACCAAAAGGTTTGCAAACAGCGCTGTCGCTAAGAGCATTATGACCACTTGTCCAAAAAGGCGCAGGCTCGGAAGCTCGCTTAGGACCGTGCCCCCGAAGCCGACAATTAGCACCAGACAGCCAACCGCGAGGGCGGGGCCAATGGTCGCTATGGTCTGCTCAAGAGCTGGCTTCACAGCCTCGCCTTTGGACCGCATCAAGCGATAGTAGTTCAGAATGTGAATAGCATTGTCGACGGCGATACCAAAGCCGATCGTGAAGGCCACAACGCAGGTAAACTGTAGTCCTGCACCTGTGAGGTGCAGGATCGCGCCTGCGACCGCGATGGGTAGTACATTGGTCAACATGCTGTAGAGCCCTGCCCTCAGCGACCAGAAGACGAGGCCTATCAGCAGAACGTTGAGACCGATGGCGATCAGCAGGCTACGGTTGAGCTCGATGATCATTTCGTAACTTGCCCGTGCTGAGTGCGGTGCGATCCCAGTCGCTATGAAACCCACCCCCGGATGAGCCGCCCGCAGGGGCTCCAATTCCGTCTCTAGCGCGTCGAGCACCGGAACCAGCTCGGATGCGTCCACGGCAGGGAAATAACCGGATACAAGGGCTGAGTTGTCATCTAAGGAGACCATCCGCTCGATGAGGGGCGACTTTGCCTCTTTCAAGAACTCTAGGATTTCGGCACGCCCAAGCCCACCCTCCGCCATCCACGTTTCGATGCCGTGCAAGGATACGACCCTTGTCACGAGTGGCAGCTTCTCCAGGATCTCATGCGCCTTACCTACGATCGAAAGCACCTCAGACGGATCCAACGACTGATCTTTCGGCCATTGAACGTGCAGTAGTATTGCTTCGGTGCCACCGAAGTCCTCATCTACCACGTCCATCACTCGTGAGGATTGGCTATTCGCCGGCAAATAGTCCCTATACTGATAGCTTGGACTAATCGTGGCGTAGAGAATGCCTGCAGCAATCGCCACAACGAGGCCAGCGGCAAGAACTGCGCCGGGTCGCTTGAGGACACTACGGCCCAAGCGGTCGCAGACAGTACTCGTGGCCCCGAAAATCCGGTCGACAGTTGCGTCTGCGTCTTTTTTCTTACCAGCCCAACCCAACAACAGCTCGGCGAGCGCAGGCAGAACCGTAATCGTCACCACAAAAGCAACAGCCGTGCCGATCGCAGCCGTAAGCCCAAAGCCCGAGACAAGCGTGTGAGGCACAAGCGTGAGGGAAAGCAATGCAATCGCCGTTGTCATGGCGGCGAGCACGCAGGCGGGACCGATGTTCTGCACCGAAGATCTAATTGCTTCGTGGGGGCCCTCTCCCGCGACAAGCCTGCGTTTGATTCCGAACATCAAATGCAGCGAGCTTGCGAAGACAAGCACCGTGACCAGACCTGGTACGACCCCAGTCAGGACAGTCATTTCTTGTCCACGCAACTCGGTGATACCCAGCGTCCACAGAACAGCGACTCCGGCCGGGACGCCCGCAAGCAGCGCATAGATCGGACTGCGAAAGAACAACAAACAGATGATCAGGGACACTGTGAATCCAGCCCCGATCAAGAGGCGTTGATCGCGGATCAGAGCGCCAACAATCTCAAGGCGGAAGAACGCCACACCGCTCAGTTCAGCAACCAAGTCAGTGCCCGCCAAGGCCTCGTCAGTAACGCGACGCAGATCATCGGCGACTATGCGAAGGTCATCGATCTTGGGGCGAGGCTCGATCGCAACGACGAACAGCGCTCTATTTGCGTCTGCTGACAAGAGCTTGTCGGAAACAAACGGATGGCCAAGGAGCGTTTCGCGCAGTGCAGATAGGTCAATGCCGTCTAGGTCCATCGGGAACACAGCCTCGGCATTACCGGTGGCATCCGGCGCGTCATGCGCAGAGAACATCGAAGTGACATGCTTCACACCCTCGGCAAAATGCAGATTCAAATGCAGGTCGCGTAGGCGTTCGAGATTCTCGCGTTTGAACAAGTCAGGAGATTGCACCAGCAGCAGCACGTCTTCGCCGGTCTGCGGGTACTGACGCTCCACCATTTGCAGATCGCGATACTCCTTGGTCCCCGAACGAAAGATTTCACGGATGTCGCTCGAGAACTGGACCTTGGCTGCGGCCAGGGCAAGCGGGATGGTCAGCACCAAAACAACCAGCAGGGTCAAACGTGGAAAGCGCTGAGCCAGGAGCCCCAGCTTTTCCAACCCGAAACCGGCCGTCATCAGGCCATCCCCTCGTCTCTAGCCGCCGACTTTAGCCGCGCTTCCGCCGCCGCCAAGGCCCATAAACCGAAGATCTTGCGATAGTTGTCATAGGTGATGGCGCACGTCTTGTTGAAAACCCCAGCGATCGTCTCGTCAGGCCAACTACCATCCACCTCTTGCCGATCTTGCAGAAAGCGCAAGCCAGCACGGACTTGTTCGCTATCGGCCATCTCGCTCTGTAGCAGACTCAGCACAGCCCAGGACGTCATTACGACCTGCCCTGAAGTGCAGCTCGCATACTCACCGCGCCGGCAG
>JARFRF010000202.1 GCA_029287395.1 Methyloceanibacter sp. | reverse complement strand
CAAGACCGTTGTGGTCAAGGTCGAGCGCCGCTTCACGCATCCCCGTTTTCACAAAGTGGTCCGTCGCTCCAAGAACTACCACGCTCACGACGAGAACAATGAGTTCAAAGTCGGCGAGAAGGTTTCGATCGAGGAGTGCGCGCCGATGTCGAAACAGAAATGTTGGGTGGTCTTGCCGCGCGAGCAGGCAGCTAGCTAAGGCGAATAACGAGGGGCCTCGATGAAGGCCTGAATAAGGGCGAATGCCATGATTCAGATGCAGACCAATCTCGATGTCGCCGACAACTCGGGCGCAAAGCGCGTCCAGTGCATCAAGGTGCTTGGCGGTTCGAAGCGGAAGTACGCGTCGATCGGCGACACTATCGTGGTGAGCGTTAAAGAAGCGATTCCGCGGGGCCGCGTCAAAAAGGGTCAGGTCATGAAGGCCGTCATCGTTCGGACCGCGACAGGCGTTCGGCGTCAGGACGGTTCGTTGATCCGTTTTGATCGCAACGCGGCGGTTTTGGTCAACGCGCAGGGCGAGCCGGTCGGTACGCGTATCTTCGGCCCCGTGACGCGTGAGTTGCGGGCGAAGAAGCACATGAAGATCGTGTCGCTCGCCCCGGAGGTGCTGTGATTATGGCGGGCTTGAAGATCAAAAAGGGCGACCACGTTGTGGTCCTGACGGGCAAGGACAAAGGCAAGAAGGGCGAAGTCCTGAAGGTCATTCCATCCGAGAACCGAGCCATCGTCCAAGGCGTGGCGCAAATGCGTCGCCACCAACGGCAGACGGCAAATCAGGAAGGGGGCATCATTATCAAGGAAGCCCCGATCCATATTTCGAATCTCGCGCTTGAGGACCCCAAGGACGGGGAGCCCACGCGGGTTGGCTATAAATTTCTTAAGGACGGACGCAAGGTGCGTTTTGCCAAGCGTTCGGGCGAGGTCATCGATGGCTGAGCAAGTCTACACACCGCGACTGAAACAGCAGTATCGCGACGTCATTCGGGGCGATCTCAAGAACGAGTTTGCCTACAAGAATGTCATGCAAATCCCCCGCCTAGAGAAGGTGGTTTTGAATATCGGGGTTGGTGAGGCCGTGGGCGACTCGAAGAAGGTCAAGTCCGCAGCCAACGACCTCGGGCTGATTGCAGGGCAGCGCCCGGTTGTCACGAAGGCTCGCAAGTCCATCGCCGCGTTCAAACTTCGCGAGGGTATGCCGATCGGCGTGAAGGTGACGCTGCGGAAGAACAGGATGTACGAGTTCATCGATCGGCTCGTGAATATCGCGCTGCCGCGCGTTCGCGATTTTCGAGGACTTAATCCGAAGAGTTTTGATGGGCGCGGCAATTATTCCATGGGTCTGAAGGAGCACATTGTTTTCCCTGAGATCGACTACGACAAAGTGGAAGACGTGCTGGGTATGGACATCGTCGTGTGCACGACAGCGTCGAATGACGATGAAGCGCGCGCGCTGTTGAAGGGTTTGAACTTTCCGTTCCGTAGTTAGGCACGGGCTGGCTGCGATAGGAGGATTGAATGGCGAAGACAAGCATGATCGAGCGGGACAAAAAGCGCCGCCGCCTTGCTAAGAAGTACGAGGCTCGTCGGGCTCGCCTTAAAGCGATCGCTCGTGATGAGTCGTTCCCCGCAGAGGAGCGTTTCGCAGCGCGACTGAAACTGGCGCAGATTCCGCGCAATGCTTCACCGACGCGCATTCACAACCGTTGCGATCTCACCGGTCGGCCTCGCGGGTACTACCGCAAACTTCGTATGTCGCGCATTGCGCTGCGCGATCTTGCAAGCAACGGGCTGATCCCGGGCATGGTTAAGTCAAGCTGGTAAGGACTTCGATGAACATCAACGATCCTCTCGGCGATATGCTGACCCGCATCCGCAATGCGCAGATGCGGCGGAAGAATAAGGTCTCCACGCCAATCTCGAAGCTACGCGAACGCGTGCTCGATGTGTTGGCTGACGAGGGCTATATCCGTGGTTACGCACGTGTCGACTACAACGGCGGCAAGTCTGAATTTGAGATTGAGCTCAAATATTTTGACGGAGAACCGGTGATCAAGGACATCAAGCGCGTGTCTACACCGGGTCGGCGCGTGTACTCGTCGGTAAAAAATCTTCCGACCGTCGCGAACGGTCTTGGTGTGTCAATTCTCTCGACGCCGAAGGGTGTCATGTCGGATTCGCAGGCGCGCAACGAGAATGTCGGTGGTGAGATTCTCTGCAGTGTATTCTAGCGGAGCCATTTGAAGCGAAGGTTTGATCAATGTCGCGCATCGGCAATAAACCAGTCTCTCTCCCTGGCGGTGTCACCGCCTCTGTGGACGGTCAGGAAGTCAAGGTCAAAGGGCCCAAGGGCGAACTGAGCCACGTGCTGGTCGACCAGATTGTCGCCAAGATGGGCGATAACGGGATTGAACTCGGCATGCGCGAGGACAACAAGGACGCGCGCGCGATGTGGGGAATGTCGCGCACGCTCGTCGCCAACCTCGTCACAGGTGTGACAGAAGGGTTCTCGAAGACGCTGGAGATCAACGGTGTTGGGTATCGCGCGGCAATGAAAGGTCAAACGCTGCAGTTGCAGCTGGGTTTCAGCCACGACGTTGACTTCGAGATCCCCAAGGGCATCGAGGTCAAGTGTTCGAAGCCGACCGAAATTGTGGTCAGCGGCATCGACAAGCAGTTGGTTGGCCAAGTTGCTGCTGAAATCCGCCGTTACCGTCCGCCGGAGCCTTACAAGGGCAAGGGCGTGAAATATGCCGGCGAGTACATTTTCCGTAAGGAAGGCAAGAAGAAGTAGCGGGATTGAAGATGGGTACGGTGAACAACAGCACTTCGCGGCGCGCGCGCCGCGTGCGGCATTCGCTGAAGCGGGCGGCCAACGGACGAGCGCGTCTGTCGGTGTTCCGTTCGTCGAAGCATATCTACGCGCAGGTTATCGACGATCGTGTGGGCACGACACTCGCGTTTGCATCGAGCCTCGATAAAGACCTTAAAGGCGCGCTCCCGAAGGGCAGCGATACGGCGGCAGCGGAAGCTGTCGGTAAGCTAGTTGCGGAGCGGGCGGTAAAGGCCGGGGTCAAGGACGTCGTCTTCGACCGCGGATCATATATTTATCATGGGCGTATCAAGGCGCTCGCAGACGCGGCCCGTGAGGCGGGTCTCAACTTTTAAGGCATTCGGAAAGGATCGACCGTGGCACGAGGCCAGCAGGGTAGAGAGCGCGACGATCGCGATAACGAATTCGTCGATAAGCTCGTTCATATCAACCGCGTCGCCAAAGTGGTGAAGGGCGGACGGCGCTTTGGTTTTGCTGCGCTGGTCGTCGTTGGAGACCAGAAGGGCCGCGTCGGCTTCGGCCACGGCAAAGCGCGTGAGGTGCCTGAGGCGATCCGCAAGGCAACCGAGTCGGCGAAGCGTAACCTCGTTAAGGTGCCGCTACGCGAGGGCAGGACTTTGCATCACGACGTGCGCGGGCGGCACGGAGCCGGCAAGGTGATCTTGCGTGCGGCGCCCCCAGGCACCGGAATCATCGCGGGCGGCCCAATGCGCGCCGTGTTCGAGACACTTGGCATTCAAGACGTGGTCGCGAAGTCGCTCGGCAGCTCGAACCCGTACAACATGGTGCGGGCTACGTTCGACGCGCTGCGCCACGAGGACAGCCCCCGCGGCGTTGCAGCACGGCGCGGCAAAAAGGTCAGCGAAATCGTATCGCGCCGCCGTGATCAGGCAGGCGACGGAGCCGAAGCGCAAGCCTAGGCACCTGAGAAGACGAGGTTAGAGACAATGGCCGAGATCAAGAAGACAATCGTTGTGGAGCAGATCGGAAGTCCGATCCGGCGCCCCGGCGCGCAGCGCGCGACCTTAATCGGGCTCGGCCTGAATAAGATGCACAAACGGCGGACACTGGTCGACACCCCGGAAGTGCGCGGCATGGTGGCTAAGGTAAGCCACTTGGTGCGCATCGTCGAGGAAGAGGCCGGAGCCTAAGGATTGGTGAGATGCGACTAAACGATCTTCGCGACCTTCCTGGCGCGACAACGTCGAAGAAGCGTGTTGGGCGCGGTCTAGGCTCCGGTCTGGGCAAAACGTCGGGCCGAGGCCAAAAGGGCCAGAAATCGCGTTCCGGCGTGGCCATCAAAGGCTTCGAGGGCGGGCAAATGCCAATTCACATGCGCCTGCCGAAGCGTGGCTTCAACAACAAGTTTGCGAAACACTTCAATGAAGTGAATGTCGGGCGTATCCAGACGGCGATTGACGACAAGAAGCTTGATGCGTCCAAGCCTGTGACGGTGCAGGCCTTGATTGATGCTGGGGTTGTCCGTCGTGCCCGTGATGGTGTCCGTCTGCTTGGCCGGGGCGAGCTGAAGTCCAAAGTGTCCTTCGAGGTCACCGGTGCGTCGAGCGGTGCTGTCAAGGCCGTCGAAGCTGCAGGCGGAACCGTCACTCTGACCCCCATGCCGAAACGCTCGGCCAAGCAGGATGGCGAGGCTTCGCCAAAGAAGGCTGCTGCGAAGAAGTCCGCGCCCAAGAGGGCGGCAACGAAGAAATCCTCAGCAAAAAAGCACACGTCAGACTAGCACAATTCAAGACACGATGGGCTGGTCGCCGAGGAGTACTGCCCCACTGTCTTGCAAGAGGAAAGAGCGCCAATGGCTTCTGCGGCAGAACAGCTCGCTTCAAACTTGAATTTCGCGGCGTTTGCGAAGGCCGACGAACTCAAGAAGCGCATCATGTTCACGCTGATCGCGCTCGTGATCTACCGGCTTGGAACCTACATTCCGATACCGGGAATCAATCCTGACGCACTCGCCGACGTCTTCAGGCAGCAGCAATCCGGTATTTTGGGCATGTTCAACATGTTCTCCGGCGGCGCTGTCGGACGCATGGCGATCTTCGCGCTCAACATCATGCCGTACATCTCGGCGTCGATTATCATTCAGCTTTTGACGACTGTCTCGCCAACGCTGGAACAGCTGAAAAAGGAGGGTGAGCAAGGACGTCGTCAGCTCAACCAGTACACCCGCTACGGCACGGTTCTGTTGGCCGCGCTTCAAGGCTACGGCATTGCCGTTGGCCTCGAAGGCGCTGGCAACATTGTTACCGACCCGGGTTGGTTCTTCCGCATCACGACCGTAATAACGCTGGTCGGCGGCACGATCTTCCTTATGTGGCTCGGCGAGCAGATCACCGCACGCGGCGTCGGCAATGGCATTTCGTTGATCATTTACGCCGGTATCGTCGCGGAGCTTCCGTCGGCATTGATTGGAACGCTG
>JARFRF010000142.1 GCA_029287395.1 Methyloceanibacter sp. | reverse complement strand
GGCAAGCCGGCAAAGGTCTTCGATGCACCGAAGTTCCCCGCCCCCGGCAAGACTGACGCGGATGTCTTCGCCAACAATCTGCTCGAAGTGATGCAGTTTGTCTTCAACCACACAACGTTCGACCCGAATAATGAGATGGATCGGGCGATACTTGAGGCCTACAAGCCGCTGGGCGTAGCACCCGGACAAACGTTTGATCCGTCCAAGATCGCGAAGCTCGACAGCGCCCAGTTCCGAAAAATCGCCGAGGAGGTTGCGAAGAAGGCCCTGGCCGCAATGTCGGATAAAGCGGTTCAGAAAAAGATTACCCCGAAGATGTTCATGCCAAAGGGGGAAACCGATCTTGAGACGCTGGTCATCGTGTCAGTGGCCGGACCGATTGGCGTGCCCGCCTACGTCGCCCGCTATCTGCCCTCGTCGGCCAAGGGGGGGCAACCGATGAATGCCAAGAACGATTATGTGTTGAAGATGAGCAAGGATCAGTTGCCGCCGGCCAAAGCGTTTTGGTCACTTACCCTTTACGATCTCAAAAACGGTTTTTTCGTTCCGAATGAGCAGAAGAAATATAGTGTTGGCGAGAATGCGGGATACAAACTCAACAAAGACGGTGGGATCGAAATCTACGTCAGCGAAAAGAAGCCAGATGGTGTGCCGGAAGAGAACTGGCTACCCATTAATCGCTCCGATGTCGACCTCGATCCAATGTTCCGCATCTATGAGCCCGATGCAAAGAAGATGAAAACCTGGAAGGTGCCGCAATTCGAGATGCTCAAGGCATTAACTGCGAATTAGCAGGCGCGTAACAATGGAAAGAAGAGCTGAGGAACGCTATGACGATTGGTATCAGGTCCACTTTTCGAGATCATGTGCTCATAGCACTTGCGGCATTGCTGATGGTGGGAAGCTCGGCAGACATATCGCAGGCGCAAGAGTTCCGCGGCGACAAACAGAGCAAGCCTTACACTAATCTCAATTTCCAGAACGATCCTAAAAATTTTCAGTTCGCGGTCATTGGCGATCATGCCGGAGGGCATCGGATCGGAGTGCTCGGGTCGGCAGTGGACCTCCTGAACCTGCTTCGGCCGGAGTTCGTCTTGAGCGTCGGTGATTTTATCGAAGGGTATGATAAAGACAAGAAGGTGCTTGAGGCACAATGGGCGGGGGTGAGCGAAAAGCTCAAAGCACTAGCCATGCCCATATTCTTCGTTCCGGGGAATCATGACCTGAATTTCGATCCGAGTGAGCAGGTTTGGTTTAAACGTGTGGGTGCCAAGCGTAGCTACTCTCACTTCGTGTACAAAGATGTGCTCTTTTTGCTTCTAAGCACCGAGGATCCCCCAAAAAAGAACCCTCCCAAAGAGATTTTAGAGAAATACGATCAGCTGAAGGCCGGCAAAATAAGCGACCCGGAAGAGGTCCGTAAGGCTATTGCGGAGCTTGAGGAATGGGCAGGGAAAGTTAACATCAGCGATGCCCAGGTCTCTTATTTCAAAAGGGTCCTTGAGGCCAATCCAAATGTGCGCTGGACGCTTGCCTTCATGCACTCGCCACCGTGGAGTCTGCCTGATCTCGGCAACTTCGCCAAGATCGAGGCTTTGTTGGCAGATCGGCCCTATACCGTTTTCGCTGGCCATACACATACGTACAACTTCACCCGCCGTAAGGGGCGGGATTATATCACCATGGGCATGACGGGGGGGGCAGTGCCTGGCGCTGGTGATTCTGTCGGCCATATGGATCACGTGGCCTGGGTTACTATGACCGACAAGGGCCCGGTTATCAGCAATCTGCTCTTGAACGGCATCCTTGATAAGAGGGGGGCTGTTCCGGCCTTGCAGGACGCGTTGCTGCACCGCCCGCGCCAAGTAACACAGACCGGCCTCAGCCTCGGCATCAAGTCGGTGCCAAACCTCAGAGACCTAGGCGGCTATACCACCAGCGACGGTTCAATCGTGGCCAGTGGACTGGTCTATCGCTCGAACCAGCTTCACCACATCAACGCCGATGACATGAAGAAGCTCGCTGGCTTGAGGCTCAAAACCGCCTTTGACCTGCGCACCTTCGACGAGCGCAGCAGCCGGCCCGGCGAGGTTCCGCAAGGCGTCAGCTACTCTTGGCTCGACGTGCTTGCCGACGCCCCCCAGTCCGGCCCCGCACAGCTGGAGAAGCTGATGGAGGAGCCGAAGAAAGCGAATGCCGAACTCGGCGGCGGCAAGGTCGAGGCATCGTTCGAGGCGGCCTATCGAGAGTTCGTCTCGCTGCCTAGCGCAAGGCTGGAGTTCCGCAAGCTGTTCCTGGCTATGGGCGACCGGAACCAGCTGCCGACTCTTTTCCACTGCACGACGGGCAAGGACCGCACCGGTTGGGCAGCGGCGGCTCTTCTGACCCTGCTGGGCGTGCCCGAAGACAAGGTCTACGAGGACTATCTTCGCAGCAACGACTACATCCTGCCCGCCTACAAGAGGGTCATCGACAAATTCGTGGCGGCAGGCGTCGATCGTCAAATTCCAGAGGCTATATTCGGCGTAAACAAAGAGTATCTCGATGCTGCATTCGACGAAATGAAAAAGAATTATGGGTCTATCGAGAAGTATTTCTCGGAGGGGCTGGGCATCGATGACGACCAGCAGAAATCTATACGAGAATTGTATCTTGGATCATCATGAGGTGTTAGCATGTTTAGATTAACATTTCAGGGCATGAGCAGGCGCAGAAACATCTTTCTAGCCCCCCTGTGTCTTGCTGCCATGTTGTCAAGCGCGCATGCCTGGGATCATCCAGGCCACATGACGACTGCAGCGATTGCTTTCAAGGAAATCGAGCGCGCGCGTCCCGATCTTATTAAGAAAATCGGACTGCTGTTCTTAAAACACCCCGACCCCGCTCCCTTCTGGGTGGCAGCGGGCGAAGCCAAAGGCAAGGAACGCGTTCGACGCATGTTCCTTGAATGCGCGCGCTGGCCGGACGACAGCAAATTCACAAATAACGATCGATTGGCTTGGCATACGGCGCGCTACGCGATCGTCGCGAAAGACGCGCCAGCCGAGGCAAAGGCATCGGTGGCAGCGCGCGATGGCAAGCCTGTGGGACAGGCCCTCGAGGCTCTGGCGCTGACTTACGGTATGCTGTCGAATCCGGAAACCTCACCTTCTGAGCGCGCTTGGGCGCTGTGCTGGCTGATGCACGTGACCGGCGATATCCACCAACCCATGCATGTCAGCGACCTCTTCTCCAAAGACTTTCCGGAGGGCAATGGCGCCGGTTCGATGGGTTACGTCATGGACCCGGTAAGCAAGTCACCCATAACGTTACATATCCTTTGGGACAGCAATGACCTACGCGTCCCCTCATTGGAGGCAGTTGACCAGGCGACGCAGACGTTCATGAAGAAGTATCCGCGCTCGGCTTTCCCTGAATTGACGGCTAATCCGGCTAAAGACCCAAACCGCTTCGGGAAATGGGCAAAGGAAAGCCACCAGGTAGCGGCCGATTGGGCCTTCAACGTCAAGATGATCCCCGATCCAGATAAGGATAAGACACAAGAACAACTGGTCGCGGGCATGGTCAATTTCATCCTCAACGGGGTCTCTCCCGTTAAAGATGCGCCGGACTTGCCACCCGGATACTGGGAGAAGCTGAAGCCTGTGGCTGAACGGCGTATCACACTGGCAGGCTACCGGTTAACGGATCTTCTCCTCGCGGCAGCAGACACCATTGAGGCACAACGAAAGTACATCGGAAGGTAAGGGCCCGTGACTCAGTCCGGTACTTAACGAGAAATCATAAGCTGGACGTGAGCGAGGCAGATTCGAGTGTCTGCAATAGTAACAGTATCGCCCAAGTGTACAGGAAGTTTGATCATGCATAGGATCTTGATCGCTACCGGACTGGCCATGCTGACGATCGGGTCTGCCTGGGCCCAATCGTCAGAACGGGACGTGCGACTTGTGCTTCAGATAACAGTTGACCAGCTACGCGCGGACCTTATCGATCGCTACGCGTCGGGATTCGGAGAGGGAGGCTTCAAACGGCTATTGGATAACGGCACATTCTATGTCGACGCACACCATCGCCATGCCAATACCGAGACGGTCGTCGGCCACACGACACTCGCAACAGGCACCGACCCGGCAGTGCATGGTATGGTCGCCAATGTCTGGCTTGATCGGGCGTCGGGCAGCTTGATTTACAACGTTGAGGACGCCGACTACCCCCTGTTGGGCGAGGGTGGTGGCGTCGATGCGAAATCCGAAATCGACCCGACCCAAAAACTTGCGACGACCCAGGGTCGCTCGCCACGCGCCATCCAGTCGACGACCATTAGCGATGCAATTTCCCTCTCACTCGGCCCGGAAGCCAAGGTGTTCGGCGTGTCGGTGAAGGATCGCGGGGCCATTACGATGGCGGGGCATTCAGGTAAGGCCTTCTGGTTCTCCAAGTCAGGAGGTCGGATGGTTACCAGCAGCTTCTACATGAAGGACTATCCCGAGTGGGTAGAGGCCTGGAACGCAAAGGGTGTCCCGGCATCTTACGCGAATAAGTCCTGGGAGCTGCTTGCGGAGCCATCTACTTACCTCTTCGGCAACGCCGACGATATGGCTTGGGAGGTGGACTTTCCCGGCTTCGGCCGGACGTTTCCTCACCCTTACGGACCGGCCGACGGGAAATACTTCACAACGTTGCTGACGCTGGCCCCTGCCGGCGACGAGATTATACTCGACTTTGCAAAGACCCTAATCTCTGCCGAGAAGATCGGGGCTGATGAGGTCACTGACTACCTGTCGATCAGTTTTTCTTCGACCGACTATGTCGGCCACTTCTTCGGACCGTCGAGTTTGGAGTCGGAGGACAACCTGCACCGGCTGGACCGCACGCTGGCAGACCTTCTTGCGTATGTCGACAAGACGGTAGGGCTCGACCGAACGCTGATTGTGCTTTCGGCAGACCACGGCGCATCTGAGGTGCCAGGATATCTTAATTCGCTGGGGATCGGCGGCAGTTACTTCAAGTTCGATGACGTCGACAAGAGCGAGGCGATCGCGGCGCTGAAAAAGGAGTTCGGGGTCTCGAAAGAGCTCGTAGATAAGTTCTTTCAGCCATACCTTTATCTCAACCGAGAAACGATTGCGCAGCGAAACCTCGACATAGCTAAGGTCTCGCGACGGGTGGCGGAGGAACTGAGCAAATTTCCGGGAGTGGCCTTTGCGGTCTCGAGTCACGACTTGCGGGCAGGTGCGGTGGCTCGCACACCGGTCACGGAGGCAGTGCTGGCAAACTTCCATGAGGACCGGTCTGGCGACATCTACATCGTCTTCGAACCGCACTGGTTCGTGGCGGATTTCGATGGGAAGTCGGTGGCTGGTTCGCACGGTTCACCCTGGCCCTATGACAGCCACGTACCAGTGATCTGGATGGGGCCGGACATCGAGAGAGGGCGGGTTGAGCGACGGGTCGCGACGGTAGACGTGGCGCCGACGATCGCGGCCTATCTGCGAGTAAGGCCCCCGAGCGGTTCGCGGGGGCGGGTCATGGAAGAAGTGACGACGTCAGCAGATGACTGAGCGTTCAGGGGACGATCGGCAGGCAGCGACACACGCCCGCCATCCTCGGACAGGCCGCCCAGAGTCCGTCAGAACGGCTTCGTCACCGGGTAGCAGCGGTTTTACGACTGCATACCTCACGTCGGGCTATAAGTAGTCGGATTCTACGAATGAAGTCAGCAGCCAGATTTCCAGCCGTGGTAACAAAACGATATTGCTGTCTTTTTCAGATTGGCCTGTTCACTTGTCTATGGGCTGCAATTGCCTCCGCGGTCCTGCCCACCGCGTCCTTCGCACAAGAAAGGGAGAGTGCGAGCACGTCGCAAATTCCAGACATCGAGACTCTAAGTCGTCCAAACGTTGACAAAAACGAGTTTCTGCTTCGCATTGTGCATTTGACCGGAGATCAACTCGCAAAGCTAGCCGAGGAGTGGCTTGCGCTAACGCAACAGCGTACTCGTGAGGTGGCCCGCATCAACATTGAGCTCTCGAAAGCGCCACCGGAGCAAGCTCAGACTTTCCAAGAACAAATGCATGAGGCCCTAAGCGAGAGAAACCTCCAATTTCGAAAATTGGGCCTGATAGTCAAGGAATGGGAAGCTAAAGGCGGCAAGCCGGAGGATACGGTTCGCTACGAAAAATATGCTGCAGCTGTCCTCCACAGTGAGTTTGAAGTCACCGACCTGGATGCACTCGTCTCGTACATCCAAAAATGGTTAGTTTCACCCGAAGGCGGCTTGCGGCTAGCAAGCTCCGTGGCGTCCGCGTTGCTCTGGCTTGCCCTTCTCTGGGCGATGGCATCAGTGATGACCTACGCGCTTCGGCGTCGGCTCAAGCATGAGCGGCGGGTCTCGTCACTGCTGCGAAGTTTCCTGTCCAAAATGGCGTTCTGGGTGTTCTTTCTGGTGGGTGGGCTGCTCCTGCTCTCGCTCCATGGCGTGGACATGACGCCTCTGCTTGCCGCGCTTGGGGGCGCCTCTTTCATTGCTGCCTTTGCACTGCAGGATACCCTTGGAAACCTGGCGAGCGGGCTCATGATCATGATCTACAGACCGTTTGACGAGGGCGATTATGTTGACGTCGGCGGGACCGCTGGAACGGTAAAATCGGTGAGCGTGGTCGCTACGACCGTTGCAACACCTGACAACCAGATCATAGTGATACCGAATAAGAATGTGTGGGGGAGCACAATTACCAACGTCACGGCCAGCGCGATTAGACGTGTCGATCTCGTGTTTGGCATTGGCTACGATAATTCGATAGAAGATGCCCTTCGCAAGATCGAAGATGTCTTATCTTCGCACCCTCTTATTCTGAAAACGCCAGAACCAATCATACGTGTTGGTGAGCTTGCAGACAGCTCGGTCAATATCATTTGTCGTCCGTGGGTAAACACGCCAGACTACTGGACGGTTTATTGGGAGCTCACACGAAATATTAAGGAGGCCTTTGATGAGGCTGGGATATCTATCGCGTATCCGCAGCTAGATGTTCATGTGAAAGTGGAGCCAGGCGCTTTGCCACAAACATGATGGCTTTGTTCGACCTCAGTGCTGTCAGACCTTCTTCGCACCTCCTGAAGTGGGCTAGTTATTAGCGGTTCGAATGTCCTGTGTGGATGGTTCCTGCATTGCAAGAACTTTCTGAAGCCTGGCGCCTTGGTCAGGAGCCGTTGATGGAAACTGCATTTTGGCGCATTGCGACGCCGGTGGAACAGGAACCATCCACTCCATCTGCTTAGCGGCCTTAACCGGACATGCTGACCAAGTCTCCGCAGCAAAAGCTAAATGGACGTTTCGTCCACGTGACGGATATGTTTCCCGTCCCGCTTAATTGAGCCGAGAGCATCTCAAGCTCCTTCGCATAGAGGGTCGACTTTTAGGAAGTGGCTCGGATCGCGTTGTGCTGGGGCCGCGGTCTTTGCGAAAAATGTCTGGTGCGGACCGTTTGCGTTGACGTCACGACACGATTCGCGTCGTGTTATTTTGGAAATGCAAGCAGAGCTGGGGGCACCATGACAGAAAAAATCGGGAACTGCCATCGAGGTCAGAATTATCAGACAGGCTTCGTAGCGACCGTTCTTGCTTTTATTTTTGCGGTGGCGCTCGTTCCTCAATCGACCGAAGCCGCGGAAGACGCCACGGGTTTCTATCTTCTCGGGAGCATCGCATCCGGAGGCGCCATCGTACCTCCTCCAGGAACGTACCTTACAAATTATAAGTACTATTACAACGGCGATGCATCTGGAATTGCCGGCCAAGGTGTCATCGAAAACGACCTCGGTCGGTTCACACTTGATGTGGATACCGATGTCGAGGCCAATGTTTTTATCGAAATTCCCACCTTGATGTGGGTCGCCCCGCGCAAGTTGCTCGATGGCCGGTTTGGCTTCGGACTTTTGACACCGATTGGGTATCAGGACATATCAGCCAATGTTGACACGCTCGCAAGCTTGACGCTTGCGGACGGAAGGTCTTTCCAGAGTGGCGCAAGGTTCGGAATTAATGACGACACATTCAGCTTTGGCGACCCTCTTATCCTATCGTTTATCGGTTGGAACCGCGGCAACTGGCACTGGAGGCTCGCCAGCCTCACAAACATTCCGATCGGTGCCTACGACGATCAGGACATCGCAAATATGGGGTTCAACCGATGGGGCACCGACATCCACGGGGGCTTTACCTGGTTGGACCCAGATGTCGGGTTCGAGGTGACGGCAACAGCAGGCTTCACGTTCAACGGGCGCAATCCCGACACGGACTACAAGACCGGGACTGAGTTTCATGTCGAGTATGCTCTTATGAAGCATTTCTCTAAAAGGTTTTCCGCTGGTCTCGTGGGCTATCATTATCAGCAAGTCACTGGGGACAGCGGTGACGGTGCAAGACTGGGAGATTTCAAGGGGCGGGTTACAGCACTTGGGCCAAGCTTAAATTTCAACACCCAGATCAGACAAATCCCGATATCAACGTCCCTGCGCTGGTATCACGAATTCAACGTCAAGAACCGTCTTGAGGGAGACTCTGTCTACCTTCAAACCACAATCCCGTTGGACCCACTTTTCAAGCGCTGACCGTGCGATCCGAAGGCTCTGCTTCCGAGGCTCGGAGAACGCCCAACCAAGCTGCTTAGACATGCCAAAGCTCGCCGGTGCACACATCGCTACTGCACAGGCATGTTCCGATTCACCTCAGAAAGTGGACATTCTCACAGCGGCGTAAGCGAAAGTCTCCCATTTCACGGAGCCGCAATAAGTCTCGTTGAGCTCGTTTCCGCCGACTAGTGGGAATGGCGATCAACTAGACGAGAGAATGCAGATACCAGGCATTGTTGGCTAAGTTTGCTGAGCTGCTGGCGGTTTCACACAGCCTCTTTACATCGCGGACTTTTTTTAGAGTGGCCGCCGAGTTTCGGCTGGCGACCTTCAGTTGTCGTGAGCAAGTGCAGCGTCGCCAATTGCGGCCGCCGCAGCTACGAACAGCGATCCCAGATAGCGCGCCTGATAGCTGAAGCGGAGAGCGGGCAATATTCGCGCAGTTACTTGATCGTTATCATCGTATCGCGTTGGCTTGGCGTGCTTTCTTTCCATAAAAGGAACTCGCGAGGAAATGATGCGCGCACAGCTTATGTTTTCTACGGTTGGAGCACTTTTCGCAGCGCTTGCAATGACAGCTAACACTGCATCGGCTCAGGAAGCCGAGAGCCAACTTGAAGCCGCGAGCCAACTTCAAGGGGAACCGGATGATGTCGCTGTCGGCCAGAGGCAGTATTCCCCTTACCTGAACCGCACCTTCCCGGATCGAGTACTGTGGGGCGATACGCACCTTCATACGTCCTACTCCACCGATGCGGGGATGATCGGCAACTTCCTCGGGCCTGAGGAGGCGTATCGTTTCGCCCGAGGCGAAATCGTCCGGGCGTCCGGGGGCGTGCGTACCAAGCTTGTGCGACCTCTTGATTTTCTTGTGGTCGCCGACCACGCCGAAAACCTCGGACTGTCGGTGCTGATCGAGGAGTCCAACCCCGATTTGCTCCGCAACCCCTGGGGCAAGAAGGTCCATGACCTTGTCAGAGCCGGAAAGCCGTTCGATGCCTACGCAGCGTGGGGATTGGAAATGGCCAAGAACGAGGACCCGCTAAAAGATGATCACCTGACGCGAACGATTTGGAACCGGATCGTTGATGCGGCTGAAAAGTATAACCAGCCGGGCGTCTTCACGGCGTTGCACGGGTTCGAGTGGACCTCCTCCTACGAATCCAACAACTTGCACCGGAACGTGATCTTCCGCGACGGCGCGGACAAAGTACGCGACCTGATCCCTTTCTCAAACTATGACAGTCCTGATCCCGAAAAGCTGTGGGAGTGGATGAAGGCCTATGAGGAGCGGACCAGCGGCCGGGCTCTTGCGATTCCCCATAACGGCAACCTCTCGAACGGGCTGATGTTTGACGACGTGACGCTAATCTCGAAGAAGCCGCTCTCGAAGGACTACGCTGAGCGTCGGGCTAACTGGGAGCCGATCTACGAGGTGACCCAAATTAAAGGGGACGGTGAAACCCACCTGGCGCTTTCGCCTAAGGATGAGTTTGCCGACTACTACACCTGGGACAAGGGGAACTTCGGCCTCTTTGGCAAAAAGCCCGACATGCTTCCCCGGGAATATGCACGAGAGGCGCTGAAGAAGGGCTTGGCCTACGAAGCCAAGCTCGGCATCAACCCGT
>JARFRF010000020.1 GCA_029287395.1 Methyloceanibacter sp. | reverse complement strand
GGATACGAAGTCTGCCCTCGCACCGCTTTCCACATATCGAGAATACCCATAACGACCTCTCCTATGTGATCGCCGCATGGCCAACGGCGATTACTATCAACAAAGCGCGGATTGCTGACTAATGCAAACCCGGCCCAGGCTGCTAGCCGCCATCCGGATAGACCGGCTGCGGCTGGTTCGCAGAAGGAGGCTCGCCCTTGTGGACACCACTTGACGAACTCTCAACAGGCTCCTTCGGCGTCTCGGTAGCAGGCTCTTCAGCCATCTGCTCATCTTTCGGCTGCTCACAACCAGACAAAAGAAATGCGGAAAACAGAACCACCGCTAAACCCAAATGCTTCATGGCGCTCTCCCTTATTCAGACGTCCTGCCTGTTTATTTTAGGCTTATAGGACTGATCATCATATAACTCTCTGACTGCTGATCAACTCTAAGACGCATGAATGCTCCCGACACACACTTTTTGGTCCAGCAAGAAACAGGCTACTGAGCGGCGCTCTCCAAGCCTTCTCGACACGACTCGTCTAAGCTTGCGGCAAGGCGTTCACAGAAACTCCTCAAGACCTTCAGACGCGCGTATCGTTTGTCGTTACCCTCGATCAGAATCCACGGGGCCTGCCCCGTGCTCGTGTACTGCACCATATCGTGGACGGCTAACTCGTAATCGTGCCACCTTTCGCGGTTGCGCCAATCTTCATCCGTTAGCTTCCAACTCTTGTAGGCCGTCTTCTCACGCTGTTTGAAGCGCTTCAGCTGTTCATCCTTGGTGATGTGAATCCAGTATTTTAGCAGTACGATGCCGTGATCACAGAGTTGAGACTCAAAATCGTTAATTTCCGCATAGGCGCGCCGCCAAGCCCCATCGGAGGCAAAGCCTTCAACGCGCTCAACAAGGACTCGTCCGTACCAGGAGCGGTCGAATACGGTGATTCGTCCCGCGCGGGACAGATTTCGCCAGAAGCGCCAAAGATAGTGTTGTGCTAGCTCATCTTCAGTCGGGGCGGCGATGCCGTGAACTTGATAGTTGCGTGGCTGCAACGCTGCCGTAACGCGCCGAATGGCGCCGCCCTTTCCTGCAGCATCTGGTCCCTCGAACAGTAGGATGCTCGAGATGCCCCTGTCTCTTGCGAGTAGGTGCAAGTTATAAAGACGGCTCTGAAGTTCCTTGAGTTCGGTCTCATAGACGGATTTCTCGACTGACTTCTTCATATCGAGCTTGTTCAGAATCGTAATGTCTGAACTCGGCAAGCCGCCTGCGATTTCAACGTCGGCATTGCTAACGTTCTTTTTCGACTCTTTTTTCGGCTTCGCCGACTTCTCGACGGCGCCCTCGACATCCGTGCTCGATACCGGCGACGCATCGAACTTCCGATGCAGGGCATCGAGTAGGGTCGACGTTACCTTCAAGCTCCGGTAGTTGGGGTCGGAACCTTCGACAATGGTCCAAGATGCTTTGCCGATATTGGTGCGGGCGACGACCTGCTCCGCAGCTTCGATGAAGCGATCATAGATCCGCCAGTGTGCCCAGTCTTTCTCGGAGACGCGGGCCAGGGCCAAGGGGTCATCCTCAAGAGACTTCAGGCGCTTCTCCTGTTCCTCATGACTCAGGTGCATCCAGAATTTGACGATCAGCGCACCCTCTTCGGCCAACGCAGTCTCGAAAGCGAGGATGCGCTCCAGACGCTTCAGGAAAGTCGAATCGTCGATCGCGCCATGAACACGATCTAGGACAGGCTGAGAGTACCAAGCGCTAAGGAACATGCCGATGCGGCCGCGGGGCGGGAGATCCCGCCAATAGCGCCAGAATTCAGGCCGGTCCTTTTCGCTGTTTGTCGGCTCATCGTATGCACACGTGCTGAGCCAACGTGCATCCATCCATTGATTGAGGAGCGCAACGCTATCGCTCTTGCCCGCACCGTCGACGCCAGCAAAGACCAAGATGGTTCGAAAACCCTTCTCCTTGAGCAGACGTTGCTGGAGTTCCAGCAACTCCTGACGCACTAATGGGGCCGCCTTCTTGAAGTCTTTCCGTGAAACCGTTCGACCGACTTCGGCGATTTCGAACATTGCATCCCCCTGAAATCTGATCAGTCCAATATATACGCCCGATGCAGCGTCTCAACGAGACCTCAAGCGGATGATCGCGTATCGCAGAATATCCGGAACGATGTTAAGGCGTGTACCTACTTACTCGGTGCTGCAAGTTTTCTCATATCCTGACTCGGCAATAGCCGGCCATCAACCGAGCGCCTGGACCGATACAGTCGGTGGCAGCAGGGCAATGTACCGCAATCTCGATCGAGGGAAGTAATGGACGACCACGGCGCTGCTAACGCAGGAGCTCGGCGAGGTTTTCGTCGTCGTCCAGACGTTCGATCTCGATGCCCTTGAAGTCGCCGCGCGACACGACTCCAAGGACCGTATCGCCATCAACAACGGGCAGGTGGCGAAAACCGTAGTCGTTCATCTTACGAAGCGCGTCGATGGCCACGATCGACGGCGCAACGGTAACTGGACTACGTGTCATGGCATGAGTAACTGGAGTCGTCTCGGCGTTTCGTCCCTCGGCCAGGGTCCGCACGGCATCCCGCCCAGTAAAGATACCCAGGAGCCGCTGCTCGTGATCGACAACGAGGACGGACCCTTTCCGGCTTTCCCACATCCGGCGGCAGGCTTCCTGGACTGATGCCTGCTTGCCCAGCGCGAGCAGCTTCTGGCCCTGCAATACGTCAGCAACGGTTCTGTACGTCACGGCTCTCTCCTATCAGGTTCTGCCGAATATTAAGGATTTATGACCCCGCTCACTCCTTGATCTGCATCATTCTCGATATGTCTTTTCAGGCCTCTGTGCGAGCCGAAGAGCTGAAGCCAGCCGAATGTCCCCCGCCATTGTGCCTTGCACGGCGTGCTGGACATTAACTTTTGATTGTCTTCAAGCGAGAGGTTGGACGTGGCGGCTGAACCATCTGTCGAAGAGAAACGAGCTTGCGCGAATCAGAGTTCTGCGTGGTTGAGATGTGGCACGCGTGCTGAGACGCATTGACCGCTTTGAGCGACAGGCTTAACAAGAGCCCCACGTCCTGAGGGTTTTTCAACAGCCACACGGTGAGGCCTTGATTGACCTCGAACACCAAAGGATGTTGCACAGGTCGCGCGCCCGACCGACACGACCCGTTGCTGGGCCCGGCTCATCTCGCCCGTTACATTTCCGGGCGATCAATCTATTGGGAGCAAGAACAATTTCTGAACGCGTTTTTGAACCGATGACCAAAGCTGAAGTCGTTGCCGCACAGCGCGCCTGGGCACGATGCGTCACCGAGCGTGACGTCGATCAGCTCCTCGAACTTTACGACTTCGGAACACCAGACGAACCGCTACTCTTTAAGCCTACCCTGGCGGACGTCATTCGACTCGATCGCGCAGGCGCGCGATCATACTTCGTGGGCGGTGATCCGAACTATCCCCATGACGCTGGTTTCCTCAATAAGGGGTGGACGCGCGTGGAATTTCAGAGCGCCGCCGGTCCAATCTTAAAAGCGGGTGGGCTCGGCTATAAGGATATGGGCCATTACACCTTCGTCGATGGCGATGGCAATGCTACGCGTGCGGACTACACCTTCGCCTATCATAAGCTAGACGGTCGCGTTCTCATCTCGCTGCATCACTCCTCACTCACCTGGCTTCCTCCGGAAGAAGACTGAACGATCCGCGGACCTTTGAAGCGTTTCGACAGACGGCCCAGAACGCGGCTCGCGGCCGCTTCGCGCAATGAGGTCCGCTGCCGTCCGATGAAAAGCTAACTTCGGCGGTCTTGACACCAAAGTTGCTGCTTGAGCGGCACGCGCGCCCATCTCAGTCCAACCGCAACTGGCACAGCTATATAGAAGAAACACCGACCCCCTATGAGACAATGGCAGGGGCGGCAAAATTGGTTGCGGGGGTAGGATTTGAACCTACGACCTTCAGGTTATGAGCCTGACGAGCTACCGGGCTGCTCCACCCCGCGTCAATTCATGTGGCCTTTGTAGACAAAGGACCGACCCTTGGCCGCGTGCACACCTTATCGGGGCTGCCGCGAAGGGGGAGAACCTTATGGAAAGGTTCGACAATGATTGGACGCGCTAACCTTGCGCGCCCGTTTTGGCCTGCGTCGCTGCGCTTTTAATAGGGGATTCACGACAGCTTTGTAAAGCCTTGCGTGCCTCACGCCTTACTGCGGGCCGCGGGCCGTAAGCCGTTGTTCTCGAAGCCCTGGGCGGGCGTGCTGGCTGATTTGGCCTCGCCTTCCATCGGAATTTCTGGGGGCCCCTCGTCGACCTTTTTCCCCTGCCAGATGAAGTAGATATTGCGGGAATAAATGATCAGGCCCGTCGCCTGACCGATGATGAACACAGGGTCCATCCGATGGATGGCGTAGCTAAGCAGCATCAGCCCGCCGAGGAAGCTGAAATACCAAAACGTCTCGGGAACAATGGACGCCCGGGCCCGCTCCGTTGCGATCCACTGAATAAGGAACCGCATAGAGAACATCAGCTGCGCGAACAAGCCAACACCAAGCCAAACCAGTTCCGCAGCGGACTTATCCGCCCACCATTGCGACAGGCCCTCTAACATGGCCGTTACCCTCTCTGGCTTACAAGTTGAATATGCCGCTCGCCTGCCTTGGCGGCGTCACCGTGAACATGCTCGGCCACGAGTGGAATGTCCGTGCGTTTCCGCAACCATCTTACGCCGACGAGATCGTAGATGCCGATCAGCGCACGACCCAAATTGGTGTACTTCGAATAGCCCGCCAGGCGCGGACGATCATTGACCGATGCAAAGCTCACTTGATGTCCATAGGTCAAGAAAAAGGCCGGAAGATAGCGGTGCATGCTGGTGAAGAACGGGAGAGCCATATAGGCATCCCGATGATACACCTTGATTCCGCAACCCGTATCGGGGCAGCCGTCATCCAAGACCTTGTCCCTCAGCCAATTGGCGAACCGCGAGGCGAAGCGCTTCGACCCTTTGTCCTTTCGGGAAGCTCGAACCCCACCCACAAGGGCTGGCTCAGAACCAGGCTCGCCGAGCTTTTCAAAAAGTGTCGCAATATCGGCCGGATCGTTTTGTCCATCGCCGTCCATTGTCGCAATCACCGGAAAGCGTGCCGCGGTGACCGCCGTGCGGAGCGATGCACTCTGGCCCGCACGCCGCGCATGGCGGAGATACCGCAGAGTGCCGCGGGTCGGGATTAGTGCTTTGATTTCAGCCGCCGTTGTGTCGTCACTCGCATCGTCGACAACAATCACCTCCCCAAGAATTGCCTCGGGAACAGTGTTGTAAGTTTCCTCGATCAGCCGACCAATATTACCCTGCTCGTTGAACGCAGGAATAACGACGGAGATGCGGACGGCGCCGCCCGGCGCCCAATCGCCTGGCATGTGATCTCCCACGGAACACGATTGCTGGTCGAAGCGACCATAGTGATGTTCAAGTTTGACGTCCAGATGTAGGATGCAACGCAGCTGACATAATTCTGATAGATATTTCAGCCCTCTAGCGGCTGAGCCCCGCGCCAAGCCTCTGGAGAGGAATCCACGTTGCTTGCCCACGAAAGTTCGAAAGCGTACGGATCGTCCGACGCGCTCATTGGCCCGCCGCTGTCTGATAGGGGCTATGCCCTACTAACCCTTCTATGCCTGGGCATCTTGTTGGCGTTTCGGCTGCTTGCGCTCCACGCATCGAAGGTAGACCTCGTCATGGACGAGGCTCAGTACTGGACTTGGTCGCGTGACTTAGACTTCGGGTATTTCTCCAAGCCGCCGATGATTGCGTGGGTCATCCGGGCGATGAGCGAGACCTGCGGACTCTCGGAGGCCTGCGCGCGCGCCGCCTCCCCGATACTCTACACGCTGACATCGGGACTACTGTTCGTCATTGGCCGAACGCTTTTCAGTGCGCGAACGGGATTCTGGGCCGCAATCATCTTCGTGACGCTGCCTGGTGTCTCCTATGCCTCTGCTCTGATCACCACTGACGCGCCGCTGATCTTCCTATGGACACTGATGCTGTTCTTCTGGGTGATGCTGGTGAAGCATCAGAGCATGGGCTTTGCGATTCTCTTGGGCATTGCCTTCGGCACGGGGCTCCTGGCCAAACAGGCCATGATATATGCGGTGCTCTGCATCGCTTGCCACGCCATCGTGTCCCGCGAAGCACGCGAGGCACTCAAAGGCGGCCGAGCCATCGTCGCCGGACTTATTGCTGTTGCGCTGTTCTCGCCGAACATCTTTTGGAACGCCGAACATGGCTGGCCGACCGCAAGACACACCGGGGACAATATGGGATGGCGTGCACCCTACGTGCACCCGTTCGAACTTCTCGAGTTTATCGGCGCGCAGTTCGCGCTGTTCGGGCCGATCCTCTTTGCCGTCCTCATCCGCGCAGCGATCCGGCAGGTCCAAGACCGCGAAGACCCTCGCAAGACACTGCTTCTCTGCTTTTCACTGCCCATCCTCGTGACGCTGACTATCCAGGCCTTGCTGTCGCGCGCGCACGGCAACTGGGCTGCTACCGCCTATCCCGCCGCAACGATTTTTGTAACGGCGGTTCTGCTGGAACAAGGGCGGCGCACGCTTCTCGCCATTTCCATGGCTCTGCACATTGTTGTGGCGGCCGTGATTGGGATTGCACCTGCCTTTGCGCGGAGCTGGCAGCCGTTCGAGCAATTGCTGTTCTTGCGGTCATCAATCGCCTGGGAGGAAACGGCGGACGCCGTGCGCAAGATTCTGTCAGAGGCACCCTATGGCGCCGTACTGGTAGACACGCGCGATCTTACCGCCGAGCTGCTCTATTACATGAGGGATGTCGACACACCGCTCTACGCGTGGAAGCGCAAGCCTGATCCGCATCATCACTATCAGATGACACGGCCTTTCGTCGCAGGGGTGCCCGAGCCTGTCCTTCTGGTCTCGCTGCACTCTTGCCGGCGGAGCATATCGAAGAAGTTCGAGCGGATGACGCCCTTGGAGCCGGTTGAAATTCCGCTCGTCAGCAATAGGACCCGAACGCTGTACGCCTGTGCCCTGTCGGGTTACCGCGGCGGAGACAAGTAAGTGAGGGACCCGCGGCAAGTCAAAGACGTCAATGATGACTATGATCGCCGGTCGCGTCCTTCGACGCGCCAGCCGGGCGTGTCGCGACGGGTACGGTGAGCTGAACCTTGCCAGCCTTGGCGAAGTCCAAAGTCAATGGCAGCGTGGCACCCTCAGGGAGCTTTTCATCCAGCCCCATGATCATGATGTGGAGCCCACCTGGCTTCATCGAGACAGCCCCGCCTCGATCAACCGTGAGCCCATTCTCGACAGGCCTCATTTTCATGACGCCTTCATCGGTCATCTTCGTTTCATGGATTTCGACCCGGGCGGCTTTGGGCGAGCTCGCACTGCGCAGCACATCTGTGTCGGTCCCAATATTCTGGATTGTCATGTAAGCGGCCGTAACGCGCCCCTCTCCGATCGTGGGGCGGACCCAGGCCTCGGACACAGCGATGCTCGTTCTTTCCTCGGCCCAAACTGCCAGGGCGACGAACAAGAACGCAGCCAGGGTAATCGCCAATGCGAGCCCTATCTCAATCCGGTGTCTCGTCATGCGCCCCATCGTCCCCTCCAGCTCAACCGGCAGTACAAGTCAAAGTGGTAGTCCCATGCGACAGCCGCGGACCTTTTCTTAGACCCTTTAGAGTTCTTAGACCCTTTAGAGCCTGCGTGCTGTGCCGTGGTGTCACGTGCGGCGGTCCGTCGCTCTATGAACTTGCATTGAATCAAGTGCTTGGGGGAATGCTTCGCTGATCAAAGCGGCTGGCGGGATCAATATCGTCTATGGATGCGAATACGCCCATCGGGCTAAAAATGCCAGAAAGTTCGGAGCGTCAATTTCAAGTCAACCTTTACCCCTTAGGTTCGCCGCGCTCTAGCCAGACTTGGCTGGACCCCAGCATGACCGGCGTCGGCAAACGTCGGCAGGTCTTGGGTCATCGCGATCGGGGGACAAAAAGCTGAAGAAGCGAAGGACAATCCTCGGGGCAGCGAACGCTGTGGCAATAGCGGCGCTGTGCTTGAGCGGCTGCTCGGGGCGCTCAGGTGGCGGCCTGCCCATGGTCGCGACCACCGACGAACGAGAATGTCTTGTTCGCGCAATGTACTTCGAGTCCAACAGATCAAGTTTTGACGGCAGCATGGCCGTTGGAACCGTGGTCATGAACCGCGTGGAGTCCGAGCGGTTTCCCAGCACGATCTGCGGCGTTGTTGGGCAACACAAACAGTTCGCGCCGGGCGTTCTTAAGCGGAAGATGGACCCCAAGCAGATGAAGCCCGCTTTGCACGCCGCCGACGCCGTCCTCAAGGGTGGAAGACACCCTAAAGTGGGCCCGGCGATGCATTTTCATGCGGCTAGCTACAAAAACCCCTACCCGGCGAAATACGTAACCGTCGCAGGCGGAAACGCGTTCTACCTCAGACCCGGCAAGCGCTGGGCCCAGGAGTACCTGCTTGGTCCGGCGGCCGATTGAGGCCACCAGCGACATAGGCAACAAGACGCGGAAAGCCGCCGCAGGCTCACCTGCGACGGCTTCCAACTGGATCTCCTGCACGGCTCGCGGCTACTCGCCCTTCAAAGCCTTCTCGAAGTATTTGTGGACGACCTTGTCCTGGTTCTCGAGCAGCCAGTCGATCGACGGCTGATAGGTCATGGCCTTGTTGATGGCCTGCCACGTCGCCTTGCGGTGAATGTCGAACAGGATCTTGTGGTCGAGATCCTCGACGTCGACGATGCCAGGGTTCAACCAGATCGACACGATAATGCCGAGGTCGTCCGCCTTGTCTTTGGGAATATCGCCGGAGCGCACCGCGTCGAGCACGCCCATCGCCGTCGCGTACTGCACGGTGCCCATAAGGATGTTCGTGTAGCGTGCATCCTCCACCGTCACCTTGCTCACGCAAATGGTCGGCGGCCGCACCATGACGTCGGTGTTCATCAACGCGAGGACACGGCTGTGGCCCTTCACCTGGTCTCCCAAAAGGTTGGCGAAGGCCGATCCCATGGGACCGTCCATTTCGCCAATGGCGACTTCCGGCTCCGCAGCCGTACCGGGCGGTCCGCCTGCAACCAGGCTCTCGCCTACTCTCATGACAATACGGTCAGACATGATCTGTCTCGTTCCCCTATTTTGTTGGCAATGAAGACGATGGAATGAAATCCGCGCGGACTATGGCGGCACGCCCTCGACATCGCAACGCCTACATACGAGCGGTGCCCCACAGGCAACAAAAAACCGCCGCTGGGGAGCCCAGGCGGCGGTGTTATTGGAGTGGCGACCTGCGCAATGCGTGGTGCCAACGATCATGAAGAGGAGAAATCTCGATAAAGTTCCACGTGGCGCCTGCCATAGCGGCGCCGACGCGAAAGACAACCATCTGCTCTTAGCAAGCCTGGCAACGACCTACTCTCCCAAGTCTTGAGACTTAGTACCATCGGCGCTGGAGCTTTTCACGGACGAGTTCGGGATGGGATCGGGTGTAGGCGCTCCGCCAAAATCACCAGGCCAGCAAAGAACAGTTGGTTATGAAAATCCGGTCCCGTTTTCGGGCACTACCGCGCGTTGCGGCAGCGTCCCACCCATCCTCGTGCTTATGTAGGCCACTAGGCCGGTAGCACAAATAGGATGGGTACTGACAATGAAAGCAATCAAGCCAATCGAGCGATTAGTACTGGTTAGCTTCACGCATTGCTGCGCTTCCACATCCAGCCTATCAACGTGGTGGTCTTCCACGGCTCTCAAGGGAGAACTCGTTTCGAGGTGGGCTTCCCGCTTAGATGCTTTCAGCGGTTATCCCTTCCGTAC
>JARFRF010000188.1 GCA_029287395.1 Methyloceanibacter sp. | reverse complement strand
GCCGCCAAGTGTGCCATTGAGCCGCCAGCCGACATAGGTCGCAAGCTGCATCGCTTCTGGACCCGGCAGCAACATGCAGAAGTTCAGGGCGTGAAGGAATCGCTCGTGACTAATCCAGCTACGCTGTTCGACGAGCTCGCGGTGCATCAGCGCGATCTGGCCTGCTGGCCCGCCGAAGGATATCACGCCGATCTTCGTCCATACGGGCAGGGCTTCGCCCAATGTCGGTGCGGCTGCCTGTTCTACAGTCGAGTCTGATGAGTTCCTAGGGCCGGTATCCATCTGGCGATCCTTTGGCTTCTCCTAGCAGGCGATGGGGTGACTCACCAAAGGCGGAATTGGCCAGACCTACGCTGGCGTGATAGGCAGATTCGAAAAGATAGTTGCCCGATCGCGTTTCGCGCTGCGTGTGGGCTAGCTGTTTTTCCTACCGCACGTCGCGCTGTTTGCGGGTTGAGGGTACTCGACAGATATGACAGAGGCACAGCTTATACAGGTGACGGTGTTTTTGGCCGCCGCCGCTATTGCCGCGCCTTTGGGACGGTTTCTCGGTTTCGGCGCTGTTCTTGGATACCTCGCCGCCGGTGTCGTTATAGGACCGTATGTCCTCGGTCCGCTCTACGCACTGGATCATGTGGAGAAGGTCCTCGAATTTGGCGAGTTCGGCGTCGTCTTGCTGTTGTTCGTGATTGGCCTCGAGCTGCGTCCGATCCGTCTTTGGTCCATGCGCTCGGCGATTTTTGGCCTTGGCGCGGCTCAACTCGTTCTGACCGCGTTCGTGTTGGCTGGGATCGGCCTTGCGTTAGGGCTCGCAACGGGGCAGGCGCTCTTCATCGGCCTTGCTCTGTCATTATCTTCGACGGCTTTCGCCCTGCAGGTTTTGGAAGAGAAGGGCGAACTCACAGCACGCCATGGCCGGCTGGCTTTCTCGATCCTTCTTTTCCAGGATCTCGCAGCCATCCCGCTGATCGCGTTGGTGCCTCTCTTCGCTCTTGGTAGTGGCGAGGAGCCGTCCATGGATCTCGGGAGCGCCGGGATCGCGATCCTCACCATTGCCGGTGTGATTGTCGTTGGCCGTTTTCTTTTGAGCCGGCTTTATCGTCTCGTTGCCGCTGTGGGCGTTCGCGAAGCTATGACCGCGTCGGCGCTGCTGACCGTTGTTGGTGTGGCCCTGTTGATGGAGGAGGTGGGGCTATCGGCGGCGCTGGGATCCTTTATCGCCGGCGCGCTCCTCGCCGATTCCGAATACCGGCATCAGATTGAGGCGGACATCGCTCCGTTCGAGGGCCTTCTGCTCGCCGTGTTCTTCATGGCCGTGGGCATGTCGATTGACTTGTCGGTTCTCGTGTCACGTCCCGGGGCGCTACTTCTTATTGTGGCAGTTCTGATCGCCGTAAAGTTCATGGTTCTCTTTGGCCTCGGTCGCTGGTGGGGTTTGAAGAGCGCACCATCGCGCCGGCTCGGCATCGTTCTGAGCCAAGGCGGCGAATTCGCATTCGTGCTCTTCGCCGTCGGCATCGTCGAGGGGGTCATCGATCGCGAGACAGCGGGACTGCTTACGTTGGCGGTTACCCTCTCCATGGCGGCAACGCCGCTACTGCTACTCGCGGACGAATGGTTTGAGCGGGCGAAGAAAAGCGCGGCGCCAGAATATGAGATGCCTCCCGAAGACGAAAAGCACGTCATCATCGCCGGATTTGGTCGTTTCGGCCAAATCGTCGCCCGAGTGCTCCGTGCACGGCATATTCCATTCACGGCACTCGATAAGTCGATTGCCCAGGTTGACTTCGTCAAGCGTTTCGGCGCCAAGATCTACTACGGCGACGCGGGCCGCATCGACATCCTCCGCGCCGCAGGTGCGAACAAGGCCAGCGCCTTCGTGCTAGCAATCGACGATGTGGAGGACTCGCTCCGCGTTGCGGAAATCGTAAGGGAGAACTTCCCCGATCTTCCGATTTATGCGCGGGCGCGCGATCGCATCCATGTGCACAAACTTATGGACTTAGGCGTAACGATCATCGAGCGCGAGACCTATCGGTCCGCGTTGAGCTTGACCGCTGATCTTCTGCGGGGCCTCGGTCTTACACCCAAAGAAGCCCGCCGGCTGATCGATACGTTTAAGGTTCATGACGAGGCGCGGCTTTTCAACGAGTACGAGGATTATACCGACCAAGAGAAGATGCGCGCGAACGCTCTGACGGCCGCCGCCGAGTTGGAAGACTTGTTCGCCAAAGACATAGAGTCGTTGGAGGACGGCGGGTCTAGCGATGAGCGGTCAGATGATCGAGGATCATCTGGTTGAGCTTACTCTGATGGGTAAACGGGCTCATATGTCCGGCGCCCTTTAGGACCTGTAGCTCGACATTGGGCAGCGTTTTGCTCAAGAGCTGAGTCACGGCGCGGGTTGGTGGGGGCGTTTTGGATCCCATGATCAGCAAAGTTGGGGCGGTGATTTCCGCATAATCCATTGCGGTGCTCTTGGCGTCGAGTGCAATTGAGAATTCAAGCGCCACTTTGGGGATCGTGGCGGCGATTGCAGTCTTGAAGCGGTCGGGCGCGAGCCACCACCGCCATCGGCCGAGCCAGTAGCTCATAAATGCTCCGGCAGCTTTTTTGTCTTCACCTTTGGCGACCGGGTCGAGAACGGCAACGCCCAGTTTTTCAACATCTTGCCACTCGGGCAGATCCTCGAGGCGCAGGAGATGAAACGAGACCGGCTCGATGAGCGTGAGACTCTTGACCTTATCTTTGAGTGAGCGAGCAGCCTCAAGAGCCAGAGCCGCACCGTAGGAATGGGCGACCAAATGCAGCGGTGCTTCCCCGTTCTCTGCGACAGCGAGCAACGCTTCGACATCGGCGTCGATCGAGAAGGGTTTTTCGGCGGGCCAAGGGCCGGACTGCCCGTAACCAATAAGGTCCGGCGCGAGGACATGCCAATCCTCTACAAGCTTGTCGATCAGCGGCGCCCATTCCCGATGAGAAGCGGCCGAGCAATGTCCGAGCACGACGGTCGGGCCTTCACCCTCATCGAGATAGGCAATTTCGACATCGCCGGACTTCAGAGTCTCCACACGCCGCCCCCAATCTGCTGCGTCGATCATTAGCGGGCGGGGTGATTCGCGTCCAGCGCTGCAGTTGACTGCGGTGGGGACTAGTCGGCCGGTTCGAGCTCCGGTTGTGCAGCGGCAGCGGCCGCCCTTTGCACGGCTTGCTGGACTTTTTCAAACGCGCGAACCTCGATTTGACGAATTCGCTCACGGCTGACGCCGAACTCCGTCGAGAGCTGTTCCAGGGTTAGGGGATCTTCCGAGAGGCGGCGAGCCTCGAACACACGGCGTTCCCGGTCGTTCAAACCTTCCAGCGCCTCGTGCAACATGCCTCGACGTTGCTCTTGCTCTTCGGACTCGGCTAAAGCGGTCTCCTGATCGATGGCCGTATCGTCTACAAGCCAATCCATCCATTCGCCGCTCTCCGCATCGTTGCGGACTGGAGCGTTGAGCGAGGAGTCACCGCCGAGGCGGCGATTCATAGAGACAACATCGTCCTCACTCACGCCGAGGCGCGTCGCAATCTGCTTCACTTGATCGGGACGCAGATCGCCCTCCTCAAGCGCCTTAAGCTGCCCTTTGATCTTGCGCAGATTGAAGAAGAGCTTCTTTTGGGCCGCGGTCGTGCCCATCTTCACCAGGCTCCACGAGCGCAGGATGTACTCCTGAATGGCCGCGCGGATCCACCACATGGCGTAAGTCGCCAGGCGAAAGCCCTTGTCGGGATCGAAGCGCTTCACTGCCTGCATCAGGCCGACATTGCCCTCGGAGATGACTTCGCCAATCGGCAAACCGTAACCTCGGTAGCCCATGGCGATGCGGGCGACCAGACGCAAGTGCGAGGTCACCAGCTCATGGGCCGCATCGCGGTCGTCATGCTCGCGCCAACTCTTGGCGAGCATGTACTCCTGCTGAGGCTCCAGCATTGGAAACTGTCTGATTTCTTCAAGGTAGCGCGTCAGTCCGCCATGCGCGCTGACGCTCGGTAAACTCTTGGAGGCCATGGCTGTCTTCCCGGGACCCGTGCCCTGCAAGGACGAGCGGCTCCTCGCATCTTTTCCCTAATCGACGCCCCCCCCAACTTGTCCGTCTGTATGACGTTTCGTGCTCTTGCGAAAGGGGGACCCATCACTACAGATGTCTGAATTGTCGCACAATTTCGGCGAGATCGTTAGGTAGTTCACTGTTAAATTCAAGTAAGGTGCCGCGCGTTGGATGAACGAAGGCGAGGTGCGCAGCGTGCAGCGCTTGCCGATAGAGGGACGAGATCGCGCGAGCCAAATCCTCGGGGACCGTCTTTAGTTTCGACTTGAAGCCCTGTCCGTAGAGCGGATCGGCGATGAGCGGATGGCCATAATGGGCCAGGTGGACCCGCACTTGATGGGTCCGTCCGGTTTCGAGCGCACACCCGATGAGCGATGCGACGGCATCCTTGCC
>JARFRF010000139.1 GCA_029287395.1 Methyloceanibacter sp. | reverse complement strand
GCCTCGTGCATCGTGACAGCGCTTTGGGGGCGCGACGGGGGAGCACAGTATTGAGTGCGTTTTTCATCGAACGGCCGATCTTCGCGAGCGTTCTTGCGATCGTGATCGTGTTGCTCGGCGCTGTGTCGCTGCCGTTTCTTCCCATCGGTCAGTATCCGCCCATTGCACCGCCGACGGTCAACGTGTCAGCGACCTTCACCGGGGCCAACGCACGCGCGGTCGAGGACAGCGTCACTACGCCTCTCGAAGAACAGATCAACGGCGTCGAAGGCATGGTCTACATGTCATCAGTGAGCGCCGACGACGGCACGTCGACGATCACAGTGACGTTCGAGACGGGCTACAATCTCGATATCGCAGCCGTCGACGTGCAGAACAATGTCGAGATCGCTTCGTCCCAATTGCCCGACGAAGTGGTCCGGGCCGGCGTCACTGTCACGAAGCAGTCGAGCGATATCACAATCGCCCCCAATCTCTATTCGCCTGACGGCCGTTACGACACGCTCTTCATCAGCAACTACATCACGATTCACATCTTCGACGTCATAAATCGCATTCCCGGCGTCGGCATGTTGCAGATGTTCGGAGAGCGCACCTTCGCGATGCGCATTTGGCTCGACCCCCAAAAGATGGCGAGCCTCGGCGTTACAGCCGAGGATGTGACGAGCGCCGTCTCCGATCAGAACCAGGTTGTGGCTGCAGGTGCGCTCGGACAAGAACCGGCGCCGGAGGGGCAGGTGTTTCAATTCACCTTGTCCACGCTTGGGCGCCTCCAAACGGTAGAGGAGTTTGGCAACATCATTGTCCGGGCCGAGGCTGATGAAAGGATCGTAAGGATTAAGGACATCGGTCGCGTGGAGCTTGGGGCCGAACTCTACGATGAAGCGGCTAATGTCGACGGTCAGCCCGCCCTGCCCTTCGGCGTCTTCCAGCTCCCCGACGCCAATGCCATTGAGCTCGCCGATCAAGTCAAGGCCGAGCTCGCGCGGCTGTCTGAGCGGTTTCCCGAGGGCCTTGAATACGAGACCATTTACGACACGACGCTCTTCATCCGAGCGTCAATCAAAGAGGTCTTGACCACGCTGGGCTTCGCGATCGTGCTGGTCGTCTTCGTCATCTTCATGTTTCTGCACGGTCTTCGCACCACGCTGATCCCGGTGATTACCATCCCGGTTTGCCTTATCGGAACATTGGCGGCGCTCCTGGCCGCAGGTTTCTCTATCAATACACTGACCCTTTTCGGAATGGTGCTCGCGGTCGGTCTTGTCGTCGACGACGCCATCGTTGTCGTCGAGAACGTTACGAGAAATCTCGAGAGCAAAGCGATCGACGTTTGCAAGGCCGCGAACGATGCCATGAATCAAGTCACAGGACCCGTCATCGCAACTTCACTCGTCCTGATGGCCGTTTTCGTCCCCGTTGCCTTCACGCCTGGGATCACGGGCGGACTCTACACACAGTTTGCGCTCACGATTGCCTTCGCCGTCGCGATCTCCGCCTTCAACTCGCTGACGCTGAGCCCGGCGCTTTGTGCGGTGCTCCTGACGAACGAAGCGAGCAAGAGGCACCCTCTGTTTGCTTGGTTCGACAAGGGTTTTGCGCATCTCAATGAAGGTTACGAGAGTCTCGTCGGTATCCTGATACGACGCTGGGTCTTGGTGGTTGGATTCTTCATCGTTGCGCTCGTCGGGACCGTTTATCTCTTCAAGTCAGTGCCGACAGGTTTCGTACCACCTGAAGATCAGGGCTACTTCATTGTCCTAATGCAGACACCTGAAGGCACGTCGCTTGAACGCACGCAAGAGGTCGTGAGCCAGATCGAGAAAACGCTAATGGAAACGCCGGGCGTGGCGCATGTCATTGCATTCGCCGGCTTCAGCTTCCTCAACTCAAACTCCGCGCCGAACGCAGCCTCGTTGTTTGCCATTCTTAAGCCGTGGTCGGAACGCACAGCCGCCAATGAGCAGCTCTTGACCTATATTCTCCCAACACTGAACGCTCAGTTCGCCAAGTTCCCCGATGCGGAGGTCGACGCTGTCAACCCGCCCGCAATCCCGGGCCTTAGTCCAACGGGCGGATTTCAGTTCGAATTGCAAGACTATACCGGAGGCTCGCTGACCGAACTCGAGACCATTGCCAATTCTTTCATCGAAGACGCGTCCAAGCGTCCTGAACTCCAGGGCTTGTTCACGACATTCTCAGCTCAGACGCCTGGCTATCGCATCGATATCGACCGAAACAAGGTCCTTAGTGAGGGCGTCTCACTCAATCAGGTGTTCACGGCCTTGCAAGTCTATCTCGGCGGCTACTACGTAAACGACTTCAACAAGTTCGGGCGCGTCTACCGCGTCTATCTCCAGGCGGAAAAAGATGCTCGGGCACTGACCACGGATATCTCCGATATCTATGTGAGGAATGTCCGAGGTGAAATGATACCCCTTAGCGGCCTCGTAAGCCTGCACGCTGCGGTCAGCGCACGGAACATCAGCCACTACAATCTGTTCCGATCCGCTGCGATCAACGGTTCGCAGGCCCCCGGCTATAGCTCCAATCAAGCCATTCAAGCTATGGAAGAGATCGCGGCTGACATACTGCCGAACACTATGGGGTACGAGTGGACGGGCAGCGCCTACCAGGAGATCAAAGCCGGCGACGTCTTGCCATATATCTTCGCTCTTGCCTTGGTCATGGTGTTTCTCTGTCTCGCCGCGCAGTACGAAAGCTGGTCAATGCCCTTCACCGTGATCTTGGCGGTGCCGCTTGCAATGGTAGGTGCACTTGGTGCCCAGGCCTTGCGTGGGTTGAGCAACGATCTCTACTGCCAGATTGGACTCATCATGCTGATCGGCCTAGCGAGTAAGAATGCTATTCTTATCGTCGAGTTCGCGCGCCGCAGGCGCGAGGATGGTTTATCCATCGAGAAAGCAGCAACTGAAGCGGCGCGCATTCGGTTGCGGCCCATACTCATGACGGCTTTTGCCTTTATTCTTGGCGTCACGCCGCTCGTCTTCAGCTCCGGTGCTGGATCAAGCGCCCGTCAATCGCTGGGCACCGCCGTGTTTGGTGGCATGTTCGCCGCAACAGTCTTGAGCTTGTTCGTGGTCCCGGTTTTCTACGTCCTGATCGAACGGTTGCGGACTCGACACGCGCAGCCGTCGGAAGCTTGAGCCCGCGGCCGGTGAACACAAACTCCTCAGTCTGACTTGGCAGCGGCCTCTTGACCTGATGTCACTGGAGCGTTGTCCCTGGCAGCTGAATTGTCATTAGTCCTACCGCCGCTCCTTTCGTTAGCAGCCGAAGTTCCGGAGGGCTTCGTTTCCGGTATAACCACGTCAACTTGCGTGCCGGCTTTGACCTTTTGAAGACCGCTCACGACCACCCTGTCCCCAGGCTTGATGCCCTTCTCAATAACGTAGTTCTGTTCGTACTCAGCCCCAATCCCAACGTCTTGCCGATTCACTTTGCTGTCTTTGTCGACCAGATAAACGTAGTGGCCGCCTTCGTCTTGAGCCACGGCTTTGGCGGGGATCATGACAACCTTATGCTGGTCCGCCAAAGTAACTTTCGCCGTGACGAATTGACCCGGCCGTTGTGTCTTGTCTGGATTAGGAATCACCGCCCGCATCTTGAGCGTACCGGTATTGGGGTCGACCCGGTTGTCGACGAAGTCGACAACGCCTTGCTTCGGAAAAAGCTCTCCCGAGGACAGTATCATCGAGACTTTTAATGGCCCTTTCTCCTGGAAGGGAACCATCTCTTGGTAATCGCGCTCGCTCGGGCTGAAGTAGACGTATATGGGATCGAGCTGAACCAGTGTGGTCAGCAATGTGTTCTCTGCGCTTACCAGATTGCCAACATTAACGAGCGTATTACTCACGCGTCCATCGATCGGCGCCGTGATGGTCGCGTAGTCCAGATTGAGTTTTGCGTTCTGCAAAGCGGCTTGACTGGCCGCAAGCGCGCCGGCCGCCTCGATAGCTTCGGCCCGTGTGGACTCGTACTTCTGTACCGATGCAGTGCCTTCGTCTTTCAGGGTCTCGTATCGCTTCAACTGCTCCTGCGCGAAGTCCAACCGTCCTTGATTCTGCTCAAGGTCAGCCTTGTTCTGGTCCACCGCCGCCTGAAAAGGCCGTTGGTCGATCACGAACAAAACGTCGTCCTTTTTAACGTCAGCTCCTTCCGTGAACGGCCGCTCCGTCAAATAGCCTTGGACCTTGGCGCGAACATCGACGAGCTTGACCGCCGCAGTCTGGCCCACGAACTCTTTAACGAGCGGAATTTCGGTCGAAACAGCCATTGCGACCTCGACCTTCTGTTTGGAGGCCTGTTGCGTCTGCGTGCTGTTTGCATCGCAGCCGGCAAGGAGAAGCGGCAGGCAAAGCGCGAGCCAAACTGGTCCCTGCTTGGACTGGCAGTGACGATGACCAGTGTTCATTTCAGATCCCGTGAGGCTCATGCACCGATCCTACTTTTTCGGCGCTGTTCGGCCAAGCAAAGCCGAAATTTTCTGATTACCCAAGTTACAAAAGCGAGGTGTCAGCGTTCGGCCCGTTTTTTGTCGGCATTGAGAAGCTGTTGGTTTGAGACGGTCCCAAAACGGCAAGTTTCGCCGGCGTGCTTCGTCCTTTGCGAGAAGCAGGCGGCAATCTCTTCGAACGATGGTGGAAACAAGGTGTGGCGGGACGGTGATGCGTCGTCCAGGCGCTCCGGGTGACAGTACGAGCGAGGGCAGCCGTCCCCGACTCCCTCACCCCCGTAATACCCGTACGGCGAGCGGGGTACGCACAACTGACCCCGCCACTGGTGAGAACGCGTCGCCCTGCGCTTGGTTCCGCCGCATCTCGACGCTGGCCCTTTTCTGCCAGTGACGCCCAAAAGTCGGCAGCTCCCGAGCCAGTGAGGTAGGACTCGGCGGCTCTAGGCCGGGATGAATTTCAGGGAGACGCCGTTTATGCAGTAGCGCAAGCCGGTTGGCTTCGGCCCGTCGTTGAAAACGTGACCAAGATGCCCGCCGCAACGACGGCAATGAACCTCAGTGCGGGACATGCCCCAGCTGAAGTCCTTCTTCGTGCCAATATTCCCGTCAATCGGCGCATAAAAGCTCGGCCAGCCCGTTCCCGATTCAAATTTCGTTTTTGACTCAAACAGCGGAAGATCGCATCCAACGCAGGCAAACGTACCTTTTCGTTTCTCTTGGTTGAGCGGGCTCGTCCACCGAGCTTCGGTATCATGTTCGCGCAACACCGCATATTGCTGAGGCGTCAGCATTTTGCGCCATTCCTCGGGGGTTTTCGTGACCTCGAACTGACCTTCTGGCGCAGCCGTCGCGGGCGAACTATTTCCCCGCAGAAGAGCTGCACCGCCCGCCGCTGCGGCTGAAACGCCAGCGATGCCAATAAGAATCTGTCGTCTCGTAACCATAGTGGCTCCTTCCCAATCGGCAGCCACCTTATTGGTCACGGCCGATTGATATCACAAGAATCTAAGGATTGTCCGAAGACCTTCAACTCAACTTCAGCGCACAGCCGTTCACGTGCGCTTTATCGTGCAACCGCAGCAATTCAGGGATCGCCGCCGGCCCTAGCCCCTCGAGGAGATATGCGAGTCCGGAATAACGATGTCGCAGCGGACCCCTTGCGGCGCGAAGATCAGCGTAGCTTGCCCAGAAAGAGCCTGGCTCACGATATTCTCGATCACCGCGCGCCCAAAGCCCGACCTGGATGCCTTCTTGACTTCGGGCCCGCCTGTTTCCTGCCAACTGAGCTTCAGAGTGTTTTCGTCGTCACAAACGAGCCAACTGACATGCACCGAGCCTTCAGGCCGGGAGAGCGCACCGTACGTCTCGGCATTCGCCGTCAACTCATGCAGCGCCATGCCGAGGTTCTGTACGGCCTCTGGCTTTAGGACAACATCTTCTCCGTCAATGGAAACCTGTTCACTTGAAGCGTCGGCGTACGCCTCCAGCTGCTGCTCGACCAACATCCGTAGCGATGCGCCCTGCCAGTCGTCTGCGACAAGAAGATCGTGCGAAACACCGATGCCATGAAGCCGTGCGCCGAAGCGGTCGAGAAACTCGTCGACCGTGGCCGTTTGCCTCGCTGTCTGGCGAGCAATCGCTTGAATGACGGTTAGAAGGTTCTTGGATCGGTGCGTCAGCTCGCGAAGCAGCAAGCGAAGCTGCTGTTCGGTCGCCGATCTCTCCACCGCAAACTGCCGGTCTACCTCGGCCAGTTCCTTCGTGCGCCGTTCGAGGTCCGCCTCGAGCTGCTGTCGCGTAGCCGCACGTGCGCGCGCCTTGTTGCGAGCTTGGTAGAGATAGATCAGCAAACCGCAGGCCAAGAGCGCGCCGATGAGGACGAAAGCCACGGCATTAGCCGCGGTTGCATGGGCTTGAATGGGTAATGCGACGCTCACAGGGAGGTCCATGACATAGCGGCGACTACACGAGTGCGGCAATCAAAGTGACCAAGAACACAAGGACGAAGATGAAGAAAAGAACTCGCGCGACGCCCGCCGCGGCCGATGCGACGCCGCCGAAGCCGAATATGCCGGCAATCAGCGCCACAACAGCAAAAATTACAGCCCAGGTTAGGAGCATCTATGTTTCCACTGGCCGTTCGTCTTCGGCAATCACTGCGCCCACCTACGCCAAACGCCTGAACGTCCGAATTGTTGCGCGGCGCCGTTGTCAAAACCCAGCTACCGCCGCAAGAATCTCTTGGTCCGTGAATGGCTTTCGGACCAGCGGGGCTGCGCTGTGGGCCGTCGGCAAGCTCTCGCGGCCATAGCCGCTCACAAACGCGAATGGCAAGCCACGCGTGGCTAACACATCTGCTATCCGGCCTGCGGACTCACCGCCGAGATGGGCATCTAGCAATGCTCCGCGGAGCGGTCGGCTTTGGATTGCACTAAGCGCATCGCTGACAGTGCTTGCGGGGCCGACGACATCTAGTCCTGCGCTTTCAAGCGCTGCGACGATGTCGAGCGCAATGAGAAACTCGTCCTCGACAACAAGAATGGGATTTGAGTTGATCAAGTCGACTCCCTCCTGCGCCAAGACCGGTACCGTCTTGTGGGAAACGCAGTGATTGATGATTGGTTTCGCTAGTCGAGCAGGCACGCCTAGTCCGGCTGAGCCTGACGCGATACCAAGAATAGTCTATGTTCTGCAAATTCTTGCCTACAGCCCAGTACAAACAAAATCAGAGAAACGTTATGGGTCCTACAATTCTACTCATCATCTTGGTCGCGGTCTTGCTCGCCGTCCTGCCGGCGTGGCCCTATAGCCGCGGTTGGGGCGTGTTTCCTACTGGGCTGGTGGGCGTCATTATCCTCTTACTTCTCCTGTTGATGTTTCTGGGCAAGCTTTAGGACGGCCGACCCTTCGCATCAGCACATCGGTCGTAAGCATGTGGATCGAGGCCGCTCATAGTCAGCTCTTGCGCTTGGCGTGCTGCTCGAAGAAAAGCGCTTGAGAAACGATCGCTTTGACCGTCTCGGGCTGATACGGCTTTGTGATCAGGAAGGCCGGCTCGGGGCGCTCGCCCGTCAGCAGCCGGTCCGGATAGGCGGTAATGAAGACGACAGGGACTTCAAACGAGTCCAACATCTCGTTGACAGCATCAAGCCCAGAGCTTCCGTCTGCGAGCTGAATATCAGCAAGGACCAAACCGGGCGTCTTACTAGAAGCTGCCTTAACGGCTTCGACATGGGTCCGCGCTATCCCTGCAACTTGGTGCCCCAGCCCTTCGACAATCGCTTCTAGATCCATGGCAATCATCGGCTCGTCCTCGATAATGAGCACATCGGTCGCAACTTGCGCCGCTATCTCCCGGCCCGCGTCATCGAGTAGTGCTTCCACGTTACTGGGCGTGGTGTTGAGGATGTCCGCCGTTTCTTCCTCCGAGAAACCCTCCACCGAACAGAGCACAAAGGCCTGCCTCGCCAGCGGCGTGATCTGCTCAAGCTGCCGATCGACTGCGCTGTCTGCTCGCTCGAAAACCTCGGTCTTCAGGTTGAGCCCAACAGAATTCCACATGCTGACGAATGTTCTATAAAGCGCAACGCGAGGCTCGAGGCTGTTGTCGAAGAGCGATGGGTCTTCCACCAGGACCTGCAAAGTTGCCGCAACATAGGCGTCGCCCGCACTCTGTGAGCCCGCAAGAGCACGCGCAAAACGCCGGAGCAACGGCAGGTGCGGCGCGATGGTCTGAGACAGCTGCATGAAATGGTGCTCCCCCAAAGAGCATGGGATATTGGTCAATCGAGCTCCCAACTTCTCACACACGCGGGCGAAAGAAACAATGCAGAGGTTGGCTCAGACGCGTTCAGGAGGCACGAAATTACCGCAAAATTGGCCCGCCCCTGGAACTCATTGAAGGATTGCGGGTTTTTCCAGTGCAGATATGCAGCGGTTATCGGTTACAATCGGGTTGCTGATCGTACCGATAGGGATCCGTTGTGACCGAAGACGACAAGGACAAGGCTCCAAGGCGCATGGCCGTCGACGCCAGTAAGAGAACCCAGCGGCCGGACGATGAACTCGTCGAGCCAGCGGCCCAACAGGATGCAGGTATGTCACCCGCGCTCCAAGCCCACATCGGCCGTCAGGTTCGAGCGGTGTTCGACTCCGTCGCCCAAGAACCGGTTCCCGAGCACCTTTTGAGGCTTCTCAAGGATCTCGACGACAGCGGAGAGAAATGACTTGTCAGACACGGTTTCACCGAGCCTGAAGGATGAGCTCGTTGCTCAAATTGGTAACCTGCGGGCCTTCGCCGTATCGCTTTGCGGCGACCGCGAACGTGCGGACGATCTTGTGCAAGAAACGCTGTTCAAAGCTTGGAACAACCTCTCTTCGTTCGAGGAAGGCACAAACCTCAAAGCCTGGCTATTCACGATACTTCGCAACACCTACTTTTCCGAACGGCGGAAGAAAAAGCGCGAGGTTGAGGATGTGGATGGCGCCTATGCGGCCAAACTCTCATCGAGTCCAGAGCAACATGGGCATATGGACATGCGCGATTTCCAGGAGGCCCTAGATGAATTACCGGACGATCAGCGCGAAGCGCTTATCCTCGTAGGGGCCGCGGGATTCTCCTACGAAGAGGCAGCGGAGATTTCCGGTTGCGCGGTGGGCACCATAAAAAGCCGCGTCAATCGTGCGCGCCGCCGTATCGCCGAAGCCCTACACCTCGAAGGCGAGGCGGATGAAGTGACCGCAAAGGCCGGCAGAGCGCCCGTCGTCGCTTCCCGGAGCGCCTAGATGTCTGATCCTAATGCAACGCGGCGGGCCGCTACCCCACGAGCCAGATAAATAGGCTCATGGTGATCAGCGACCCGAAGGTGCTGATCAGCAAGGCCGATGCGGCTTCTGGAATCGCCGTGCGATACTGAACTGCCAACATCACCACAATCGCAACGGCGGGCAGCGCAGTCGTGACGACGGTTTGACCTAAGATCGGATCCTTATAGCCCAACGCGAGCATTCCCAAGCAAACGACGCCGGGCTGCACCACATTCTTGATGAAAACAAGACTAATCACGGGGCGGCTGAGGGTTACGCTGTAACCAGCAAGGATGATTCCAGAAGCGAAAAGCGCCACGCCAGACGACGAGTGACCAAGCAGCGAGAGCGACTGATCGATAACCTTAGGGAGGTCAACGCCGAGCAGAACCATGATGAACCCAGCGCTCGGTAACCAGACGAGAGGCTGTTTGAGAGATTTCAAAACCGTGTGCAAAATATCCATCCGAGGTGCTGTCCGATCCGGTGCACCTCTCGCCCCCGAAGCACTGCTCTCGCTTCGCGCAGCGTCAAGTCCCAGTAAAATAAGTGTGGCCGGCACGAGGACAATTGAAATGATGATGCCGCCGGCAGCAATTGGAATGTTCGCTGTGGCCCCGTACAAGCTGCCCAAAACGGGCACGCCGACAAAAGCCGTGCTTGGTCCCGATGCCATCAAGGCCCGAAGTGCGCTCAAGCCAGGCGGATGATGGAAGACAAATGAAGCGGTCAGAAGCACCAGCACATATGTGCCCACGACTGCAAGGAGCAGGAAAACTACGAGCGGAATATCGGCCAGCAATTCCTCACGCCCGGCAGTGAACACGCCAACGAAAAGAGCCAGTGGCAGGGCGTAGTTCAGCACCATGCGGTTGAGGGTCGGCACCTCATCTTGCGAGAAATCGTGGTGCCATGCGGCGAAGTACCCGAGCATAATTGTGATGATTGCCGGCAGCAGCGCGCTGAGAATCTGACTTAACATTGGTCCCCTGCCGCGTTGAGAAACGCCTTTTTCCTAGGCGCTTTTCGCCTATCTACCCTGATATCCCGGCACACTGCCCCAAGCAGTTATTCGGCCTGGATAGAATAAGGATCCGCCAAATCAACGGTACCCCTCTTGATGTCTCGCCGCAGAGACCAAATGTGTATGCCTCAACCGAAGCACCCTAGTGGTCCTCGGAGAAGACCTGGAAGCAGCTTCGTCGAACTCCCTCAAGGGAGACGCCGGGCTGTGCGGCGGCAAGGCCTCCATCAGGACAAGGAATGGCGGGGAATTGTCCTAACGTCACTTGACTGCGCTACGACCGAACTGAAAGCCAATCGCTCGTCCGAGCCTCAAGAGACCCGCTATGACCGATGATCGCCAAGAAGTTGAGCAAACAATGATGGAAGACAACACAACAAAAACCGAGGCGGCCAAGCAAGCCGATAAGGAGTGGGAAGATCTGCGCCGCGAGCTTGAAACGCTCGGTGAGCAGGTAAAATCCCTTCGCGACCATGCCGGCGCCCTCGGAGAGACTGTTCTTGGAAATATGGAGCTGCGCTTCCAAGACGTATTGAGCAGGGCCCATGCCTATCGCAATACAACTGCTTCCCAGATGGAACAGCTGCAGAAGCACGTAATGGACCAAGCCGATCAGACGCAGGCCACGCTCACGGAGCAGGGCAAGAAGTCCGCCGAAATGGCCAAGGACAAGGCACTCGAGTTGTGGGACCGCTCCGAACCGCTTCGCCATGGAGCCCAAGAAGTAGGTCAAGGCTTTTTGCGAGCGTGGTCGGAGATCGCCGCCTCGTTCAGCAAAGCGGCAGAGAAGGTTCAAGCCGAGAGAGCTAAGGGAACGCCCGAAGACAGCAGCTCAAAGCCGACGGGAACTCAGGCGTCTTAAGCAGCCTGCGAGGGGACTTGATCGCACAGCGCAGATCAGGAAAGCGCCCAGGTCTTTGGATCTGGGCGCCTTCCTTTTTCGACTGGCTGCAAGATTCAGCCCGCGCCAGCCGTCGCGGAGAGTGCCTCCTGCGGGAGCAGCTCCGACCGAACAAGCCCACGCACCGAATTGCCGAGGTACACTCGGTCCGCTTCCTTCAGATCAACCTCGGTCAAGACGGCTTCGCTGGCCGCCGCCCACGGGAGGTCGAGAAGTTCTTCCCTTAACGTACCGGGCAGAAGCCCGCATCGCAGCGCGGGCGTGAATAAGCGGCCATCCTTTTCAAGGAAGAGATTCGTTCGTGTGCCTTCCGTTAGCTCACCACGAAGATTGAGGAAAAGCACTTCATCACATCCCGTCAAATCCTTCTGCCGCTCCATTTCCCTGTCGTAGAACTGACGTCGTGTCGTCTTGTGGTAGAAAAACGGGTCCGTCTCATCGACGCGCTGGTCCGAGATCGTGAAGCGCCAAACTGTATCCTTGGTGGGCAGCTCAATCTTTCGCGAACTCACCTCCACACGTCCATTTTCGAAAAGCAACAAACGCACCAACGCGACCGGCGACGCAATCTTTTCGGCCTCAGCATTCAGCGCCGACAGAACAGCTTCGCGCGAGTACGGATAACCGAAGTGTGCCGCCGACGCCTGAAGGCGTACGAGGTGCCTTTCGAGAAGGTGATAGCCACGCTCGCTTTGCCAGCGCAGCGTCTCAATCAGTTCGAACGGGCCACCAGACTCGGTTAGGAACTGCGCCTTAAGTAGGCACTCTGCATACTCGGCGTCTTCCTTGGAGTCGGCGACAATCCCCCCGCCGATCCCCATCTCACCCCGGCCGCGCGACAGCACCGTCGTTCGGATCGCCACGTTGAACTGACATTCGCCAGACGGCGCGATGGTACCGATAGCGCCGGTGTAAATCCCTCGCGGTTCCTTTTCGACTTCGCGAATGATCTCCATCGCGCGCACTTTGGGCGCACCAGTGATGGATCCGCATGGAAACAGCGCACGCAGCATATCGGTAAGCTTCATGTCCGAGCGTAGCTCGGACGTAATCCCCGAGGTCATCTGATGCACCGTACGGTAGGTCTCTACCGTGAAGAGGTCCGTGACCTCTACCGACCCGATCCGAGAGACCCGCGCGAGGTCGTTACGCAACAGGTCCACAATCATCAGGTTTTCCGCGCGCTGCTTCTCGTCCATAGCTAGCCAGGTTTTGAGACGAGCATCCTCGCGCGGCGTCCTGCCTCTTGGAGCCGTTCCCTTCATAGGCCGTGTTGCTAGCTGCTGATCCTCGCGCCGGAAAAAGAGCTCAGGCGACAGAGAGAGGATGGCGAGATCCGGCGTCTCGATCAGTGCGCCGTAGGCCACACGCTGCCGCCGACGCAAGGCGCCATATAGCGCGATCGGATCACCGTCGAATTCGAATTCGTATTTCTGGGTCAGATTGATTTGGTAGACATCGCCCGCGGCAATGTAGTCCTGGACGGTTTTAAACGCGCGTCCATATTCCTCGCGGCTCCATGACAGGTCCAGGTTCGATATCTTCGCAGGTCCCGCCCCGCCTCGATCGTCAAGCCAATGCCGAACTTCTTCGTTGCCCATCCGCTGCCCCTCTCTATAGAGGCCAACCCAAAACAGGGGCACATTCAGGGACGGCGGAAACAAGTCGCGGAGTTTCGGCTCAAGGCAATAGCCCAGCTCGTAAGCGAAATAGCCCGCCGCATGCAGACCGCGCTCAAGTCCGTCGGAAATGCGTCGCAGCCCCTCATCCACATCCTCGGGCCGATCAACGCAAACGATCTCTTCGGCCTGTTGAAAAAGCAGGCTGCGCTCACCGGACGTGAGGCTGTCATCAAGAAGTACGAAGGTTGACGTCGTCATACGATACGTGCGTGGCCAGCTTAAACGCTTAAGCATAAAGGGGAAGCGTTCATTCGGCGTCAAGTGCCGCCCAAATTCAGGGCTGCCTCATTCTAGGATAAGCATTTCACCTTTGCCCAGTACCGCCATGTCGCCCATAAGTCTGCGGGCGCGTCCGCCAAGACGGATCCGCATGCCTTGCTCGCGAAGCCACGTCTCAAGCAGCCTCAGGAAGTCGAACTCCATGACCCCGCTGTCTACGTAGGTCGGCATAAGATGGCGCGGCTTGTCGGCGAGAATCAGGCTGCCGCGACGGTTGCCATAGCCCGCATAACGGCCGGCGCCCCCTCGGAGCACAATCGTTCCGGCCACCATGCGGCCTCCCGCGTAGTCGCCGGCCTTGCCGTCAACGACAATAAGCCCCCGACGTAGACGCTCTCCAACGAGCAACCCGGCATCCCCCCCAATAGAGATGAAGCCGCCCTTCATGCCAAATGTTTCGCCAAAGGCGACGCCGCCCACTTGATCGCCCACGTCGCGCCGTACACTGATTTCCCCGCCTGACATACTCGCCCCAACGGACACCCCTGCACTGCCATGAACGGTGATTTTGCCACGCTTCATCTGCGCACCGAGCAACATACCCGCGTCGCCATCGACGACAATCTCTCCGCCAGTCAACCTGGCGCCAATCTTGTCGCAACGATCGTCCGTACCGGCGAAGTGCAAGCACTGCGCGTCCTTACCCTTCACTTTGAACACATCGCCAACGGTTATCGTTTCACGCGTAGTCGATACCGACAACGCTTCGATTTTTTTGCGGTTTAGTCCGTCGAGACGACTGGGCACCAATGGCGACAGGTCAAGCCGCTGCGTGGGCCGTCTCTTGAGCTCGAAACTAAGCGCGCTCACCCGGCAATCTCCTTAAGGTGGAAGTGATGGGGGCCGAGGTTGCCGCCGTAATTGCCGGCCGTGATATGGGTAATGCCGTCGCGGGACCCGCCCTTGGCAATCGCATGTATCCCCGCATGCATTGCCTCGTGGATCGCGTCGGCGGTCAGCCCATCGATTACAATTTCTAGCACGGCTTCTGTGGTAGACGGCAGTTCGGAATCCGCGTGCCATTTCAGCCCGGGTGCATAGGCGTGATTGGTCGATGCGATCTGACCCGCGTATTTCGAGCCAACTTTTGAGCCTGAGCGAACGATACCGCCCGGGAACGGCGTGATGACATCGGGGAGATCGGCCATGGCCTTGACCGCGCGGGTACAGGCCGCCAGTACGGCCTTGTGGGACTTGCCCACGACAAGAAGATTGCCTCCACCAACAGCTTTGGTCGTCAAACCTGTCTTGTCTTCGCAGACAAATTCGCCGCCCATGACTGGTATGCGCCAATAGCGACGTCCGCCAATGACCTTGGACATCTGCCAGCCATCGCCGAAGAAGCGCAACGACGCGCCGAGTTTGAGCTTTTTCTCGCCTTCCAATCCTGCGTAGCAGGCCGAGCCAGGACTTGTGAGCACGCACTGACCAACCCGGTTGCGTAGCTGCGTTTGCAGCATGTTCACGTCCATGGTGAACAACAGCACGGCCACGCCTGGACGCCCGTCTGGTGTCTCAAACTTTGTTAGTGCCCGTTCGACGCCGCCTTCAGCACCGCAAGCGATCACCGAAGTCGCGAAGCCTGTCATCGTGCGCGCTGAGATCATTGCCCACTCGGCCGTCGGCGCGGTGATGATGACGCGCGTGCCGACCATGGGAAACGCTTCCGCAAACGTCTCGACAATAGTGACGCCTTTGACTTTCTTCTCTGGCATGTCAGCTCGCACAACGGATGGTCGCGAACCGATCGGGATGATCGGAGACGGTTTCAGTCACGCCGAACCATGACGGATCGGCGCCATAATAGGTATCGTAGAAGGAACATACGCGTTTATTGATCTGAGAGTCGAAACCAGGGTCCACATGGAAACAATGACCCCAAGTAACATCGACGACAGTACCCTTGCGTACGACCACGTTGCCCGACTTGAAAACCAAATCGGCGGCGGCAAACATCTTCGTCTTGTTCTTCTGATCCGTATACACAGCAACGTCCGCGACGGCGCCCGGGGCCAAATGACCCCGGTCTGTCATGCCGAGCACCTTCGCCGGCGCCGCGCGCGTGATGATCGCCAACTCCGAAAGCGTCAGCTCTCGAGAGATGCCTGCAAGCCCAGAGACCTGCCGTGAGGCTTCAGGAAGCGAGTCGAACCAACGTGCGCGTTCGTCGCGATCCATCAATAGGTGAAAGATCTCCGGATAACGCGTGAATAGTGCGCCATTGGGATGGTCGGTTGAGAATAGAACCCGCCAGAGGTCGTCCGCGAGCAAGAAGATCTCAAGCCCGATCGCCCATTGCAGCGCATTTACGAAACTCTTGCGCTTGTAGTTATACGGCACGACGCCCGTGCCGTTCCCCTCGGCCTGATTGATCACCCACTTCTTAGGATTGGCAGCGCGCCGTCCATCGAATTGCCGCAGTATGTCGCCGGAAATGGTGACGGTCTGTCCGAAGAGAACTTGTCCAACATCGACGGTCGCGTTCTTGTGCTTGTTGATCGCTTCCATTAGCGCCGGCGCGCCCGACGAGAATCCCTTATCGCCCTCGTTGCCGTACCCGTAGAACTGGATATGGGCGAGATGGATGGGGTGTCCTTGTGTCGCTTCCAGCGTCGCAACAGCGGTCTCGACATTGCCCGCGATGCCCAAATTGTTGGTGTGAACATGGGGCGGATGAGGCACGCCCAGATCGGCGACCACTTTCTGCATCGCTTCGACAATGCCGCGAGAGGTCACGCCGTACTCCGGCACCTCTTCATCGAGATCGAAGGTGCGTGCGTTGAACTTGAAGGCTTCCGAGCCGCCCGCGTTGATCACCTTGAGACCAAGCGCCTTCGAGTGCGCCAACGTCCAAGCAACATAGTCCTTCAGCTCGTCGCTCTTCGCTTTGCCCTTGCGCAGCAAGTTGAGCGTGTAGTCGTCATTGCCGAGGACTACCAAGCCTGCGACGTCGATAACCGGGATCGATGCCATTTCCTTATGAGCCTGGATGGCATGCGTCGGAATCATCGCCGGCTCAATCACCGTAGTGTAGCCCATCTCCGCATAGCGAAGGCCCGTGGCGTAAGCGCCCCAGGCGGCAGTCGACGGGAGTATTGGCTGGCCCTCCGCCGCGGCGATGAGCGGCAGCTCGGGCATCAACTGACGGCCAAGAGTCACATTGGTGCCTGCGATGTGCGAGTGCACATCGATCGCACCGGCCATGACAATTTTGCCGGACACGTCATGAACCTCGTCGGGCTTCCGACCAGCCGGCTTCTCAACGATGCGGCCATTCTCGACATAGACATCGCCGACGGCATCGCGATTGTTCGCTGGATCGATCACGCGACCGCCTTTGAGCTGGACGAGCATCAAGCGGCTCCTTTTTTGTCGATCAGCGCGCCGATCTCTTTCAGTACATCCGCGACCGTCGGTTTCTTGGACGCACCGGACGAGGCCTTCACCACTCCAATGCCCGCAATCGGCGGCAGGTAGATTTCCGCATCATGATCGGCAGCTGCGGCCCCTACCTCAATGACGACATCGTCGCGCCCCGCCTTTACAGGCTTCGACGACAGCACTACCGCCGGAATTCCTCGAAAGGCCCGCGTCGGCGGTGACGCCTCGGCGCCGTCCAGGGCGTCAATCCAGACAAGCGCGTCGGCTTCGCCGCTCTTAAGGAGCCGCTCCGCCTCGAAGGCCCACATATTGTTTTCAGGAGCCCCCCCAGCGAAGCTTGTCCGCATCGGCAAACCGCAGGTCCAGATGGAGCAGAGGTTTACGCCGTCCCCGTTGCCAGGCGCCGACATCGAGAGCGTTGCTGCACGGGTCGACTTCACGAGATGTCGAACGGTTTCGAGTACGGTATGGAGCACGGGCTCTTCGAGCTCAGCGGGGTCGTAGACGAAAACAACGAAGGCGGATTCCCGTAGTCGCTTCCCAGCTGATAGAACCTTTTTTGCAAGCGCTGCGTCGCGAACTTCGAATGGCAGCTCGCGCGCCGCGGCACCCAACAACGCAACAAGATCCGGCAGCGCATGCTTGCCATCGAGCTCCATCGTGCGAACGCCTTTCGGAGTCTTCCCCTTCTTGGCTCGTATGACAATCAGCTCGCGCTTATTGTCGCCTGGACGCGGCAGGCTCTTGGCGGGAAAGAGCTTCTCCAACAGTTTGGAGTCGCGCTCGCGCGGACCGTCGCCAATAAGGACGACGGTGTCAGCACGATTACGCACCTCGCCTAAACTCGCGGGCGTGGAGCCGGTCTCGCGCATAACGCGCGCCGCTTTGGATGTACCGCTGCTGGCGGCATGGTCAATCACGCCGCCGAGCTTTTGTGCGAGGGCCAGCGCCGCTGCGGCGCCATTCACATCTGTAAAGAGACCGCCGAAAACAGGAAGACGGGCCTGTGCGAGCAAATCCGCCGCACGGTCGAGCGCGCTATCCAACTCGTTTACCTCCCCCAAGTCTTCTTGTTTGTCTGGCTACACAGATAAACAGGTGACTCCTACGGTGCAAGCGCGGCCAATCAAGTTCAAAGACAAATATGGACCCTCGCGGTCGAGGGCTGAGCGCTATGACTTGTCATACTTGATGTAGGAAAAGCGCATGTCATCCTCGGGCGTCCCCTCAAGGGCACCCTCCTCTTGGGCAGGTTGCCAGTGGACGACATCCTCAATTTTCTTGGCCAGTTCGAAGTCCTTATCTGTGATTCCCTTCGCCGCATGGTTCTGGAGCCGCACCTCTACCCAGGCGTAAGAGGCCGTGATGTCCGGATGGTGCCAAGCCACTTCCGACAGGTGGCCAACGGTGTTGATCACCATCAGCGTCCCTTTCCAGCTGTTGGTCTTGTACTTGCGACGAATCCAACCGTCCTCGAGATACCAGTGCGGGAGCTCCTTCTTCAGACGCTCCTCAACTTCTGCATCGCTATACGTGCGCTCTTTCGTTGCCATCGCTCTCGTCTTTATGAAACAGTGCGCCGCAACATCTGGAACTGTGCGCCGCTATTGTGGGCCTAGCTGCCGTGAGCATATCGGCCGGCCAAGGGTCGATCAATGGACGCTGCTGGACGATAAAGCCAATGCCCGACATCGAGCACAACAAAGAGACGGTAATGGCCTTCTACGACATGGCGTTCAACCAGTCGCGCCCCGCCGAGGCAGTCGCCCGCTATGTGGGTGAAACCTACATCCAGCACAATCCTCACGTGAGCAACGGAAAGGATGGTTTCATCGCCTATTTCGAGGAAATGCATCGACGCTACCCCGGCAAGCGCGTGACCTTCAAAAGGGTCCTGGCGGAGGGCGACTTCGTGGTGTTGCACTGCTTGCAGGAGTGGCCGGGCGAGAAAGACTGGATTGGAATCGACATTTTTCGGCTGGATGAAGCCGGAAAGGTTGTCGAACACTGGGACGTCCTTCAAGTTGCGCCAGAGATTTCGGCCAACCCCAATGGCATGTTCTAATGTCAGGGGGCCCAGGTCCTGATGGAAACAACGTTAGCTGAGTTGTCCCAGTCCGAAGACGAGAATAGCGATTTGAGTGTGACCGTCGCCACAACAGCGCGTCTGCACTTCGGCTTCTTCGACCCCAGTGGCCGGACTTCGCGGCCGTTTGGCAGTTTCGGGCTCTCGTTGGATGGTCCAGGGACGAGTCTTACCCTGAAGCGCTCGGCCGACGACGTGGCGACCGGCCCGGAAGCGGAAAGAGCGGCACGCTATCTGCGAACAATCGCCAACGCCCATACCATTGATCGCAGCTATCGCCTGGATGTTGCCGAAGCAATCCCGGCGCATGCAGGTCTCGGATCAGGAACGCAGCTGGCCCTCGCCGTTGGCGCCGCATTTGGAATGCTGGAAGGGCTGGAGCTATCCCCGTCTCAGATCGCACGTGAGCTTGGCCGGGGTGCGCGGTCTGGGATCGGCATTGCGACCTTCGAATCCGGAGGCGCGGTGCTTGACAGCGGGCCGCATGGTGGTGGCCTTCCGCAGTTGGTCGCCCGAGTCCACTTCCCCGCTCCTTGGCGAACTCTACTTATCTTCGATCCTACGTCCAATGGCCTCGACGGTGCTGACGAGCTGGAAGCCTTCGAAACCTCACCCGGCTATTCAGAGGAGGAAAGGAACGCGCTTGAACGACGCATCCTGGAGCGCGCTCTACCTGCGCTTGAGGCACAGGACTTCGATGCCTTCTGCAAAGAAGTTGGGTATCTTCAGACACGCATGGGTGAGTACTTCGCGCCAAGCCAAGGCGGCACGTTCACTAGCCCTAAAGTCGGTGCAGTCTTGGAGACGTTGCGCGCAAAAGGCGTGACGGGGCTGGGCCAGAGTTCTTGGGGACCAACAGGCTTTGCTTTTGCCGATACGGAGGCTGGAGCGCAGCGCCTTCTCGCTATTGCGTCCGAGGCCATGCGCAGGATCGACAATGGCTCCGCGCTAGAGCTTGTCATCACCAAAGGCCGCAACACAGGTGCGGAGATTTCGGCGCCGCATAGGCTGGCTTCCAAGAATCTGGGCGCAGCGGACGCTTGAGGACCTTTGCAGTCGCCCCCGATGTGCTAAAGCGGAAGTCATAAAGGCAACACAAGCGGCTTATCGCGCGACGAAGCGCGCCGACCGCGCAAGTCTGGGGAGATGGCAGCGATGGCCCCGCCACGTATTCTGCACATGATCACGCCGCTCAAATATATGAGCCCGTTTGATATCAATATGGGGATAGATGCCGGGTACGATCACGCCATCCCCTATACGAATGCAACGATCGAGGACGTTTACGGCCTCGTTCAAGACTCAATTTTCTCGCGCAGCCCAGAAGGCATCAAACGGCAGGCCATTTTCATTGGCGGCAAACGCGCCATCGAGTCTCTCGATATGATGGACAAGGCCAAAAAAGCGATGGTCCCGCCATTCGAAGTCTCCGTCTTTGCGGACCCGGCCGGTTCCTTCACAACGGCCGCAGCCATGGTGGCATGTGCCAAGACTGCCCTCGAAAAGAGCTTCAGCACCGATTTCAAGGATAAGCGCGTAATCGTCTACGGCGGCACGGGCGTGGTCGCTTTCGCGTCCGCCGTGATCGTCTCGATGGATGGCGCCAAGGCGTTCCTTGTCGGCTATGACGGTCCCGAGCGCGTGCGTCGCCTGACGATGGAAGCCAATGACCGATTTGGCGTCGACCTCAGCTACGCGGACGGCACAACTGAGGCGCAAAAGGAAGAGCTGGCACAAAGCGCCGACGTGATCTTTTCCGCCGGTCCCGCCGGGCGTCAGATCTTGAGCCTCGCTCAATACAAGCCGGCTAAGAATCTCAAAGTCGTGGCCGATGTGAATGCCGTTCCACCGCTCGGTATTGAGGGCGTTGGGACCCAGGACAACGGCGTCCCCGTGGAAGGAGCCAACGGTGCCGTCGGAATCGGCGCGCTGGCCATTGGGGACATCAAGTACAAGACCGAAATCGGCATGTTCAAAGAAATGATCAATGCCAGTGAGCCCGTCTATCTTGACTTCCGAGCCGCTTACCGGCTGGCACAAGACCTTACCTCGTAAATTGACCAGCCAGTCTCAGGGCTCTCTGTTGATTGCGTCGGTTTCGGGCCGTGCTCTGGCGCGCGCCGCAGCGGAAGCGGGCTTCGTGCCGCTCGTAGCGGACTTCTTCGCAGACTTGGACACGCAGGCGCTGTCTTATCGCGCCTACAAAGTTCCCGGTGACCTCTCGAATGGCTTCGACTGGGCATCGCTCGAGCCTGTACTGGGCGCTCTCAGTCAGGACGCGCCCTCCCCGATTATCGGACTGATCAATGGGTCTGGTTTCGAAGACCGGCCAGAGCTTCTGGATCAAATCGCAGAAAGGTGGCCGCTTCTGGGGAACGACGCTCCATGCGTGTCCGCTGTAAGCGATCCGGCGCGCTTCTTCACGTCCGTGGCGCGCCTCTCAATTCCGCATGCCGAAACTCGGCTTGAGCCGCCGCGCGACCTAAGCGGCTGGCTTGCAAAGCGGCTTGGCGGCGCTGGTGGGAGTCACGTTGTCCCAGCTGACGAGAGACCAACGGCACGCAACGTCTACTTTCAGAAGGTTGTTCCCGGGCGGCAGATCTCCCTCCTATTTGCTGCCAATGGAACGAGGTCGATTGTTCTCGGCATTAGCGAGCAATGGACATCTCCGACAGACGGGAAGCCTTATCGCTTCGGCGGCGCTTGTCAGCCCGCGCGCGCGCGGCGCGACATTGCACAGAACATGAGTGAGCTCGTTTCCCGCGCGGCTCAGCACTTTCGGCTAAAGGGTTTAAACAGCGCCGACTTCTTGCTGGATGGTGACGAGGCTGTCCTACTCGAAATCAACCCTCGACCCGGACGCACCCTCGACATTTTTGCAAATGCAGAGCCTGCGCTGATACGCGTGCACTTGGATGCACTCCTTGACTCACGACTCCCAACCGAAGCGCCGGCGGTCGATGGCGCAACTGCATCGGCGACCGTTTTTGCACCGCGACGCCTCGCAATACCGGAGCTGATGAACTGGCCGGCTTGGGCCGTGGATCTGCCAATACCAGGAGAACGCATCGACAAAGAGTACCCGATATGCACTGTACTCGCCGGGGCAGGATCGGCGGACGCGGCTCGGCGTCTCGTTCAAGCACGCACCAGCGATATTCTGGCAATGCTGAGCGCGAACGGAGCTCTCTCAAATAGGGATCGAGTCCTCGCCCACGACTAACGCGCCTAAGAACGGCTCATCCAAGAAAAAGGCCGAGCAGATAAGAGGGAGAAGATGACCACACCAAGTTTGAATACGCATGTTGCACCGCTCGTGCAGGACCTGATCGATAACGCCGACGCCTTGCGGGTCGGCGTTTCCAAGGGCTCGTTGGGGGAAACGCATATTGACTGCGGTGTGGATTCGGTTGGTGGTCTCGAGGCGGGGCGGCGCCTCGCCGAGATTTGTCTAGCAGGACTCGGCGTCGTGTCCTTCGAAACTGCGAGCACGACCGATCGTTGGCCGTTCCTAGTAACCGTGCATACAAGCCAGCCCGTGCTCGCCTGTCTCGGATCGCAATATGCGGGCTGGAGCCTTTCGGGCAAAGATGGGGACGGAAACGATTTCTACGTTCTAGGTTCTGGTCCGGCTCGATCGATGGGCTCGTCCGAGCCTCTGTTCGACGAACTCAAGTACCGTGACAAGGCCGAAACCGCGACGCTCGTAATCGAGGCGGACAAAGCGCCGCCTGCGGCCGTCGTCGAAGAGGTTGCCAAAGCCTGCGGTCTACCAACGGAAAAGCTGGTCTTTCTTTTCGCGCCGACATCAAGCCTGGCCGGGACAGTACAGGTTGCAGGCCGCAGCCTTGAAGTGGCTCTGCACAAAGCTCACGAGCTGCACTTTCCCCTCGAGCACATCGTGGACGGCTTGGCGACTGTACCTATTCCCCCACCAATTCCAGGTTTCGTGGAGGCTATGGGGCGCACAAACGACGCCATCATTTACGGCGGACGGGCGCATCTTTACGTCGAGGGTGACGAAGCGGCAGCAAAGAAACTCGCCGAGGAACTCCCGAGCGCAAACTCCAAGGACTACGGTAAGCCGTTTGCTGAGATCTTCGCGGCCGTAAAGGGGGACTTCTACCAAATCGACCCGATGCTATTCAGCCCTGCTAAGGTGACAGTAACGTGCCTGTCGACAGGCAAAAGCTTCGAAGGCGGCGCTATCGACGAGACCGTTCTCGATCGCTCGTTCTCTTGAGGAACATGACTGAAGTCTCCGCAAAGATGCCATCGATCGTCCTGTTCGGCGATGGGCGGGACTGGCATGGCAAAAGCCTGAGGCGAGCATTCGAGCGGCGAGGCATCCGACCGTTGGTCGTGCCGCTCGCACAATGCGGTTTCTCGACAGAAACGGCGACCGGCCTTGCAATACCTGGACTAGGAGACCACTGCCCCAAAGGCGCTTTCGTTCGGTTCGTTCCTGGCGGCAGCTTCGAGCAAGTCACGCTCTATTTGGGCCTCCTGCATGCCTTGCGGGAGCTCGGCGTCACCGTGTGGAACGACGCTCGCGCCATCGAGCGCTGCGTGGACAAGTCCACAACAACATTTTTTCTGCAGAAGGCGGGTCTGCCGACCCCGCGCACTTTTGCGGGCGTCGATCGCAGCACGGCGGAGGGAATCGTGTCCCGTCTCGTTCAGGAGGGCCGTAGTGTAGTGGAGAAGCCCCTTTTTGGGGCTCAGGGGAAAGGCATACGCTTAGTCGCTAGCGTCCAAGACCTATCGCCGCCAGAGGACGTAGATGGCGTCTACTACCTCCAAGAGTTCGTTCCGCCCGCTCAGAAACACCATCAGGACTGGCGTCTCTTTGTCTCCGGCGGACGCGTCGTCGCCTCTATGATCCGGCATGGCGAAGATTGGATTACGAACATCAAGCTCGGCGCGCGCGCGAAGGCAGCGATTGCTAGCCAGAGCCTCATGGATCTTGCGGTGCGCGCAGCATCCAGCGTTGGCGCAGACTATGCTGGCGTCGATATCATCCAAGACCGAGATGGTCGCTTCCTCGTTCTCGAAGTGAATTCTATGCCTGCCTGGAATGGACTTCAGAAAGTTACGAGTCTCAGGCTCTCCGACACTGTGGTCGATGCGTTCTTAGCGGACGCTTTGCCCAAGAGGGGTCGAGATGCAGAGGGGGAATCGTGAGCGCCGCTCTGTCTGGCCCTGACATTGCCAAAGCGTTCCAGGACGCGTGCCTTTCGGAGCTTGACGCCCTGAAACCGGGCAACGTTCATCGTCAGGCAGACGGCCACGGAATGGAAGTCGCCGACTTCGAAAAGAGCGCGGTCGCTGCGGCCCCGGCCATTGGCGCTGCCGGACTAAGCGTTGGAGAACGCATCGAAGCGGCGGCCGAAGCCACGCGCCGCGCGGTGAACGTCAATACCAATCTCGGCATCATCCTGCTGGCAGCCCCCCTCGCTCAGGCAGCGTTCACGTCCTCGGACGCCAACTTCAAGCATGCCCTCCAAGAAGTTCTCGCTTCGTTGACCGTCGAAGACGCCAGAGCTGCCTACCGTGCGATTCGAGGAGCGGAGCCTGGCGGCCTCGGATCCGCCCATGAACACGATGTTGCCACAGAACCGAGGGTCACGTTGCTCGAAGCCATGCGCGCTGCACAGACCCGCGACCGCATTGCCTGGAATTACGCGAACAACTTCGTCGACATCTTCGATCTAGGCTTGAAGTGGCATGATGGCGGCATGGCCCGTTGGGGGGACGTGCCCTGGGTCACAACATACGTATATCTGGGCTTTCTTGCTCACATTCCTGATACGCTGATTGAGCGGAAATTTGGGACGCCCACGGCGGGAGAAGTCCTTGACGAAGCCCGGCCGATCGAAGCGAGCCTCGCTCAATGCCAAACGCCAGGTGAGATGGCCGGACCGCTGGTTGCATTCGATGCTTCGCTCAAGGAGCGCAAACTCAATCCCGGCACGTCGGCAGACCTTACGGTCGCAACATTATTCGCCTACGCGCTGGTCAACGGGTAACTTCCCGTCCAGAAATCGCCCTAAATCGATCAGAAGTGCCAACAATCGGCTTGCATCCTTGCAGTCCCGCCTTATGTTCACGTTCGCGGAGCCCAGGTTGGGCTGCGAGCGCTGGAGCGCATGTTGTGCTCTTCTGTCGGCGTCGCCGGGTCTCCGGCGGAGCTTAAGTCTTTAGTTTTGACCACGTTTCACGTACTAGGGAGGGGGCCTCATGGCCAAAATCACTGGTGTATGCATCGGCGAGTCGCTCGTCGGCGATGGCAACGAAGTTGCTCATATCGATCTCATTCTCGGCCCGCGCGGCAGCGCTGCCGAGTCGGCCTTCTGTA
>JARFRF010000119.1 GCA_029287395.1 Methyloceanibacter sp. | reverse complement strand
ACGCGCGCGAGCACGCCGGGCTCGTTGTCCACGAGCACGCTCATCGTGTGCGACTCAAGAACCTCTTCAGGCTTCTCGAGGGAATAGGCCGAGCCAGGCTGCCCCATTAGACCATCACCTTGCCTTCTTCGGAGATGGCCTTCTCGATGTCATCGCCAGTGACGTCGTCGCCCAGCAGCATGTTGTTGTGCGCTTCGCCACTCGGAATCATCGGGAAGCAATTGGCTTCCTTGTCGACAACGCAGTCGAAGATGACGGGCCTTGGCGTCTTGATCATCTCAAGGATCGCATCATCGAGCTCGGCCGGCTTCTCCGCGCGAATACCAACCGCGCGATAAGCCTCGGCCAGTTTCACAAAGTCCGGCAGCGCTTCGCTGTAAGAGTGCGAATAGCGGCCGCCGTGGAGAAGCTCCTGCCACTGTCGAACCATGCCCATATACTCGTTGTTCAGAATGAAGATCTTGACCGGCAAGTCATACTGAACTGCCGTCGAAATCTCTTGCATGGTCATCAGCACCGACGCCTCGCCCGCAATATCGATCACGAGCGAATCTCGGTGCGCCATCTGCACGCCGACCGCAGCTGGGATGCCGTAGCCCATCGTGCCAAGGCCACCTGACGTCATCCATCGATTGGGATCGTCGAAGTGGAAGTATTGAGCCGCCCACATCTGGTGCTGGCCCACTTCCGTCGTGATGTAGGTGTCGTGATCGCGCGTCAGCGCAAACAGCCGTTCGATGGCGTATTGCGGCATGATCACGTCGTTCCTGTTGCGATAGTGCAAACATTTGCGCTCGCGCCACGTACTGATCTGATCCCACCAGCGCGCGTGGGCCTCCTTGTCGAGGGACGGGTTCCGAGCCTTCCAGGCCGCGATCAGCTGATCGATGACGAACGCACAATCACCCACGATGGGAACATCGACGTGGACATTCTTGTTGATAGAGGAGGGGTCGACATCCACATGAATCTTTTTGGAGCCCGGCGAAAAAGCGTCGAGCCGGCCTGTAATGCGGTCGTCAAAGCGCGCACCAATGCAGATCATGACGTCGCAGTCATGCATGGTGTTGTTCGCTTCATAAGTGCCGTGCATACCCAACATACCGAGCCACTGCTTGTCCGAGGCCGGGTAGCTGCCCAGCCCCATCAGCGTCGAGGTGATCGGGTAACCGGACATGCGCACAAGCTCGCGCAGGCTCGCACTCGCCGCAGGCCCAGCATTGATAACGCCGCCGCCCGTGTAAAAGATCGGCTTCTTGGCGTTGATCATAAGGTCGACCGCCGCTTCGATCGCTTCTGGCTTACCCTTCTGCGGCGGGACGTAGCTCTTGTGCTGTGAATTCGAAACGCCTTTGTAGATGCCGGTCATGAACTGGATATCCTTAGGGATGTCCACGACGACGGGACCCGGCCGGCCGGAACGAGCGACGTAAAAAGCCTCGTGCAAAACCTCGGCAAGTTGGTCCACGTCTTTCACAAGGTAGTTGTGCTTTGTGCAAGGCCTTGTGATGCCAACCGTGTCGCATTCCTGAAACGCGTCGTTGCCAATCAGGTGCGTAGGAACCTGCCCGGTGATGCAAACAACCGGGATCGAATCCATCAGCGCGTCTGTCAGGCCTGTAACCGCATTGGTTGCGCCAGGGCCCGACGTCACAAGAACAACGCCAACCTTCCCTGTCGAACGGGCATAGCCTTCGGCCGCATGAACCGCGCCTTGCTCGTGACGAACGAGCACGTGCTCAACGCGGTCTTGCTGAAACAATTCGTCGTAAATCGGTAGAACGGCCCCACCCGGATACCCGAAAATGTGATCAACACCTTGATCGGCAAGCGCTTGAAGAACGATCTGCGCGCCGGTCATTGTGGATGAACCGTTCTCGCTGGCTGACATGTCTCTTTCCACTAACAAAACCGGGCACCAGCGGCTTTCCGCACCGCTGCCCGGTCAAACTCGATTGAAATGGCGAAAGTGCCGAATTTAGGCGCGCACCCTAGGGCCTCTGTGTCACAGGGTCAACGGGGAATGCGAATGAATGACAAGATTTATTGCGGCAATCTTTTCATTTATTATCTATCTAGCTCTGAAATTATGCCTAATGTTATGCGAGCCGATAATGATATGGTGTTACACGCCATCTTTTCCCACAAGCATTCTAGACAATGACGCACGATGCGCATAAGGCTCATAGAGCTAGTGGGCAGCCTCGATAAGAGGGATACAGCAGCGCCAGCATTGAGATATCCTGGCGTTTCTAATTGAAAGCGCGTTTCCGGCTCGTCACACCCTGAATGCAGCAGTCTGCAACGTCAGAACCGGCCGTTGCCAACGGCAATGGACCCGGCCACGGCCATGGGGCAGCGAATGCGCCCATAACGAGCCGTGCATTTTGGGCACTGACCTTCGGGTCTATTGGCGTCGTCTACGGCGACATTGGTACGAGCCCGCTCTACGCGCTCCGCGAAGCGATCCTCGCCACGAGCGGGCCCGACGGCACCGTAACGTCGGACGCAGTATACGGCGTACTGTCGCTGATCTTTTGGTCTTTGATTATCGTCGTCACGCTGAAGTACGTCGTGCTGCTTCTGCGCGCGGACAACAACGGCGAAGGTGGCACGCTCGCGTTGACCGCACTTGCCTTTACGGCTTTGGGCAAGCGAACACCCCTCGTCTTGGGTTTGGGCATCATCGGCGCGGCGATGTTCTATGGTTCAACGCTCATTACGCCTGCCCTGTCAGTGCTGTCGGCAGTCGAAGGCCTCAATGTGGCTACGGACGCGTTTGAGCCGTACGTGCTTCCGATCACGGTGATTATTCTCGTCGCGCTTTTCTCTGTGCAGTCTCATGGAACAGCGCGCGTGTCAGCGCTGTTCGCTCCCATAACGACCGTCTGGTTCTTGGTGATTGGGATCGCCGGCGTTGCCGAGATCGCCTCGTACCCGCGCATCCTTACGGCCCTCAACCCCTATTACGGTCTGAACTTCCTCTTCACCCATGGCATGGTCGGGCTCATTACACTCGGCGCCGTATTCCTTGTCGTGACCGGATCGGAGGCGCTGTACAACGACCTCGGTCATTTCGGTCGCAGACCGATCCAGATGGCTTGGTTTATTTTGGTGCTGCCTGCCTTGGTCTTGAACTATTTCGGGCAAGGCGCCCTAGTGTTGTCGAATCCAGAAACGATTTCCAATCCATTCTATCGGCTGTTTCCCAGCTGGGCGCTTTACCCGATGGTCACCCTTGCGACGATGGCAACGGCCATTGCGAGCCAAGCTGTGATTACGGGTGCCTACTCCATCACGCGTCAAGCCATGCAGCTCGGGCTTTTGCCACGAATGGAGGTGCGGCACACATCGGAGTCGCAAGTAGGCCAAATCTACATGCCACGCGTGAACTGGGTTCTGCTGACCGGGGTTCTTCTCCTGGTATTCATGTTCCGGTCGTCGAGCGAATTGGCGTCAGCCTACGTGCTCGCCGTCGCCGCAACCGAATGGGTCGCGGGCGTCCTCGGCTTTATTGTCATTTGGAAACTGTGGCGCTGGAAACTGTATTGGGTAATCCCGGTCATGGCGCCGCTGATGTTCGTGGACGCTGCCTTCGTCGTGGCGAGCATGCTCAAGATTGTCGAGGGCGCATGGTTGCCGGTTCTGGTTGGTATGATGCTGATCCTCGTTATGGTCACCTGGATGCGCGGCACCAAGCTACTCGCGCAGAAAACTCGACGTATCGAGGTGCCATTCGATCCGCTGATAAAGAGCCTCGAAAGCAGACCGCCGCATCTGGTGCCTGGAACAGCCGTCTTCTTGAGCGCGGACCCAGAATTCGCGCCCACGGCGCTCTTGCATAATCTCAAGCACAACAAGGTGCTGCACGAGCACAACGTCATTCTCACCGTTCAGAACGAGGACATTCCGCGCGTCGCAGCGGAAGATCGCGTCCGCATGGAGCCGATCAGCGACAAGTTCATGCGGATGACGCTTCACTTCGGTTTCGTGGAGCGGCCAAACGTGCCGAAGGCTCTCGCGATCGCGAGACGAAAAGGCTGGCAGTTCGACATCATGTCGACGTCCTTCTTCTTATCGCACCGGACTGTACGCCCGGACCCCCGCTCGGGAATGCCGCAATGGCAGGATCGCATTTTTGTCTACCTCGCCCACAACGCAGACGACGCGTCGAACTATTTTCAGCTGCCGACTGACCGGGTCGTCGCCATCGGTACGCAGATGACTGTTTAGGGTTGGTCTGTTTGTTGGGTGGGCAATGCAGCCAATGCCGCGGCTTCGCCG
>JARFRF010000111.1 GCA_029287395.1 Methyloceanibacter sp. | reverse complement strand
CGGCAACAGCCTTGTGTTCTATATCAACGTCACGAAGGTGCGAGAGGTGAGGGGCCAGGCACCGGAGGGTGGTTGGCGCTTCGGCGTGTCGGGCGACAATTTCGACAAATCGAGAGAGGCGACTCTTCTGTTCACCAAAATGAAGGTGACGGACTAATCGAGCCGCTTCCTCTAGAATTGGTCCTTGAGGCGCCGAGCGACTTCAGGTGCGAAGTAGCTGAATACGCCGTCGGCGCCAGCCCGTTTGAACGCGAGCAAGGTTTCAAGCACAACACGTTCCCGATCCAGCCAACCGTTTTCGGCAGCGGCCACGAGTGCGGCGTATTCTCCGGATGTCTGGTAGGCGAAGGTGGGCAGACCGAAGGCCTCCTTTATGCGCCAGACGATGTCGAGATACGGCAGGCCCGGTTTGACCATGACCATGTCCGCGCCTTCGATCACATCGAACTTGACTTCCCGAATTGCCTCGGCACTATTCGCCGGGTCCATCTGGTAGGTCTTCTTGTCGCCGTGGAGTTGCGCTCCTGATCCTACGGCGTCTCTGAAGGGGCCGTAGAAGGCCGAGGCATACTTGGCGGCGTAGCTCATGATCTGCGTGTCGGCGTGCCCGTTGGCCTCCAGGGCAGCGCGAATGGCGCCGACACGTCCGTCCATCATGTCGGACGGCGCAAGCACATCGCAGCCGGCCCCTGCTTGAACCAGTGCCTGGGTCACAAGCGCCTCGACGGATCGATCGTTGTTGATCCGGCCATCCTCGTCGAGCAGGCCGTCGTGACCGTGGATTGTGTAGGGATCGAGTGCCACGTCGCAGATAATGCCGATCTGAGGAACCGCCTGCTTGATGGCGCGGACCGCTCGGCAGACAAGGTTGCCAGGGTTAAACGCTTCGCTGCCCGCTTCGTCTCTCAGCGAGGGATCGGTATAGGGAAATAGTGCGATCGCCGGCAGGCCAATTTCAGCCGCGTCCTCGGCACCGCGAACGGCAAGGTCGATAGACAGCCGAGCGACGCCGGGCATTGCATTCACTTCCTCACGGGCCCGGTCCCCGTCAATGACGAAGATTGGCCAAATGAGATCGTCGGCGGTGAGGTGCGTTTCCCGGACAAGCCGTCGGGACCAATCCGCGCGACGGTTCCGCCGAAGGCGGGTAGCGGGAAAGCCTTGACTCAGCTCCTGGGGCTCAGCGGGCGTTCCGCGCTTCACGCGTTCCGTGCGGAGAGAAATTGCCTTTTCGTCGGTTCGTGGCGCCACGCGATACGGATCCCTCGATTTACTGTCACACACTTGAGGAGGTTCCCAAAGTGCGGGAGCTTATCATCCAATTCATGAGCCTCGCTAGAGCCCTCAGCAGCAGTGGTTCACGATGCCAGTGCGTCTACTGACAAATCCTGACATAGCGCCGCTTGCGCATATCGAAATGAAAATGATCGCGGTGGGCGGCATTCGCTTCTGGACCCAGCACAGTCCAAAAGATCTTGCAGGCATCGCCATGGATCGTTCTCAAGAACGCCTTCGCTTCCTTTCGGCTTATGTTCCCCTCGGGTACAGGTCCCTCGGGCTCCTCCTCCTCAGGCATCAAAATTTCGGCTGGCGCGACGAACATCGGCTTGAAGAAGGGATGTGTCGCCATACTCGAGAACTCTTCGGCTTCTTCAGTGAAGCGCTCATGATCGAGCGTCTCATCGGCGCTGCTTAGTCCTGGCGACTTGTAAACCGCGGCCTTTAGGGATGAGTGAGGCCGCAATGGATTGGGCCACGGGGCATCGGCGAGCCGCGGGCGCGTTGGCCGGTAGCCGTAGGGCCAGTTCCCGAGGATGGGGATGGTCTGCCCCGATGCGAGAACAAACGCCTTGATATCTAGGGCATTGGCCTTTGCATGCTCGCTCAGCTTGGTATCCGACCTGCCGTACTGGTTTCGGCACATATAGGACGCCGCGTTCTTTATTTTTACGACGCTTGTTCCGAGTGCCTCCGCCGTCGGTTGTACCGAAGTCTCAAACCATTCGTGCAAGGTTGCGGCCACGGTGCAATTGACCGTAGCTGGCGGGGAAACAGCAATTTTGGGGTTCTTACCAATCGACTTCAGCTTGATGGGCGCAGTCGTCCCGCATGGCCCCCGACGGATTGAGTCTAGATGTTCGTACTCCAGGTGAAGCCCGTCCAGGAGTTCCACGCACTGCTCAAGCGCCGCAACGACCTTTGGGTGGGCGGCGGCGTTGGGATCGGAACCTGACCGCACGGGATTGCGAATAGGGTGGAGCGGAAGCGTCTCGACAGCCTCAGGAGTCGATGCTGGGGTGGCTTCGTCCTGAACGACGTCACTGTCTTCCTCCAGCTTAGCGCCTATCGGCGCTTCGGTTTTTTCATCAGCGGGGGCAGGGACATCAGCCGACGCGGCAGGCCTCTCGGCGTTTGCCGCGGGGACTTCTTCTGGTGGACTTAGAGCAACGGCATCTTGAGCAGGGCGCGCGCTAGGGGCGGCAGGTGTGGCGTTCGGCCCCGCTGAGACCTCCGAAGGTGCCTCTTGGGGGGTCGCCGAAACCGCCGAAACTTCAGCAGGAGCAGTCGGAACCGCTCGTTTTCTCTCAGGCAGGCTGGGAGGCTCGGGCCTTCGCGGAGCAGCCCTTCGAGGGGGCGTTGGTGCTTCGCGAGTTGTCGCATTCTGGTTTTGAAACGGATTGAACTGCTGAGCATGCGCCGTAGCGAGGAGCGGTGCGACGACCACAAGCTTGGCGGCGAGCAGACCACCGGACCATCTATACAGCCATCCCTCGACACTTCGCGTGCTCATCGCCAGCCCCGTCCGAACGTGCCGCTCAGCACTGGCTTGTGGTTTGCGCTCTGGAATGGTAGCTGCGCCGGACTATTGAACCACGCACCTGTTTTCCCCATTCGCGAGGATCTGCGCGTTTGTCCGAACCGCTTGGTATAACTTTCGAGGAACACGACCGCGCTGGTGTCGTCACCCTCGATCGGCCGGATAGGCTCAACGCGCTCACGCGCGAAATGTTCGAGGCCTTGAGCTCCAACTACCGCCGGTGGGAGCCAGCAGCGCAGATCTACGGCGTCGTAATGGAGTCGACGCACCCTAAGGTCTTCTGCAGCGGCGGGGATCTGAAAGTACTTAACCAATGGAACAAAGACGGAGCTATTGACGAGATACGCGCGTTCTACCGTTCAGCTTATACCCATGTTTGGGTTCTTGAGAAATTCATCCGGCCGAATGTACCGCTGATCAATGGGTTAGCCTTCGGTGGTGGCGTCGCGATTTCACTACTTGGGACCCATTGTATCGCGGGAGAGGGCTACCGGTTCGCCATGCCTCAAGTCGGCATCGGCTTTCTGCCCGACATTGGCGGGACCTATTTCCTTCCCCGCTTATTCGGCTGGGTCGGAACCTATCTGGCCCTAACCGGCGCTGTGATCGGTCCCGCAGATGCGCATCGTTTGCGCCTCGTAAGCCACTACATCCCGTCCGCTTATTTCGGCGTTATCAAAAAAGCACTCGCAGACAACCACCCGATCGATCGCCTTCTTGACGGCCTTCATGAAGACCCAGGAGAAGGCGACCTAGTCCGGCTCACGCCTGCAATCAATCGGGTTTTCTCGGCGCCAACGGTGGAAGAGATCCTCGAACGGCTCGATAGTGAACCCGAGGGACCCTATGAGGCCTGGGCGAAGCAGACAGCCGCCAGCTTGCGAGAAAAGTCGCCAACGTCGCTGAAGATCGCGCTGCGGCAAATGCTGCGCGGAAAGTCGTTGAGCTTGGAAGAGGCCTTGAAGCTGGAGTATCGCCTCGCGTCTCACATTGTCACCATGCCAGATTTCAAAGAAGGCATAGACGCTAGAATTGCGGGTAAAGGCCAACCACCGCGTTGGGCGCCAGAAACCGTTTCCGAGGTTGATGATGCCAGCATTGAAAGATTGTTCGATACCCCCCTAGCCAACGAACTCGAACTGAGCCAACAGAAGCAGATTCAGTAAGAGTCGTTGGAATCAAAGAGGAAAAAGGCAAACATCAACGCGAATTAAGCTTAGAATTTTATCGACTCTTAAGCGTTTCGATTAAGCGCCTCTTAGTCGGGGCGGTCTTATAGTCATCGCCAAGTTGGCTAAAACAACAACTAAATGGGGTTGGCGATGAATGTTTCTTTGGAAATGGAGGCGAATGAAAGCGCTCCTGAGAAAAAAGATCTTAAGACGTCTTACATTGGCTCACTAAAATTGATTGAGCAACTTCACCGGTTGCTTCTCGATGTGGTCAAGGATGAATTTGAGCGTCTTGGACGGACCGATGTAAATAGTATTCAGGCATTACTATTGTACAATATTGGCGACAACGAAGTCACTGCCGGAGAATTGACTGGGCGCGGTTACTACCTTGGTTCGAATGTTTCTTACAATCTGAAAAAGCTTGTTCAAGCTGGTTTCGTGAACCATCAGCGTTCGACAACCGATCGGCGTTCCGTTCGCGTAAGCCTGACGGACAAGGGCCGTGAAATATCTAATGTGGTCAATAGGTTGTTTGAGCGCCAATTGGGATCGCTTGAACAGGTAGGGGGCGTCGCTCAGAATGATCTCGAGGCCCTCAACAAGTCGATGGACCGCCTGCAGCGTTTTTGGTCTGACCAGATCCGCTACCAGCTCTAGCCAGCAGCGCGTCGCAAGCGTTGGGGTCAATGGGAGGGCCATCGTACCCTGGAGTCCCGGCGTTGTCCGCGCCCGAGCGCAAATTCGTCCAAATCTTCTTTTAATACTAAGTCCAGATATGGAAGCCGCGCCGTCCTGCGCGGCATGAGGGAACAGGTCTCAATCCGTAGGACGATAGATTGGGTCGGCAGAACCACCGGCGATTACCATAGAGTAGTTAGGGATTGTTAAGGTTATGCCGGGATTCAATGGCGTCGGAAACGGCTAGAGCTCCGGCAGCATTCCGCCTATACTCGCGTGGAATTTGCCGCAGGTGACGGGAGCGGCGTATGCCCAATTTGGCTGCTGTTGTGAGGTACGGGTCACGGCTGACGATCGGCGGGCTCGCGGTAGCGTTGCTGTGCGCAAGCGTGCAGCCGCTGAGCGCTGGCCCGTTCAACATGTTCAAATCGCGCAGCAGCCAAGGTCAACCGGCGACGCAAGGCAGCGCTGGTGGCAATGGAGGTCTTTTCGGCGGTCTATTCAACGGCGGCTCGCGGAATACTCAGCCTCAAGGGGAGGTGACCCGCTCTGAGTTGCCCACTGGCGACCCAGAAGTCGCGATGATCCTCAACCCCGGATTGGGCACGCCGACGCTCGAGAAGGGGAATGTCGCTGCCACCAGATCAGCTATTCAGCAGTATCAGGCCATCGTCGCCCAGGGGGGCTGGCCGATGGTCCAGCCTGTCGCCATGAAACCGGGACGGCGTGGCACGAATATCCAGACGCTTCAGCGCCGCCTTCAAATCAGCGGCGACTTGTTGGCGGGCTACGAGCCGGGTCGTTATGACAGAGCGACCGTCACGGCAGTGAAGCGGTTCCAATATCGCCATGGCCTCCCGGCAACCGGTGTCGTGGACTCGAAGGCGACAGTTGCAGCCCTGAACGTGCCGGCCGGCACGCGTCTGGCACAGCTGCAAGCAAGCCTGAAGCGGCTGCAGCGCAGGGCTGGCAAAACAAGGAACCGCTACATCCAGGTCAATGTCCCCGCAGCGCAGGTGGAAGCCGTCCGGGGTGGACGAGTCGAGCTGCGGAACACGGCGGTGGTCGGCAAGGTTCAGCACCAAACCCCAACGCTGTCGAGCACGGTCTCGCAGGTTAAGTTCAATCCCTACTGGAACGTGCCCAGAAGCATTGTCAAAGCGGACCTAATTCCGAAGGGGCAACAGTTCTCAAGCCGCGGGCAGGACATGCTTGCCGCATACCGTATGGAGGCCATTGACGGGCAGGGCAGGATCGTAGATCCCCGGTCTATCGATTGGTATGGCAGGGAGGTTCAGGGCTATCGTTTCCGCCAGAAGCCTTGGGAGGAGAACTCACTTGGCTACATCAAGATCGACTTTCCGAACAACCATGCGGTCTATATCCACGACACACCGTTAAAAAGCCTCTTCGGCAAGGCCGTTCGCTTTGAGAGCCATGGATGCGTTCGAACGCACAACGTCGATCGCTTGGCAGCTTGGATTCTTGACAACAATCCGTCTTGGAACCTCTCACGTATCCAGTCCCTGAGGCATACAGGTGTTCAGGAAAACGTGCCGGCCACGCAACAGATTGGGGTTTACTTCACGTATATCAGCGCGTGGGGTACGCCGGACGGCATGGTCCATTTCCGCCCGGACATCTACAACCTCGATACCCGCGGAACATACGCGTCCAACTACTAAAGCGAATATGCATCGGCACCAGAGCCGCTGTTCCAACTTAAGAGCGGGGCGGCATGGGCGCTGTGTTTCACTCGTCAACGAGCTCGAATAAGATAGTTTGCAGTTGTTCGTAGATTAGGCTGAGTGAAATATCTCTACTCTTGGGGCGTTGCTAGCGTCACCGCGCGACATGTGGTAGAGCGAGCGAAATCAGCCTGATCCCGCGGATCTGAGACCCCGCTCAGCGGTGGGAGCTTTCGGGCCCAAAACAAGTTTAAGCTCAAGGAGCAGTTGGAGATGTTGCAGAAAACCGCCAAAGATTTCTTTAATGAGCATTTGAAGGATAGCGACCCCGACGTCTGGGCCGCAATCGAGCGCGAAGGCCAGCGGCAGCAAGATGAGATCGAGCTGATCGCGTCTGAGAACATTGTTTCGCAGGCTGTGATCGACGCCGTCGGAACGCTCCTCACGAACAAATATGCCGAAGGCTATCCCGGGCGTCGCTATTACGGCGGCTGTCAGTACGTGGACGAGGTGGAAAATATCGCCATCGACCGCGCTAAGCAGCTGTTCAATTGCGAGTTTGCGAACGTGCAGCCGCATTCTGGCTCACAGGCCAACCAGTCCGTTATGCTGGCTCTAATCAAGCCGGGCGATACCATCTTGGGCATGAGCCTGGCCGCGGGCGGTCACCTGACCCATGGCGCGCCGCCAAATCAATCTGGCAAGTGGTTCAACGCCGTCCAATATGGCGTGACCGAGGACACCAACCTAATCGACTATGACGAAGTCGAGCGCCTGGCCAATGAGCACAAGCCGAAGATGATCATCGCAGGCGGATCGGCCTATCCGCGTCATATCGACTTTAAGCGTTTCCGCGAGATTGCCGATGGCGTTGGCGCCTACCTCCACGTTGATATGGCTCATTTTGCCGGGCTCGTGGCGGCAGGTCTGCATCCCAGCCCGTTGCCCTATGCCGACATCTGCACGACGACGACGCATAAGACATTGCGCGGACCGCGCTCTGGCTTGGTGGTGTCGAACAACACAGATATCGGCAAGAAAATTAATTCTGCCGTGTTTCCAGGCCTGCAAGGCGGTCCTCTGATGCACGTGATTGCGGGCAAGGCCGTTGCCTTCGGCGAGGCTTTGCAGCCCTCGTTCAAGGACTACATCAAGCGGGTCGTAGACAACTGTAGAGCGCTGGGTCAGACGCTTGTCGATGGCGGGCTGGCACTGGTGTCGGGTGGCACGGATACGCACTTGATTTTGGTCGACTTGCGGCCGAAAGGGCTCACCGGCAAAGCCGCTGAGGAAGCGCTCGGTCGTGCATTCATTACGTGCAACAAGAACGGCGTCCCGTTTGATCCTGAGAAACCCATGGTGACCTCGGGCATCCGTCTTGGTTCGCCGGCCGGCACCACGCGCGGCTTCGACGTCGGCGAGTTCCAGCAGGTCGGCAGCATGATTCTCGAAGTGCTCGACGGCTTGGTGGCCAATGGCGAAGAAAAGAACGGTGCCGTCGAGGAGAAGGTGAAGCAGCAGGCCATTGAGCTTTGCGGGCGTTTTCCGATCTATAAGGTTTAAGCGCCAGACGGCTTGGTGTTGACGAACAGGAGGGCGGTCGCCCATGCGGTGCCCTTATTGCGGCAGCACCAATACGCAAGTGAAGGACTCGCGTCCTAGCGAGGACCACACGACAATTCGGCGCCGCCGCGTCTGCTCAGACTGCGGCGGCCGCTTTACAACATTCGAGCGCGTCCAGCTTCGCGAATTGACCGTGATTAAGCGGAGCGGGCGCAGAATTCCATTCGACCGGGACAAGCTAATGCGCTCGGTCCAGATTGCATTGCGCAAGCGGCCTGTCGACCCAGAGCGAACCGAACGCATGGTTAGTGGCATTGTCCGCCGGCTCGAGAACATGGGTGAAAGCGACATCAATTCTGAAACCATCGGTCACCTGGTTATGGAAGCCCTTAAAGGACTAGACGACGTCGCCTACGTTCGTTTCGCTTCGGTTTATAAGAACTTCCGCGAGGCGAAAGATTTTGAGGCCCTTCTTGGAGAACTTGCCGGAGCCGACGACGAAGACGGTAAGTTGGATAAGCGCGACTCGAATGCGCTCGACGACTGAGTAAGGCGCGCCTCTATGGACACGCGCGATGCAAATTTCATGTCTCATGCCGCCCGGATCGCCAGACGCGGCCTTGGCCTAGCTTGGCCAAACCCTGCTGTCGGCGCCGTGGTCGTGGCGCCGTCTGGCGAAATCGTCGGACGTGGCTGGACAGCGCCTGGCGGACGGCCGCATGCCGAAGCGATCGCGCTGGAGCGGGCAGGGGACCGCGCGGCAGGTAGCACGCTCTACGTGACATTAGAGCCATGTGCTCACGAAAGTGGGAGGGGCGCGCCCTGTTCTGGTGCGATCATCGCTGCACAGGTTCAGAGGGTTGTTGTTGGTATCCGCGACCCGGATCCCCGAACAGCCGGGAATGGCATCAAGCAGCTCAGGAATGCGGGAATCGAAGTCCTGGAGGGTGTTGGGACCAATGAGATGACGAGCCTGACGCTGGGGCACATTCTGCGAGTTACGGAAGGCCGCCCTGCCGTGACGCTCAAGTTGGCGCTCGGCTCCGATGGACGCGTTCCGCGAGGTAACGGCAAGCCAGTTTGGGTCACCGGCCTAGAAGCTCGCGCGCATGGTCATCTGCTTCGTGCAACGAACGATGCAATATTGGTCGGGCGCGGGACAGTGACGGCAGACAACCCCTCTTTGACATGTCGGCTGCCTGGCCTGTTATCGCGATCCCCCGTCCGTGTAGTGATGGACCGACATTTGAGCACGCCGTCTAGCGCGTCCTTGTTCGAGTCTGGGGAGGCCCCAGTTTGGTTGCTCTGCGCGGCAGAACGGCCCCAAGCAAATGCGGAGTTACTGCGCTCGAAAGCGGCGGAGATCCTCTCGGTTCCGCTCAACGACCAGGGTATGATCAGTCCTGAAGGTGCTTTGGAGACTCTGGCTAGTCGCGGCATCACGCGGGTGTTGATCGAAGGCGGGCCGTCGATTGCCGAAGCGTTTGTTGATGCCGATCTTGTCGATGAGGCGATTGTATATCAGGGTGCCGCTCTTGCTGGAGAGGATGGCTTGACGCCTTTTGGAGGCAGAGGGCTTGATCGATTTGCCGACAGTGGCCAATTCACACTTACTGCCACACGCAACTTCGGTCCGGACCGAATGATGCGTTGGCGCAGGATCAAAGCATGTTCACCGGCATTGTCAGCGGCCTAGGCACGCTTGTTGCGCGCGAAGGCGGTAAATTCAGTATCCATGTTCCCTACAAGCGAAAGACCCTCGACCTCGGGAGTTCAATTGCTTTTGATGGTTGCTGCCTGACGCTCACGGAGATCAAAAAGGCGAAAAGTGGTGGATCCGTCGTCAAGATAGACGCGTCGAACGAGACGTTAAGCCACACGACAATGGGATCGTGGGAGCCGGGCCGTGGGATCAACGTTGAGCGCGCGCTGGCTCTAGGGGAAGAGCTTGGCGGCCATATCGTCACGGGACATGTCGATGGCGTTGCCAAGGTCGTTTCACGGTTCCCGGACGGCGAAAGTGTGCGGTTCCTTCTGGAAGTCCCCGTAGAATTCGCCAAGTTCATCGCTTCGAAAGGGTCGATTGCCCTCAATGGGGTTTCGTTGACGGTCAACGAAGTGGAAGGGCCACGCTTCGACGTGAACATCATCCCTTACACTCTGAGCCATACAAGTTGGGGCCAACGGCAGCCAGGTGATTTGGTAAACCTTGAAGTCGATTTACTCGCGCGATATGCGGCCAGATTGTCGGAAGTGGAAGGAGTGCATTCGTGACGGCTTTGACTGCGGCAGAAATCACGGAGCTCAAGCGTCTTCTGTCGCCCATTGAAGAAGTGATCGAGGACGCGCGCAACGGCAAGATGTTCATTCTTGTTGATGCCGAGGATCGAGAGAACGAGGGCGATCTCGTCATTCCGGCGCAAATGGGCACGCCGGACGCGATCAACTTCATGGCTAAGCATGGCCGCGGTCTCATTTGTCTGTCCATCACAGCCGAGCGGGCAAAGCAATTACGACTTGAGCTGATGTCGCAGTCCAATCGCTCTAGGCATTCGACGGCCTTCACGGTGTCCATCGAGGCCCGCGAAGGCGTTACGACGGGTATTTCTGCCCATGATCGTGCCCACACGATTTCGGTTGCAATTGATCCGACTAAGGATCATCGAGATATCGTGACGCCCGGCCACGTTTTCCCGCTTTTGGCCAAGGAGGGCGGTGTGCTTGTGCGAGCCGGGCATACTGAAGCAGCAGTTGATATTTCGCGGCTTGCAGGCTTGAACCCTGCTGGTGTGATTTGCGAGATCATGAACGACGATGGCACGATGGCGCGCCTGCCAGACCTTGTGACTTTCGCCGAGCGGCACGACCTAAAGATCGCAACGATTGCGGACCTTATTGCTTATCGTCTTCGCTACGATCATCTCGTAAAGGCGGTCGCTGACACCACCATAGAGGGTGCACATGGCGAGCCTTTCCAGGCAAAGGTCTATGCCACGACAGTCGATCCGATTGAACATGTGGCCCTGGTTAAAGGCGATATCGCTTCGGGCGGGGCCGTTCTTGTTCGTGTGCACGCCGTCAATACGATTCAAGACATGCTCGCGCCCGGCTGCGAAAACTGCATCCGCAAGGCGCTGAACATTATTGAGCGAGAAGGCCGGGGCGTGGTCGTCTTGATCCGTGAATCTCGCCCAGACGCCATCTCGGCTAGACTAAATAAGAGCGCTGCGGGAGGTGCTCAGGCTCGTTTGATGGACTACGGAATTGGCGCACAGATCCTTTTGGACCTTGGCGTTCGCGAGATGGTTCTGCTATCGAATTCGCCGGCGCGCAAGATCGTTGGCCTTGAGGGGTACGGATTGACGGTCGTTGGTCATCGCGGCCTGGAGTAGTCATCATGAGCCGTAAGGGCCCCACTTCAATTTTGATCATCTCCGCGCGGTTCTATGAAGAGATCGCAGATGAGCTCGCGCGTGGCGCCACCGAAGAACTTCGGGGGAACGATGTCGAGTATGAGGAAATTTCCGTACCAGGATCGCTCGAGATCCCCCTGGCGCTAAGCCTCGCACTCGCGAACGGTTTCGTTGGGCGGGCTGGTAGGCACCGCGCCTGCATTGCGCTCGGCTGTGTTATTCGCGGGCAGACCAGTCATTTCGATATCGTCGCGCGGGAATCCGCGGCTGGATTGAACCAACTCGCGTTGCAACACGGTATTCCCATCGGATCGGGGATCATTACCTGTGAGAGTATGGAACAGGCATGGGAACGGGCGAGCGTGGACGGCCGGAACAAGGGCGGCGATGCCGCGCGTGCGTGTCTGACCTTGATGCGGCTCGAGGAGCAGTTCTCATCGGCGAGCCGGCGTTAGCAGCATGGCACAAGGCACCAAAACCACGGATCGCGCCAGCTCCAGGAGCGCTGCGCGTCTTGCAGCTGTTCAGGCTCTCTACCAAATGGACATGACTGGGATCGACCTGAATGAGGTCGTCTCAGAGTTCCAAATGCATCGGCTCGGTCAGGCGATCGAAGGACAGCTGTATCATGCGGCCGAGGGCGAGTTTTTCCACGATCTTGTTGACGGCGTGGTCAGGGAACAGCGCCGCCTCGACCCGATGCTGGATCAGCAGTTGGCAGAAGGGTGGCGCCTGAATCGCGTTGACTCGATCTTGCGGGCGCTTCTGCGGTCTGCGGCGTTCGAGCTTTGCGTGCGTGACGACGTCCCGGCCAGGGTCGTAATCAACGAGTATGTTGATATAGCCCACGCATTCTTCAGTGGCGAGGAACCCAAAGTCGTCAATGGTGTGTTGGACCGTTTAGCCAGGAAAGTTCGGTCGGAGGAATTGACACGCCGCGCGGTAGGTGAGGACTAAACTCAAGGCAGATCAGAGAGGTGTGGCGCAATGGCAATGGCGGAGGAATTTGACATAATTGCCCGCATTTTTGCGCCTCTCGCGAAGGACTCCGGCGCGCTGGGCTTGAAAGACGACGCGGCGGTCCTGACTATCACAGACGATCACCAGCTCGTCGTGACCTGCGATACGTTGGTCAGCGGCGTCCACTTCCTCAAAGATGATCCACCGGCGTCGATCGGGTACAAGGCGCTGGCCGTCAACATGTCGGACCTTACAGCCAAAGGCGCCCATGGCTATGTCTATACCCTCTCGCTCGCGCTCCCACCCGACACTGAAATGGATTGGCTGGAGGCTTTTGCAGGCGGATTGTCGGAGGCTCAGGACCTTACTGGGATCTCTCTAATCGGGGGGGATACGACGGCGACGTCCGGGCCTTTCGTTATCACCATTACCGCACTTGGACTTGTACAACACGAGGCGGCTATTACGCGGCTTGGCGCCAAGCCCGGCGACCGCCTCTATGTTGGAGGGCCGATCGGCGATTCCTACCTTGGGCTGAAGCTCCTGGAGGACCCATCACTGGCGAACACTTGGGCTCTTTCGTCGGAAGACGTCGCCTACCTTACTGACTACTACCGGCGTCCGCCGATAGCGACGGGCGCGGCGCTGCTCATCCGTAATTTCGCGAAGGCTTCGATCGATGTTTCGGATGGCCTCGTCGCAGACGTCGAGAAGCTTTGCAGTGTTTCGCACGTGGGAGCCGATATTGATACAGCGAGCATTCCCTTCTCCTCCGCGGCGCGAAAGGCACTTAGTGCCGCGCCAAGTTTACTGGAATATCTGGTGGCCGGCGGTGATGACTACGTGCCGCTGATCGCCGTATCGGAAACGTCTGCGGACCTCTTCGAATCGGAAGTCGCGGAGCATGCGGTGGTCTTTTACCAGCTGGCCACGATCACGGGCTCAGAGGAAGTTCGTGTGCTGGATGACGGCGGACGCGCTATCAAACTGAAATCTAAAGGCTTTAGCCACTTCTAGGCGCGGGAGGCCGTCGTCTCCGCCCTTCGTACTAATGGACCTGGCTTCTGTTGCGTCGCTGACGCAATTTTGGCATTTTCCGCGGCGGCTCAAGTCCACTCACCGGGGGAAACAAGCGGCGGACGCCTGCCACGTCATTTAAGCAGCCGCGATTCATCCAAAGTCCAACGAATCTAATGAACGGGGACAGTCTTCGATGACATGGGTTCTCTACACCATTATTGCCTGCGGCGCGGCCTCGATCGCGTATGGCGTTCTGACGAGGAATGCCATTCTGGCTGCCGATACCGGCACGCCAAAGATGCAGGAAATTGCCGCGGCGATCCAAGAAGGAGCGCAGGCTTACCTGTCGCGCCAATATCAGGCTATCGGCCTGGTTGGGGTCGTCATCTTTATCGCTTTGATCTTCTTGCTTGGCATCTTGCCAGCGATCGGGTTCGCGCTCGGTGCCATTCTCTCAGGTGTCGCGGGCTATATCGGCATGAACGTCTCAGTGCGTGCGAATGTCCGTACCGCACAAGCAGCAACGAAAAGTCTCGCCGATGGACTGAGCATTGCCTTTAAGTCTGGAGCCATCACAGGACTTCTGGTCGCCGGTTTGGCGCTTCTCGGCGTTGCAGTCTATTACTGGGTGCTGACGGCGATCCTCGGTCATGACCCCTCATCGCGAGTGGTAATCGATGCGCTCGTTGCGCTCGGTTTTGGCGCTTCACTAATCTCCATCTTTGCGCGGCTTGGTGGCGGCATTTTCACAAAGGGTGCCGACGTTGGTGGCGATCTCGTCGGCAAGGTGGAAGCTGGAATTCCGGAAGACGATCCGCGCAACCCAGCAACCATTGCAGACAATGTTGGTGATAATGTCGGCGACTGCGCCGGTATGGCCGCTGACTTGTTCGAAACCTACGTCGTGACAGTCGTCGCGACCATGGTGCTCGCATCGATCTACTTCACGGGTGATCTGACCGAACCGATGATGCTTTATCCGCTGGCGATTGGCGCCACCTGTGTGGTCACGTCGATCATCGGAACCTACTTCGTTCGTCTCGGTTCCAGTCAATCCATCATGGGTGCGCTGTATAAGGGCGTGATCGCTACGGGCGTGTTGTCGCTTATTGCGCTTTGGCCCGTCACCGAGCTGATGGTGGGTATGGACACCAAGATGAGCATCGGTGAAGTCAGCTTCACAGGTCGCTCTCTATACTATTGCGGCGTCGTTGGGCTTATTGTGACTGCGCTGATTGTGGTCATCACCGAGTACTACACATCGACAAAGTTCAGACCCGTTCACGAGATTGCAAAAGCATCGGTCACTGGGCACGGAACCAATGTCATTCAGGGCCTCGCAGTTTCTCTTGAATCGACTGCGCTGCCGGCTCTCGTCATCATGGCGGGCATCATCGGAACGTATAATCTTGCGGGGCTCTTCGGCATCGCGATTGCTGTCACGACCATGCTTGCTTTGGCGGGAATGGTTGTGGCGCTTGATGCCTTTGGCCCTGTTACCGACAATGCTGGCGGGATCGCCGAAATGTCGGGACTTCCAGAGAATGTGCGCAAAACAACGGATGCTTTGGATGCCGTCGGCAATACCACCAAGGCGGTCACCAAGGGCTACGCAATTGGATCAGCTGGCCTGGGTGCGTTGGTCCTTTTTGCGGCCTATACGGAAGACCTCAAGTACTTCGCGGCCAACGCAGCGCAGTATCCCTATTTTGAAGGGGTCAACCCAGAGTTTACGTTGTCCAACCCCTATGTGGTTGTCGGGCTCTTCCTAGGCGGACTTCTTCCTTATTTGTTTAGCGGCATCGCCATGACGGCTGTTGGCCGCGCCGGCTCCGCCATTGTGGAGGAAGTACGGCGCCAATTTAAGGAGAAGCCTGGCATCATGAAGGGCGAGGACCGTCCAGACTACGGCCGGGCTGTTGATCTGCTGACCAAGGCAGCTATCAAGGAAATGATCATTCCTTCGCTGCTCCCGGTTCTTTCGCCCATAGTGTTCTTCTTCTTGATCAATTGGATCGCCGGCAAGAGTGCTGCTTTCTCGGCATTGGGCGCCATGCTCCTGGGTGTAATCGTGACGGGCTTGTTCGTCGCCATTTCCATGACAGCGGGCGGCGGTGCTTGGGACAACGCAAAGAAGTACATCGAAGACGGTAATCATGGCGGTAAGGGCTCGGAGGCTCACAAGGCTGCCGTTACCGGCGATACGGTTGGTGATCCATACAAGGACACGGCGGGTCCCGCTGTGAACCCGATGATTAAGATCACGAATATCGTGGCATTGCTGCTGCTCGCGGTTCTCGCACAACAGTAGCAGCTGTTGGTCGTTCGGCCATTTCGACAGGAAACCGGCCCCGTTCCTCAACAGGAGCGGGGCTATCTTTCGGACTAAATGCCGGGGATGCCGGCGGGGCCAGGCGCGCCTTGGTCTTTCTTGAACATCTGTCGGTTCGCAAGGTTGCCGAACATTTGCTCGAGGAAGGAAAGGTCCTTGCCTCGTGCCGGAGTCTCGCCCTTGTAGTAGTTGACCAGGACGCCGTCCTTGATGCCGTACCGCGCTACTTCGGTAACCTGGTCGGTGCCGCCGAAGTACACCGCTACAACCTGACGGTCGATTTCCTTGGGCTTAAGGAATGCCACGGTCTTCATCGTCGATGAGATGTAGTAATACGCATCGCCGCCGATCGCGCTCGTCGTATCGGGTGAACCAAGTACCGTCTTAACGTCTGCCTTGGACATCCCAGGCCGAACCTGGTCTAGATCAACGTCGATAAAAACGTGACCGTGCCTGTCAATCTGACCCGTGCAGCCGCCGATGGCCGCCGTTCCAAGAAACAGCGCCGCAAATACAGGCAATGTTGCCTTTATCGGTGCCAACCTGGTGTTCCGCAAAACAGCGTTTCCCCTCGGTCGATCTGGATCCTAATAAGTCTGAAGTAACCCAGATTCTCTGCTAGAATTTAAAGGAAATGTCCTGGTCTCTAAAGCCCTTCGCCAAGCTGCTGCCCTGGGGCGGCGATGCTCCTCCTGCAGAAAATCTCTACGGTGCGATTATGGCGCAGGCGCGACTTCCAATTTATTACCAAAGGCTTGGCGTGCCGGACACGCTTGAAGGGCGCTTCTCCGTGCTCACGATCCATCTCTTCGCAGTGTTTCGCCGGTTGAAGGATGCGGGACCAGAGGGCGCGCTGGTCGCTCAGGATCTGTCGAACCGATTTGTAGCGGATATGGACACCGTTCTGCGTGAGATTGGCGTGGGCGATCTGTCTGTGCCCAAAAAGGTACGCAAGCTCGTGGCAAGCGGTGCGACGCTCATTGAAGATTACGACCGTGCCGCCAATGAGAGCGACGATGCGCTCGAAACCGAGATCGCCGCCAACTTGCCCTTGGACGAGAAAACGGCAGGAGAAGTAGGGGCGCGGCTGACTCCGTATGTTAAAGCGATGTTGCAGGAGCTCGAGAACCAGCCGATGGAACAGATATGGGCTGGTCGGTTGCAGTTTCCGGAAGTCCGAAGGGAGTGAGGCTCCAGGCTATGACACAGTCTCTCAACGAAGAGGGCCAAACCGCGCCACTGACGCGCAAAGTGAAACTTGCAACGGTTGATCCGAGTTCCGAGCGCTCGATGGAAATCGACGAGGAGGAGCGTTTGGCAATTATGCGCTTGCTCGATCTGCGGGACTTGAGCAATGCCAGGTTGGATTACCGGCTGCGGCAGACAAGCGGGAAGAGGGTGCACCTTACAGGCCGTCTGCGAGCGGATGTGGTGCAGACATGTGTGGTGACCTTAGAGCCCATCCCGGCGCAGATCGATATACCTGTCGACGTTGAGTTTTGGCCGCCCGAAAAAATTGACGCGCTTCAGCAGCGCGCAGAGGATCCCAGTCAAGCGGCGGTGATCGATTGGCCCGAGCCCATCGACGGTGATGCCATCGATCTTGGGCCTCTTGTCTACGAGACGCTGGCCACCGCGCTCGATCCTTACCCAAAGAAGACGGGCGCGCAGTTCCAATGGTCTGATGCCAAAGATCCTGTAGAAATGCCCAAAAACAACCCATTTGCGGTCCTCAAAGGGCTTAAGAAGTCCTGAGATACGCGTCGACTCATAAAATCAGGTTGTCACTGACCGGCTTTTGCGTCTATTCGGGTTCGGTCTACGGGGGTGTCGCGGCGCGAGTGCCGGGGCCTTAATCTTCCAGATCGGTATTGGAGAATGGCTGCTCCAGTCACCATAGCGCTCGACGCAATGGGCGGGGATCATGGTCCCAGCGTGGTCATCCCGGCGGCGGCCCTTGCGCTCGTGCGTCACCCCAATATGCGGTTCGTTCTTGTCGGCGATCGGGGCCAGATCACAGCGGCGCTTCAGGACCACCCTGAGCTGGTGGCTAAATCGGAAATCATCCATTCGGACGTGTCGATCGCGATGGATGCCAAGCCGAGCCAGGCGCTTCGCCGTGGACGCTGGAAGTCGAGCATGTGGCTGGCGATCCAAGCGGTGCGCGATGGGCGGGCCCATGCCGTGGTCTCTGCCGGCAATACGGGCGCGTTGATGGCCATGTCGAAGTTTTGCTTGAAGACGGTCAAAGGTATTGATCGACCTGCCATCGCAGCCATATGGCCGACGGTCGACGCCGAATGCATCGTTCTTGACGTTGGCGCCAACGTCGGCGCCGACACCCGCCAACTTGTGGAGTTCGGCCTTATGGGGGCGGCCATGGCTCGGGCGCTCCTTGGCATGAACAAACCGTCCATTGGCCTCCTCAATATCGGTGTCGAGGAAGTCAAAGGCGTCGAGCAGATCCGAGAAGCGGCCGCCGTCCTCAAGGAAGCGCCGCTGCCTATCCATTACCACGGGTTTATTGAGGGTGATGACATCGGCCACGGCGTCGTCGATGTGGTCGTGACCGACGGCTTTACAGGGAACATCGCCTTGAAGACCGCCGAGGGAACGGCTAATCAAATTGCGCAATACCTTAGAGCTGCCATGGGACAGTCATTTTTGTCCCGCCTAGGTGCGCTCTTAGCGCAAGGCGCATTCCGTGCCTTGAAAGAGAAGATGGATCCCCGGCAACTCAACGGCGGAATTTTCCTGGGCCTGAATGGGATTGTTGTGAAGAGTCACGGCGGAACCGATGAAACCGGCTTCGCCAGCGCGGTTGATTTGGCCTACGAGATGGCGTTCAGCGGTGTCGTAGAACGACTTGGCACCGATGTCGCGCATTTTCACGAAAAGCTCGAACTCGACGGGGCGGCTTAGGCGGTCGGAGTAGGTTAGTTGTCTAATTTGCGGTCAGTGGTGATGGGTGTCGGCGGCTATCTGCCCGAGCGCATTGTCACCAACAAAGATCTGATGGCGACCGTCGACACGTCCGATGAGTGGATTGTGGCGAGGACAGGTATTCGCGAACGCCGCATTGTGGCTGACGGCGAACTGACATCCTCCATGGCGATCGAGGCATCCAAACGAGCGCTCGTCGACGCCAGAATGGATGCAAGCGATATCGACTTGATCGTTCTTGCCACCTCTACGCCCGATCAGACTTTTCCTGCTACGGCCGTCACTATCCAGGCGGAGCTAGGCATCACGGACGGGGCCGCCTTCGACATGCAGGCCGTGTGCTCGGGTTTTGTTTTTGCGCTCTCGACAGCTGACAACTACCTGAAGAGCGGACAGTTCAATCGCGCATTGGTCGTCGGCTCCGAAGCGTTCTCGCGCATCCTTGACTGGGAAGACCGCTCGACATGTGTGCTTTTTGGCGATGGGGCTGGGGCTTTGGTCTTGGAGGCACAAAAACCGAACGGTGCGCATACGGAGAGAGGGGTCCTAGCTACAACTCTACGTTCGGATGGCCGGTATCGCGATAAGCTCTACGTAGATGGCGGTCCATCCTCAACAGGCACAGTAGGGTATCTCCGCATGGATGGCCCCGAGGTGTTTAGACACGCGGTTACCAAGATTAGCGACGTAATCCTGGAAACACTGCAAAAAGCTGGCTACACACCGGCAGACATAGACTGGTTTGTGCCACACCAGGCGAATAAGCGTATCTTAGACGGCGCGGCAAGAAGACTTGGCTTGGAGCGCGAGCGGCTCGTTATGACCGTTGAAAAGCACGCGAATACATCAGCTGCGTCAATTCCACTTGCTCTGGTAGCGGCTCGTTCGGATGGCCGGATCAAAGAGGGCGACCTGGTACTGCTCGAGGCGATGGGCGGCGGTTTTACCTGGGGGGCGCTGCTCATTCGCTGGTGAGTGCTGCGAAAGCCACACCTTTCGATATTATGACGCAAAATCAGGAATTTGATGCGACGGGCGATTGACCCGTAGTTAGCCGCTCGGCTAGCATCCCTGTTCGACCCGCGACTTTTGGGGGAGCAGTAAGACGATGGGCGGGAAGACATTGACACGGGCTGATCTAGCGGAAGCCGTGTTCAAAAAGGTGGGTCTACCTCGAAATGAGTCGGCAGAGATCGTGGAGCTCGTGCTCCGCGAAATTGTGTCGAGCTTGGAAAACGGCGACCAAGTGAAGCTGTCTTCGTTTGGGTCGTTTGGTATCCGCGAGAAGGGCGAGCGGATTGGCCGGAACCCGAAGACCGGGCAGGAGGTTCCTATCACGCCACGGCGCGTGTTGGTCTTCCGCGCCAGCAATATTATGAAGCAGCGGATCAACGAGTCGCTATCCGGGGGCAACTCCCAGGACTAGCGTCACCGGTCCGCGAGGAGGAGTGCTTTGGAGAAGGCACCCGAAGCCTTTCGTACCATCAGTGAAGTGGCGGATGAACTGGACGTCCCCAAACACGTTCTGCGGTTTTGGGAGGCCAAGTTCAGCCAACTCAAACCCATGAAACGGGGCGGCGGTCGCAGGTACTATCGGCCAGAGGACGTCGCGCTCCTCCGCGGGATAAGACTCTTGCTTTACAGTGATGGCTACACCATTCGCGGTGTTCAAAAAATCTTGCGCGAACAGGGGCCGCGCTATGTCATGGATTACGAGAGTCTCGGCGATCAGCCGGCCGCTGACGACGCGATGCCGCAAGACGACCCAGCAGCAGGGACTAACGTCATCCGCACCGCCCTTCCGGATGGCCTTGGGGCCGTCGACGACTCTCTCTCGACGGTGATCGAAGAGATTGCCATATGCCGGCAGATCCTTGCGGACGCAGACCGCAGCGACTGAGAAGGGGGAGTTCCGACGGATTCTCCTGCTTTCGCTTGTTTCTTTGCGGCGAACCGGTATATGCAGTTCGCCCAAAACCGGAATGTCGGAGCGTAGCGCAGCCCGGTTAGCGCACCGGTCTGGGGGACCGGGGGTCGGGAGTTCAAATCTCCCCGCTCCGACCATTTTTTCGATGAGTTGGCCGCCCCATAAGCGAAACCAAACGAGAACTGCGCGGGGATTACAGCCGAGAGCCGTGGGGCACGACGTGTCTTCTCATTTCAGGAGCTTCCTATGAAACGCATCGCCATCACCTTTGCCGCCTTGGCGTTGACCATCAGCGGACAAGCAAACGCTGAAACGCTAGAACCGAGTAGACAGACGGTGGCACAGATGGCCGCCAATTGCAGTGTTCACTATAAGCTAACTTATGCCATTTCGGAAAAAGTGGGGCGTCCAGAGAAGTTTCTAAAAGACTTATCCGACTATTTCTTTGCGGCAGCGGAAAAATTCGACAAATCAAAAGCGGACTTCATTACTGCCACTCATGCGTCGAATTTGAAGATATTGAACGGAGACGACCAAGCGGCAATCGAAAGTCTCGGGCCGGGGATAAGAAACCTACAACAACCTTGTTTAGAATTGAAAAAGAAACTCGACAAAGCGTTCCAAGAGTACGAATAGCCTTTGAGGGATAAGAGGGCGCGAGGCGTCCCGCCCGGCCTGCCGGGGTACCAAAAACCATGTCCCGAACGCTCATCATCTTTGGTCTGGTCTTAGTTGCCGCAGGGCTACTTTGGCCTTTCATCGCCAAACTGGGACTTGGCCGACTGCCGGGCGATATTGTTATCGAACGAGAGAACTTCACGTACTATTTGCCTCTCGGCACTTCGCTGCTGGTTAGCGCCGTATTGAGCCTGATCTTTTGGCTTATCAGTCGTTAGGCGGATTGGGCTCACTTGTCAGGCTCGGAGGGCAGGGCCACTCCTTCATTGTCTGGGGGGTGGTCATTATTACGGTCGTTCGGCCAGCAAATCTCTAAAGCCTGCAACGCCCGCTAAGCACCGGGTTCAGAGGGCGGCGTATTTTTCCGGAAAGCGGCCTTCCAGATCGCTCGCACCATCTGCGTAAGCAGCACTGCAACAGCAAAGGTAACCAAACCTAGTACGATTGCGCCGCCGCGTGTCGTTGGCCCAACAATGCTGACCACCACTACGGCACAGAGCAATGCAGGAACTTGCTCAAGAAGTATCCTAAGTATGCCTTCCATCGTGTGTCGCTCTAGCCCCCACCCGACGCAAATATGAGCTTGCCCCAGCCATCTGCCCAATGCCGAATGGCTGTGGTGAGCCGTTGCACAGTCCACTGATCCTTGAAGATGTCGGGGTTCCCCTCGATGTCGTTGCGCCACTGCTGAAATCGCAGCAGTAGTTCTTCATCAGTCCCTGCGTCCGAAAGGTTGGCCACGAGGACGAGCACATCCTTTCTGCCTTTGGCGCTTGCGGGTGACCACGCCAACAAGAACGGTCCTCTTCCTGCCAATGGTCCAGTCGAATGCCGTAGCGCAGTTAAGGCAGTCTGGAAGCCATAGCTTTCAACCGCTTGCTTGCACCCCTTCGATGCGATCACCAGCATGAGTCAACTCTGAGAGCGTACGTGCAAGATTGGGATCGGTAACCGGCCATACCGTCACCATTTGCCGATCCTCGGGAATCTCAGTGGTCGATGCTGGTGGAAGCGTCGCGACATAGGCTTCACAGACTTTTATGTAGCGAGCTGCCGTACCCGGTGTAGGCAAAGACGGGAACGCAACAATTCCGTAGGCACCGTAATTGCGTGGCGGATACATATGCGGGCCGACAAAGGCACTCGTTGCCGCTTGAATGGCCGGTAGAGGAACACTTGCTGATTGGGTGCTCCTTGCTGCTGGCACACGCATTGGCGGAGCTGCTGTTGGAGCACGCATTGGCGGAGCTGCTGCTGGAGCCGGTGCTGAAGGCGGCGCCGCTGCTGGGCCGCGGTGTCCCATGGTAGCTGAAGGCGGGCGTTTGCCCTTTAACTCGCCCAACAAGCAGTCTAGATCGGAGGGATCACAAGACGCGTAACTACTGCCGCCACTGTGTAAGTAGACCCCAAATGCGAACGCAAAGAGCAAGCAATGCCGGGAGATGCTCATGGCTCTACCTCATCGGAAGCCCCAGCAGCTTAGTGCGGTTTACCCTGTTCGCCAACATGTAGCGGCACAACGTGCCGGTACGCGTCGCCCCATCGTCAGATAGCAGATGGTTTCTGGCGGCTCAGCCCCGCTGAAGGATCACGGGAGACCAATCAGGGCTGACCTCTGGGATGTGCTTGAGATCGTCGCGCGCAAAGATTCCTGCGCCATAGACAACCTGGTCGCCAACGACAGTCAGCTCGGATTTGAGACTGGCGATCTCAGCATCGGTTACCGAGAAATAGTCACGGTCGAGCACAGCAAAGTCGGCGAACTGGCCAGGCGTAATCGCGCCCTTCTTGCCAGCATCGCCAGTAAACCAGGCCGATCCGATGGTCCAGAGACGCAATGCCTCCTCCCGCGTCAAGAGGTTGGCATCGTCATACATCCGCATTCCCCCGCGAGAGAGGCCGGTCGTCATCCATTGGATTGAGTACCAAGGATTGAAAGAGGTCACTCGTGTCGCATCGGTGCCACCGCCAACGGGAACGCCTAAGTCCAGCATCGCCCGGAAATTTGGAGTCTTTTTCAGCGCTTCGGTGCCGTAGTTGACTACAAAGTCTTCCGCTTGAAATTGAATGCGATTCTGTAATGCAATGCCGCCGCCCAGCGCTGCAATGCGTTCCAAGTTCTTCTGGCTGAACGTCTCGATATGGTCGACAAACCAGCCCGGCGTCAGCCCTGCACCGTTGGCAACGTCCTCGTATACCGGGAGCAGACGGTCACCAGTTTCATCGTAGGTAATGTGCTGGCGGAACGGCCAGCGGGCTTCGCCGAGCACTGTCATGATCTGGCGCTGGTAGTCCTCCGCGCCATCGTCAATATCTGGGCGCGCTTCGCCAAAGATCTCAAAATCGTAGGAAGCCCATGACAGGTTTTCACCCGCGCCAACGAACTTGAGCATGTCGTCCCCGGCGCCAGCGCGAATCTCCGCCGTCCAAGTCTGGTAGTCGGATAGCTCCTTGCCCTTTTGTTGTGGGAACGAGTGATAGCCGATCCGCGTAGTCAGAAGGCCGTGCTCATGTAGCCATCGGATGACCTTGTAGGGGTCGGCGTCCGGAAACGCCATGCCGCCACCGCCCGCATCCGAGACCGAGGTAATCCCAAGCTCATTCAGAACATCGAAATATTGAAGCGACGAATTGATCTGATCACGGATCGCAAGCTTCGGCGCCGCCGCTAACGTCTTGTACATAAGCAGACCCGAAGGTGCAGCGAGCAACCTCCCGGTTGCGTTACCGCCCGCGTCCTTCTCGATGATCCCGCCTGGGTACTCTGGATGGCCGGGCTTGTCATAACCGTACCATTCCACGGCCTTCGTATTCAGCAGTGTCAGTTTGTAGAGATGGTGGATGAGCACCGGGTGATCCGGCGACACCACATCCAGTTCCGCAACCGTCGGCAGACGCTTTTCCTTGAACTGGAACTCGGAGAATCCCCCGGCGACGCGGACGCGAATGAACTGGCCAGTCGGCGTTCGCTCAGCCTGTTCACGGAGCAGGTGAAGCGCCTCCTCAAGGCAGTCGACACCGTACCAGCGCACCTCGAGGTTATAGTTTACGGCACCGCGGATCGCATGAGTGTGGCTGTCGTTAAGGCCTGGGATGACGCGCTGTCCACGGGCATCGATCACTTGAGTGAACGGGCCGATCAGGTCGCGCATCTCGTCGTCCGAACCTACGGCCACAAACACGCCGTCGCGTGCAGCCAGCGCAGTCGTTTCCGGGTGTGCCGGGTCCATGGTGGTTATTCTGCCGTTGAGCAGCACAAGGTCGGCGGCGTTCGTCTGTGCATGGGTGGCGCCGGCGCTTGCGGAACCGATCAGCGCGGTGGTTCCGGCCAAAACCTCGCGGCGGTTGAGCTCTTTCTTCATTTAACGAGGAGTCTCCTGTGTGCCGTGCGGCCGCGCAGTGATTGTTATGCGCGCCATCCTGGGAGCGGGGACGCAAGCCAGCGCTTCTCGAAGGACGTGTTCCGCTCCGGACTTGGGATAGTGACTTGGGCTGTTCAAGAGGCGAACCTGACCCCGCGGTTGTACAGCGCGTGCAAGCGTGCAGCCACCACCGCAGCGGTGAGGCATTTCTCGACACAGACTTATGTGAAGATGAAGGGTAGGGACCAAAAACCAGAAGAAGCCCCGCCATGTGGCAAGGCTCCCTCCGTTTCCCTCGTGCCCCCGCGTCAACAGGTAATGCACCAATTTACGGCTCCAATCTGGGCGAATATCGGGCAGCAGCCTTGTTTGCCCAAAAAGGCCGCCGACTGTTGCAGGAGAGTGACTCCCAGGTGGGCCTATCAAATTTCACCTGGAACACAATTTTGTCATTTTCTGCGAGTCGCAAACAGTGCTAGAGTGATTGTAGGCGGAGTTTCCCTCCTCCGCCCAGGTTCCCCCCAAACAGGAACCATTCTGAAAGCCCCGGCAGCCCCCCGTCCGGGGCTTTCTTTTGCCCAACGTTCATCGCCACCGTTGCCGGTATGGGCGAGCCGTAAGCTGAAGGGGCGTGTTGCTGGAGGCCGACCGGAAGGCAACCGGATTTAGACGTCTGCAGGGGGTGCTCTGTGCGCGCCGGCGCCCACATCAGTTATATAGAAATCAACGACTTCCCGGGTCATCATGACTGTGGAAAAGACGTCCGCAACGTGCTGCTGAAGTTCCACTGCATGCCGCAAGTACGGCCCGGAGTCTGCAAGAAAAGCTTGCAGCTGAGTGGCAAGCGCATCCACATCCCCCGGCGGCACAAGCGGTATGGAAATATCCCCCGTGATTTCAGGGATGCCTCCGGCACTCGTGGCAATAATCGGCATCTGAGCCGCCGCCGCCTCTATGACGATGTAGGGCAGAGATTCTTCGCGGGCGGGGATAACCACACATCGAGCTCGCACAAACGCGGTGCGAGCGGGTTGCGACCCAGCGAAAGCCACCTTGTCGGCCAATCCCAACCGCCGGGCGAGCCGTTTCAGGTGTTTTTCGTCTGGGCCGGAACCCACGATGATGGCGCGCGCAGGAGAGGCCGATTGCTGCTGCGCGAGCGCTCGCAGGAACACATCTACACCTTTTGCCTTCCGCAACTCCCCCACGTAAACGAAATCGACCGCGTCGTCGGCCAAGAGAGACTCATAGAACTCATGTCGCTGCAGCCCGTTATAGATCACCCGGGCAGGGCAGGTTGGACGGCCAACGAGTTCGGCATAACGGTTGCCGGCGAACATGCTCTCGAAAATCAGTCCGTGGGTCAGGGGAGCGAGTCTGCGCTCCCACCAAAAGTGAAGCTTCCCAGAAACTGATGATGGTGAATAATGGACCAAGCCGCCGTGGGGCGTATAGACAACCTTCGTCTTCTTCTTTCGGAGTTTCTTTCCGGCCAAGCGTGCATAGGCGCCGCCCTTTGTTCCATGGCCATGTAGAACGTCGATCTCCATACTGCGACCAAGTTTCGCAATGCGCCGATAAACAGACCAATCACTGACGTGAGGCTTGGGCGCCATCGGAATACGTGTGACGCCCAGCTTGCAACAGTCTTGAAGCCTATGTAGTGCAACGTCGCTCTCGGGCCCACCGGCAGTTGAGTCGCAGACGATCCCAACATCGGCACCAAGCTCCGCTTGACCGAGCGCAAGGTCATGAACGTGGCGAAAGAGACCGCCCACAGGCGCGCGCATGCAATGCAGTATTCGGAAGTTCAGGCTCACGGTGACCGGAATCTAGAAAAGGGGTGTGTTCTCCTGGTGCTGAGCATTAGAACAGGCGTCGGAGCACGTAAATAGTGTCGCCGGGTTGAACTGGATAATCCGTAGGGACCTTGAGGGTTGATACGACGCCGTCGAATTTCCGAGAGAGCTGTACAAGGCGTTTTTTTGCGAGGGGTTTATATCCCTCGGCAATTGGCACGGCATTTTCCACGGTAAGACCTTGGACGTAAGGATATTGTCCTGGACGCCCAACCTGTCCAAGGATGTAAAACGGTCTGTAAGCAACGACTTCCACAGTCACCTGCGGGTCTTTTATCAATTCTCTGCCGAGTTTGGCGGCGACCCGGCGCGCGAGTTCAGCGCTGGTAAGCCCGCGGGCTCGGACCTGGCCGATCTGGGGAACGGCGACCGTTCCAGCGGCGCTGACGTTATAAACGTTCGAAAGGTTTTGCTGTCCAAAGACGAGAATGCGGACGCGATCTCCTGAGTCGAGCGTGTAGGCGGTGGTGCGCGCCACCGGCAACCCTGGCGATGCGTGTCCTGCGCCTGCCGGAAAGGTCTTGCGGGATCCCAGCAGGGATGTGGACAGCGCCAGGTCCGGGGACGTCAGTCTTGGAATAGCGGCACCCGTACAACCAGCAAGGCCACTTACACGCAACGAGAGCACGAGCGCGAGGGCTTGGCGCTGACCGTGATACGGCACCAGCTCATTTAGTGGCTCCAGGACATGGTACGCCCGAATCCTAGACCTCACGGGGTTAACAAAGGTTAAGCTAATGTGCCGTTCTGAACCTGCCGTCCTTATAGCGTTCGCCCTATGGCCGTTCTAATTCGAAGCGACGCTTAAGCCTTTGATTACGGCAATCGGGGCCTATTGCTGGTGATATGCTGATCCGCAAAATGAGTCTGGAAACGTGACGAAGCCCTCAAGCGGCCCACCGGCAGATGACATCGAACGCCGGAGTCCTGGCGCCGTGCTGTGGCGGGCCAAGTGGCGAGTCGTAGCGGTGTCGTTCCTTGCTGGAGCGATAACGTTCGTTGCGCTGTCCACGATGCGACCGTTTTATACGTCCGAGGCGCGCATCGGTGTGCAGAAAGAGGCAACAGCATTCACGCGTCCAACCAATGAACAGGGTAGCGCGGGCTACCAAGCCGAGCTTGATGCACAGGCGGTGCGCAGCCAAGTGCAGTTCCTGAAATCCCGCGATCACATTTTGAGGGTCGTGAACGATCTTGGCCTGTTCAGGGACGAAGCCTTTCTGCGCGATGCCGATGCAACGCCGATCGACGAGTTACTTGATGCTCTCGGTCTTAGCTACACCAGAGAAGGGTCACCGCAGGAACGGGCCGCAAACACGGTGGCGCGTCATCTTGATGTGCGCCAATTGTCAAACACTTCGGTGGTTGCGATCGAATATCAATCGGGCGACCCGCAGCTTGCTGCTGACATTGCCAACAAGTTGGCAAACGGCTACGTCGCCTGGCAGCGCGACGCCAAGATCGAGGAGACAAAGGCGGGGGAGACTTGGGTGGATGCGCAGATTGACGCACTTCGCAAAGCGACCGCCGACTCCGAGGCGGCACTGGAGTCGTTCAAGGCCTCTAAGGCTCTTTCTGAGCCTAGCACCAATGCAGCGCTAAATGCACAGCAGCTCTCAGAGCTCAACAGCGAACTTATCTTGGCTGAGGCACAAAAGTCCGAGGCGCAGACGCGCGCGGAACTCACCGAAAAAATGCTGGCGCAAGGCGGCGATATCGATGCCACGCTCGAAGCGCTGAACTGGCAGGCCGTTATCAACCCGATTGAACAGCGCGCGTCAGTGCAGCGCGAACTCACCGAACAGTCCGCGGTATTGTTGCCAGCTCACCCGCGCATGAAGCAGCTGAAATCCGAGCTGGCCGATATGCGCGCTCAGATCCGAGTAGAAGCGCAGAAGGTGGTCAAGAGCTTAGAGAACCAGGCGCAGATCGCCGCGGCGCGAGAAGCATCGTTGCGGGCAAGCCTCAATGACGCGAAGACCCTCACGGCGGGGCAGTCGAGCGCGCAGGCAAAGCTTCAAGCCCTAGAGCGGGAGGCGAAAGCCAATCGCGATCTCCTGAACTCGTATTTGGCGCGAGCGCGCGACGCGTCCTCGGGTGACGATGTAAGCGCTGTGTCGTCACAAGCGGCAATCGTTTCACGCGCCCATGCTTCGGTTCTGCCAAACTATCCCCGCCGTGGTCCTGTTGCACTGTTGGTGGCGGCGGCAACGGCTCTTTTGATGATCGCCGGCGTACTTGCAAAAGCGATGCTTGAGGCCGGTAGGCGGAAACGGCGACAGCAATCCTTGCAGAATGTGCCGGCCGGTGGCGCAGCCGCATCGAGGCCAGCGGTTGAACTCATGCGAGATCAGAGGCGATCCGCCGCGGGCAAAGCACGCGATGGCACGCGGCCGAAAAAGGCACAGGACTCTGCAAGGCGCACGGCAGACACTGCTAAGCCCCCATCCTGGCTTGCCGTCAAGGATCGCCCCAGCGCATCACCTAATGGCCCGAGATCGTTGCGGCAGGCCCGTGCGAACAAGGATCACCTTTCACCAGATACAGCTCCGCCTTTGCGTAAAGCCTCCGCGAACAAGAGAACCGCCGCGAAGACAGGGGTGCAGTTCAATCCGGCGATGAAAATCAGGGGCGCGTCGCGGAAGCAGCCTACGACAAAGAGTAAAGGCGTCCTTGCGGCGCTGGCAGCGCCATCAAGCACCGTAGTCGCACGGACCGCTGCGGACGCCGAAGCCGCCGCTGCAGCCGGCAAACCAAGTCCTCGGGGCGGATCGCCCATGAATGGCGAGGCAGAGAATGGTTCTTACGAGGTTCCAATGACCAATGCGACGACAGAAGACGCGCCATCCGCATTCTCGAGGGATCTGATGAGGCGCTTTCGACAAGACGCAATTCGGCAGAGCGAGGTGCCGAGTGTAGCGAATGCGCCTAGGCGACGCTCCAGCGGTCCACGCCAACTAGAGCGCGATCGAGAGGAGAGACCGCTCCAGCCCAACGATCTAAGACACTATCTCACCCAGCGAATTCCATGGTCTTCTATGGACGACCACCCTCAGCAGCCCCTCGAACCAAGCGTGAGCGTTGAAGACCTTGGTCCCGCAATCACGTCGCTTGACGATTTGATCGACACCACTCTGGAAATTTCCACGGGAGGAGCCCCCCGTACCGCTCTTGTTGCGGGTTTATCGTCACAGGCTCAGTCTGCGCAGACAGCGATTGGAATTGCGCGCGACCTTGCCGGCCGCAATGCGCAGGTCGCGTTGGTCGATCTGGCCAAGGGTAGTGCCGTAGTGTCGGGGCAGTTGAGCATGCCTCGCGTGCCCGGATTCTCAGAACTTGCGGACGGCGTCGTTGATTTTGCCGACGTCATAAAACTCGACGAAGGAACGACGCTTCAGGTCATTCCCGCTGGCGATCCAAACTTGAATGCTGGCATCGACGCACCGGACAAGTTTATGCGCATCTTCGAGGCGCTCACGCAGACATACGATTGCGTCGTTTTGCACGCCGATATGGATAGCATCGAGAATCTTATGCCCGCGTTGAAGTTCGAGCTTCCCGTCGCTGTCGCTGTGCTTCCGCCAAATACGGCGCCGGAAGATGCAGAAGAGGCGCTGTCAATTGTTCAGCATCTGGGCTGTCCAATCGTTCTCCATGGCGACCCAGTTGCGAGAAAGCGGCATCGCTTCTCGCTTTTTGGCAGTAGACGCGCTGGCTAAACATGCGTGCGATACCCGGCGCATAAAGATCACTTGACCGCTTCACCTCACGTGTCTCTGATTGGTGATTGCTGGGATCTGGCCCATACGCAGCGGGGCACGCCCTTTGCGATAGGAAGGGACTCCAACGGGTGAAGAATGCTAAGGCGTAACGGCGTGGAAATGCGCCGTCAGTCGGGGCGAGCCATCCATCGAATAAGGACCGCTGCTGGCGCGACCCAAAGAAGCCCCGCAACGAGAAAGTAGATGAACTGAAAGAACCAGTGCGCTTCGGTAATACGGCCTGCGCCAATTGCTCCAACAATCACGATATAAATCGCCAGAGAGAATAGCAGCACGATAGTGCCAACGAGTTTGCGCGATTTTCCGCTCATGTTGTCTGACCCTTTTTAGGCCGTGAGCCTCGCCGTTGAGTTCTTACGAAGAGCCGGGTATCACCGCATCATGAGTGTTTCCGAGACACAATCCCTATCAGGCGCTTTGAGGGATGAAAATGCGCACACACGGCATGTCCGGCTCCTGCGCGTCTGGCTTTCTGCGATTGCACTTCTCGTCGTCGCGATGATCCTCGTAGGTGGCGCAACGCGCCTGACCGACTCAGGCCTTTCCATTACGGAATGGCAGCCCATCGTGGGCATCATTCCGCCTTTGTCTAACGCGGATTGGCAAGCGGCGTTTGACGCCTACAAGCAGATTCCCGAGTACACCCAGGTTAACCGAGGAATGGACCTGGCGGGCTTCAAGACGATTTATTGGTGGGAGTGGGCGCATCGCTTCCTGGGTCGTTTCATCGGCCTTATGTTCTTCGTGCCCTTTGTTGCCTTCTGGTTGGCAGGCTATATCCCGCGCGCCTTGCTGCCGCGCCTCATCGGACTCTTCGTGTTGGGCGGTTTGCAAGGCGTGCTGGGGTGGTACATGGTCAAGAGCGGTCTGGTGGACCGTATCGACGTCAGTCAGTACCGGTTGGCGGCGCATTTTGGCTTAGCCATTGTTATTCTCGGTTACACGCTTTGGCTAATCCTCGGCCTTGGATGGACTGAGAAAGCTCGCGCTGGGGCTACGGGACCCTCGCTTGTGGCCGGCCTCGTCCTCTTGCTCGTATTTCTTCAACTCATGGCTGGTGCTTTTGTCGCCGGGATCGACGGAGGCATGGGCTTCAATACTTGGCCGCTGATGAACGAGTCGGTCATCCCTACAGGGCTCGGTGTCTTGCAACCGTGGTACGTCAACCTCTTTGAGAACCCGCTTACAGTGCAGTTCAACCACCGCATGCTTGGCTACGCTGTAGTTCTTGCCGCTGTTGTGCAGGCTGTGTGGCTAGCTTGTAAGCCAGAGGCAGCCTATCTGCGGGCAAGTGCCTGGGCAGTCGCCATCCTCTCTTTGTTGCAGGTCGCACTTGGTATCTGGACCTTGCTCGCTTTCGTACCGATCGAGCTGGGGCTCGCACACCAGGCTGGTGCCGTCGCGGTGTTTGCGTCGGCGCTCTACCATTTTTGGCGTTGCGTAGAAGTCGACGCCGTCAGTCGGGATCACACCGCAGCGAGAGCCTGATCGAGGTCGGCAATGATGTCGTCGACATCTTCAAGCCCGATCGATAGCCGAACGACATCCGCTCCCGCGCCAGCCCGTTCGCGCGCATCGTCAGCAAGCTGACGGTGGGTCGTCGAGGCCGGATGAATGACGAGGCTACGTGTGTCGCCAATATTGGCAAGATGGCTGAAGAGTTTCAGCTTTTCCACGAGCGAAATGCCAGCTTCGTAGCCTCCTTCGAGCCCGAACGTGAAGACTGCTCCTGCGCCTTTTGGCGCGTAACGTTGGGCGAGTGCGTAGAACGCGTTGCCCGGATGGCCCGCGTAGTTCACCCAGGCCACCTTTTCGTGTCGCGAGAGCCACACGGCAACGCGCATGGCGTTGTCGCAATGCCGCTGCATGCGTAAGGGCAGGGTCTCAATTCCGTTCAGGATAAGAAATGCATTCATCGGTGCGATTGCAGGCCCAAGATCGCGAAGGCCGAGAACCCGGCACGCGATGGCGAAAGCGAAATTGCCGAATGTCTCGCCGAGTTTCATGCCATGGTAGCTGGCGCAAGGTTCGGAAAGAGAGGGGTATCGGTCAGTTGACATCCAGTCGAATGTGCCGCAGTCGACGATAACGCCACCCACTGAGTTGCCATGTCCGCCGAGAAACTTCGTAAGCGAGTGTACGACGATGTCGGCACCGAATTGCTTGGGTTGGATGAGGTAGGGCGTGGCCAACGTATTATCGACGATCAGCGGAACGCCAGCCTCCTTAGCAACAGCTGAGACAGCCTCGAGATCCGTGACGATTCCGCCTGGGTTCGCGATCGACTCGACGAATATCGCGCGCGTCTTCGGCGTGACTGCAGCACGGAAGGTTTCGGCGTCGGTTGTGTCCGCCCACTTGACATGCCAGTCGAATTTCATGAAGGCTTCGCCGAACTGATTGAGTGACCCACCCTAGAGTTGGCGCGCAGCGATGACCTCGGCGCCAGGCTCCATCAATGTGTGGAACACGATCGCTTGGGCCGCGTGACCGGACGCAACGGCAAGGGCTGCAGTTCCTCCTTCGAGGGCGGCCATCCGTTCTTCAAGAACTGCCTGCGTCGGATTCATGATCCGTGAGTAGATGTTGCCAAAGGCCTCGAGATTGAACAGCGACGCCGCATGGTCCGCATCGTCAAAGACATAGGACGTGGTCTGGTAGATTGGCGTCACGCGTGAACCCGTCGCTGCGTCCGGCTGTGCACCGGCATGAATTGCGAGTGTGCTGAACCCGGGCGTACGCTCTTCCGACATTCTCTTCCTCCCTTGAGCCGTTATCCATCCGTGTGGACTAAAAAGCACGGCGACCTTAGGGGATCGAGTGCTGCTCGTCTCCTGTTTTGAGCATCTGCGCGTTCGGTGGAGTTGGCCGCTACGTATTGCGCCGCAGCGATCGCTGTTGACCGCCAATAGCCGATAGGACAGGGCGCCGGCTCGATAGCGTTCTGGAGTTCACGCCCGCCCAGCCAATTTCACCTGACAGGCGACCGTACTCGATCTTCGGACACCTATTCATCACAACCTTAAGCCCGGCGTCTTCTGCAAGCCGAGCGGCG
>JARFRF010000198.1 GCA_029287395.1 Methyloceanibacter sp. | reverse complement strand
AGATGCCGGTGCGCTTGAAATAGTCCCGTTCGACTTTCCGATGGTCCGGGAAGAGCCGTCCGACATCTGGGTTCCCCTCGCTGTAGCAGCGTGGCTCCGCGGCGTGGAACAGTGCATCTACAAGTCCTTCCTCCAGAAGGTCGCTGTCGTCCAGGCCCTTGGGCCCAGTGCTGATGCTCACGCCGTCTGGGAAGCGATTTTCTTGTGCTGAAACCTTGCCCGCGGCCTCAGCGGACGAGTCGGCTGCGGAGACAACCCATTCAATCTCGGTGGGTTTTAGACCGTACTCGTCCTCAAGAATGCCTCTGATCCAAGTCAAGGACGTAGACGAGTAACCTGGCGTACCGATGCGCCGCCCGCGCAAGTCTTCGGGGCGTTCAATCCCCCGGTCGGTCCGGATGAAGATGCTTTTGTGCCGGAACTGACGCAGCAGAAAAATGGGTAGCAGCGTGTAGTCGCGGAAGTCGTCGTTCGCATAGGCGAGCATAAAGGGATGAAGCCCGATCTCGGTGACTTGACGTGTACCGTCCCCGCTGAACACATGTGTGTTCATGTCGCCGATAGCGTCCTCTCTGAAGGTAACGGTGCAGCCTTCGATCCCAACGCGACCGTCTGCAAGCGCTGCGGTCCGGTCGGCGGTGTAGGCGGACACGGTGATCGGCAGCGACTCTTGCTCGCTGGCTGCGAGGACATCGGTGGAACGATAGAAGTGAGAAACGGCAGCAAGTGAAACCGCTCCCTTCAATATTTCCCGCCTGGTTGTGCCTCGCATCATTCCTCACGAGTGGACCAATGTTTGGGCCGAACAATAGCTCGCCTAGTTCCTCAAAGTCTGCTGTCGGAAGACTTTCGGCAGTTTTCTCACTCGCTCACATGTCGCTTTCGGAAAATGGCAAGGGGTAGTTGCCCAACTCCTGTGGTGTGAAGGGCAGTTTTTTTGCGTCCACTGGAGCAGTATAGAGCTGCCGGGTTTCTGGGCGTTCGTTCGCGATTCCGGTTAGCGCGGGACCAGGTGTTGCGTCTGGACGGTTGGGGTACTTCTCCATCCATAGCTCATGACGAGCACGCTGACGATTGAACATCGACTTGATGTGGAATTGCTCAATCATCTCTCCGGTCTTTTCGCGTGGATCCGTGTAGAGATCGTAGAACTCGTTCTTGGACAGACCCGGCGTAGCGTTCTTCCAATCGCGCTTAAAGCGTCCTTTAATGCCCGCTGCCAGGTTCGGCCCCTGATAGATCATCACGTAATCGCGACGGCTGAAACCGTCGCCATTCAGGAACAACGACGTTTGGTCCACGCCATCGATTACCCGATCAGTCGGAATGCCGTCCATTGCGCCGCCCAGACGGGCAAAGGTCGTGAAGAGATCACTCACATGCAGAATATCACCCACAATTTGGTCCGGCTCGATAACACCCTTCCATTTGGCAATTGCGGGAACACGTACTCCCCCTTCCGTAAAGTCGCCTTTGCCACCCCTATACAGCGTCTCGACCATGCCACGCGGGCCAAAGTGAATGAATGGCCCGTTGTCGGCCATCACCATAACTAACGTATTCTCAGCGATCCCCTTGGCTTCAAGATGATCGAACAGCTCTCCGACGAAGAGGTCGATCTTAACCAGCGCCTCTTGAATCATGTTCTTGTTCGCAGTGATTTTCTTCGGATCTCTCGGGTCCGGGAAAAAGGCGGCGGCTATCGGTTGGTAAGCGATAAAGAAAGGCTTCTTTTCATCCACACTCTTGTCGATAAACTGTAGCGTGCGACGCTGTGCTTCGGTTTCAATGTCCCAATAATTCTCGATATTCGGTGGCGGGCCCCACTCCTTGGTTTCCCCACCTTTCGTTCCCTCAAGCGCCCAGACTTGACCCAAGGGCTGCCAGGACATGTCGATGTCATATTTGTCTTCGCCGTATAGATCAGGATACAGACCGGTGATGATGTTCGCCGCCTCAGCTTGCGGTATCCACATCGAGGGGACCTGGTTGTACGGCGTAAAAAACGCTTCGTCGTAGCCCTGATTGTGGGCGTATGAAAATTCGGTATCGCCAAGGTGCCACTTGCCAAAGAAGGCAGTGTTGTAGCCAGCATCTGACAGCACTTCGGCGATTGTGACTTCCTCCGCGTCCATCCCAGAATACTCGACTGGAAATGACACGGTGTGCATGCCGCTGCGGACAGCGTAACGGCCTGTTTGAAGGGCTGCCCGGGTCGGCGTGCAGGCCGGTTCCGTATACATCCGCATGAAGTTGATACCTTGGTCAGCCATCTGGTTCATGTTGGGCGTTTCAAACCCGCGAACGGACTGAATTTCTGGAATCCCAACCTCTCCGACTGCTGTGTCGTCCCACATGATGTGGATAATGTTTGGCTTGGTCCCGTGTTTGGCTTCGAGCGCATCCAGCTTCTGCTCAAGCTCGGCATCTTCTTTCGCCCAGCGCTTCCCATGCTGCGCTTCAAGAACATAATGCTCGGCGTCGTGGATTATCTTGCTCTCGGCCTGCGATGATGCTGGCGCGCTGAGTATTGCCGCTGCAGCTATGCCAGCGGCGAGGGTGATAAAGCTTCGAGTTGACTGCCTCATCGTGGAGCCTCCAACACTGGTTTCGGACCATCGCGGCCCTCGAGAATACTGTGCCAATGGCTTAGCCGAGACACGGGTTGCAGCGTGATCAAAAAACCGCAAAAGTTTCCCAGTTCTAGCCCCCAGGAGAAGTACTGCTTGTGCGCACTCTCGATGCAACTTTCGACAATGTGGAGTCGATGTGTGAGAGCGTGCGCGCGTGGAATCTCGACTTCCAGCCACTCTCGACCGGGCGTGGCATTTTCGATGTTGGGCGCGTTGTCCAGTCGGAGGCTGCCGGCGCTTTGTTCGGGCATGCTCGCTTTCGTACGCCTCTACAGCAGGCAGGAGCTCCCCCGCCTGGCGTAGTCACCTTCGTGATCCAGGAGCCCGGTGTGCGCGGGCTTTGGTGGCGCGGCCACGACGTCAACGCAGACACAGTGCTGGCGTTTCCGATTGGCAGCGAGCTCAGCAGCATCTCCGGTTCGGACTTCGATATTCATACAATCTCGGTCAGCGAGGGGGCTCTCGATCATGTCGCCGGGTTACTAGAGCTGGAGTTGCCAGGATCTGATAGACGGGCGGAAGTGTTCCGTTCATCGGAGACTGTACTCAATCCGCTCCGGGCGCGGCTGCGGTTATGGCGTGATGAAGGATTTGTGGCCCGGCGGGAAGACGTCACCGCACTCCTGATCGCGCTGCTGCCCGGCTGGCTCTCACATTCGCGACCTGGACTGCGCTCGCGTCCCAACCCTCGCGCACGAAGCCGTGCGATCCGTATGAGCCTCGAATTGATGGACTCCAAACCCCTTGCAGAATTGAGTACGGACCAATTGAGGGCCTACGCTGGCGTCAGCGAGCGAACCCTCCAATATGCCTTCCACGATCGGTTCGGGCTCACACCCGCAGCCTTCATCAAGGCACGACGGCTCGCGGCTGTCAGCGCCATGCTAAAACGTATCGATGCAGAAGTAGCCACAGTTGGCGACATCGCGGCTCAGTTCGGATTCTGGCACACCGGGCAGTTCGCCGCAGACTACCGGCGCGCGTTCGGCGAGCTTCCATCGGAAACGCTAAGAAGAGCCCGTCCAAATGTTCGCTAGTGGCACATAACTGACATCAATTCCGCGGATTAGGGTGTCTGCTTACGGCTGCAAACCGGACGTCTCTGAGTAGCGGTCTGATGTCGGCTAATGACTCAAAGCGGACATCGGGGCTCCTTCGTGCAGGCTTGCCTTCGCTCTAAGGCGAACCTAGGCATCCTGCATTTCTCGCGCCGTTAGTAGCCCGCTTAGCGGATCCATCAGCGCATCCGATTTTGGACGCGAGATATAGAATTCAGCGAGAAGATAGCCGTCGATCTCCTTCTCCATGGGCTCAATCCTACGCTGGCGGAGCTTGCCCAACATCTGGCTGCGTTCTTCGTTGGTGCCGCATTTGCGTTGAACGAACGTCTTACCGTCGAGTTTCTCAGTTACGTAGCCGTATTGTTTCAGCGTTTTCTCGATGACATCGAAAGGAAAGACGCGCAGTACGAAATTCGCGATCCATGGTTTCTGGCCCCGGAACGCAGACAGCAACTTGTCGAAGCTCGTCTCGGTGATATATCCCACGCAACCTGTCGACATGACCAGGTCGACCGTCCTCAGTTTAGCCTTCGCAGCATCCGTCAACGTTTCATTCTCGAGGTTGATTGAGAGGGCGTCGTCGAGCAAGCCGACTTCCTCCGCGAATGATACAGCTTTGTCAGCGACATCGAGCCCTATGACCTCGATGTCACTGGCTTTACTCAAATGGCCGAAGAAGCGCTGGTCGTAGTCCATAATTTCCGTTGGTGTGGCACTTACCAGCCTCTGCTGGCCCCAATGGTCGTAAAGATCCGTTATCGATAGATCGTGCTTAAGGAGAGCCGCATTGACACCGTATGAGCAACCGAGGTCCAAGAGACAGATGGTGCCCTTCCGGTATCTTCTCATGCAGGAGATTAGCTTCTTGAAAACCGGTTTGGCGACACTCGGTATTTTGTAGTCAAACTTCTTTAGCTCTCGGCAATAGGCTCGTGGATCGGCTTGATCGTATAGGTGAGCCATGTCGACTTTGGCATCGTTTACTTCGTCGAAAATGCCGTCATGCGTCATCGAGCCCTCTTCAGTTCCGAACCTAGAAACTTATCTCGTGCAGAGCACAAAATCGCGACGGCGACGCGTTTGCTAAAAAGCAAATAGCACCGTGGCCACCGTCAGTTGATGACGGGGGCGTCGGACCTCTCAATTGTGCGCTTGCTTCAAGAGCGTTAGCACATCAGAAGCAGACGCTCAAATTCCCGACAGCAGAGAGAACTCGAATAGCTGCTCATAGGCAGCCAGCCGGCTCCTCTAAGTGCGCGTTTCACGTCGGCTTCTGGCCGTTCTCAGATCTCCAAAGTGAGACGCTGCACGTCGGCTTGGAGGCGCATAGCCGACGTGAACCAGCCAAGCCATGATGAAGGCTAATGACCCAAAGTGGCCTTCACTCATAACTAACATCGCGATTAGTCCTTGTATTTCCGGCCGAAGGAGCCTACTTCTTGTTATCGACTTTTGGCCGGACTATTTGGCCGTTGCGCCCGGGCGCGCGTTCAGACCCTCCCAAACATCGACTTCACACCTCCAAGCCGTGCGCCTGCACGACGGGGAGCACGACCATACGTAGACTAATGAAAGGACCCCGATGACACCGGGAATAGTAAAATTCTATAACGCAAGTCGAGGCTATGGCTTCATTCAGCCCACCGACGGAAGCAATGATGTTTTCGTCCATGCGACTGCTCTTGAACGCGCCGGGATGACAGATCTCGTCGAAGGTCAAAGCGTAAAGTTTGACACTGAGATCGACCGCCGCAGCGGCAAGACTGCCGTAGCAAATATCGAGGCTGCATAGTTCCATTGGAGCTATCAGCCTTGGTGAACTCAGAGCCGTCCCTGCTGGGGCGGCTTGTTAGTTCGAACAAGCTCGTTTTAAGATTGCGACAACAGTCGGGTCCTGACGCGAACCACCACTGCGTTACGAATGCCTCTCAAAGCCATCGGACATCGATTGTGGCTTCTGCTGGGGCCGGCTTGAGGGCGGAGACCGGACCTCGCCGATTTAAGGGCTGTTCGGCCGCTAATTACCTTAATTACCTAAAGAGGGCGTTTGGGCTTGGGACTCCCATCGCAGAGGGACTTTCTTCGCCGTCTGCCTCCCACTGCGTTATGCCCATCGGAAACAAAAATATGTGGGGCAAAAATGTGTGGCTTTGTTTGCCTTTGGAAAGTCGATGACGTAGCGCTGGCGCAGCGGATGATCGACAAGATTGCCCATCGTGGGCCTGACGACGTGCGCGTGAGCCGAGTACCAAATGTGCCCGCCGTCATGGCCCACTGTCGCCTGTCGATCATAGGCTTGGAGACGGGGGCCCAGCCAATCTACTGCACCGACAATCTGCTCGTAGCCAACGGTGAAATTTACAATTACGCGGACTTACGGGCCATTCTTGGCGAGAGCGCGTTTGAGACCCTCAGCGATAGTGAGACTATTTTGCATCTGTTCCGCTCGGATGCCGCGCGGTGGATCTCAAAGCTAGACGGAATGTTCGCCTTCGTTTTGGCAACGCCGGATCGGATCATCGCCGCGCGCGATCCTCTGGGAATCAAGCCGCTCTACATGGCCCGTATCGGCGACGGATTGGCTTTGGCCTCAGAATTGAAGGCGTTCGATGGTCTTGGCTTGGGCGATGTTGAGCCCATTGACCCGGGCGCGATGTTCGACAGTGTGGATGGTTTTCGCGAATGGTATCGCATGCCGCAGGGCGCGGCCGAGTTAAACCCCGGTGAGGACCCTGAACCAATCTGGCGCGAACTGCGACTCGTCCTCGAGGGCGCGGTGCGAAAATGGATGGTGGCAGACATCGAGGTGGGTGCATTTCTGTCTGGCGGGCTGGATTCTTCGGTCATCGCGGCACTCGCGGCGCGCGCTATCGACTATCCATTGAAGACCTTTTCGGTTGGCACGGAAGGGAGTCCTGACCTTGCAGCCGCACGCGCTGTCGCTGAACACATTGGCTCGGATCATCACGAGCATGTCTTCACGGCCGACGACCTCATGCGGATCCTGCCGCATGTAATCTATCACCTCGAAAGCGCAGATGTTGATGTCGTGCCGAGCGCCCTTCCCACGCATTTCGTGACTAAACTGGCACGTCGCTATGTGAAGGCGGTGTTGACCGGTGAGGGCGCGGATGAACTGTTCGCTGGCTATGCGTACCATCACGCCTATGCTCGTAAGCCTAGAGCCCTGGCAGACGAATTGACGCGGTCACTTGGCGCTATGCATAACGTCAACCTTCAGCGGGTTGACCGAATAACAATGGCTCAAGGTTTGGAGGCAAGGACGCCCTTCCTCGATCGTGATCTGATCGACTTTGCTCAATCAATTCCGGCCTCCCTCAAGCTCAGGATAACCGACGAGGCGACACAAGAGACGACAGAAAAATGGATCCTGCGAAAGGCATGCGAAGATCTGCTTCCCGCCGACTTGGTCTGGCGCAAGAAAGCCCAATTTGATGAGGGAAGCGGAACAGCTAGCGCTCTGGATCAGGCGCTTTCGCGAATGCTCGGCATCAAACCCCCTGTCGATCGTGAGAGCGAAGGTGCGCTTTATGAGCGCTTATTGCGCGCCCAATATAAGGATCCCGATCTTGTTCTCGAAAACGCCGGGATGTGGAGTGC
>JARFRF010000163.1 GCA_029287395.1 Methyloceanibacter sp. | reverse complement strand
TGTAATTTCTCAGTAAAATTTTGTAACGACAGGACCGGGATGCCCACCCCCCATCGTCTGGGTGTTGGTGGGACAGGAGAAAAGGGCATCGCTCGATGAGATTTATGAAAAGGAAGCCGATGCCGCCCGAACGCGAAGGTTGATTTCCGTTTGCCACTTACAACCGAATATCGGAGGCCGAGATTGCCCCGAAACGGTAATCCTGCCCTGACGTGTGTGAACTAAGCTACGACGCCTGCGCGGAGAGCAGGGTTTGAATCGCTTCCTGAAGCTGTTCCTTCGAATAGGGCTTCTTGAGGAAGGGCAGGATTTCGCTGCCTGGGGCCTTTTCGCTGGGGGCTTGCTGAGGGAGCGCGCTGGTCAACAACACCTTTAACCCGGGGCGATGCTCCCGCGCCCAGTACCCCAGATCACGGCCGTTGAGCTCGCCGGGCATGACCACGTCCGTAAACAACAGATCAACTCCGGCGTCCCGCTCGAGGATACTGATCGCTGCAGCCGCGTTGTCCGCCTCGAGTACCTGGTAACCCAGTTCCGACAGAGTCCGCCTGACGAACCGGCGCGTTCGCTGTTCGTCCTCTACAGCGAGTATCGTCGCCGATATATAGGCACCATCGGACGGCGTCTGGCGGGGCTGTACCTCGACGTGTTCGCCTCGAACGGGAACCGCCTCCGGCAGATACAGGGAGACGGTGGTGCCCCGGCCAGGTGCGCTCTCGATCATCAATCCCCCCCCGGCCTGCTGGGCGAATCTGAAGACCATGCTCAAGCCCAGGCCGCTTCCTTTGCCAGGCGGTTTGGTCGTGTAGAAGGGTTCGACGGCACGCCGAACGGCTTCCTGGGACATGCCGGCCCCGGTATCAGCAACGCTGACGACCACATAACCGCCAGGTTTCAGGCGATCCTGAGCAACAGACTCTTCAAGGGTGAGGTGCCTTCGTCTTGCTTCGATGGTGAGCGCGCCCCCTTCCGGCATCGCGTCCCGGGCGTTGATTACCAGGTTGAGGATGGCATTCTCGAACTGTTGTGGATCGATCACAATCGGCAGAGGCTTTTCCGCTCGGCCTACCATCAGGTCGATGTTATCGCCAGTCATGCGGTCCAGAAACTTCTGGTAGTCACCGAGCAGAATGTTGATATCTGATAACTGTGGCTCCTTGGCCTGCCTGCGGGAGAAGACCAACAACCGGTCCGTCAACTCCGCCCCATCCTCTGCCGCAGACAAGGTGTCCTCCATTATTTGCAGGGTCTCCTCGTCCAGCTTTCCTGAAAACTGTTTCGTCAGCATGCGAAGATTAACCAGAATAATCGCGAGCAAGTTATTAAAATCATGGGCAATACCACCTGTAAGCTGGCCCATGACCTCCATCTTCTGCGCGTGGACGTGTTGGGTTTCCCGCTCTTTGCGTTCCGTAATGTCATTAAAGGTTACCACCGTACCTACGACCACCCCATCCCTGAACATAGGGTAGGATTGGAAGTCCGCGGGGAAACTGGTGTGATCTGCTCGCCAAAGCTCCTCATCCTCCAGGCGGACGACGAGATTCTGGCAGCAGGTCCTGTATATAGGACAATCCTCGGGAGGTAGAGGCTTGCCATTGCGGCAGGTGTGGTGAATTAGGGAATGCATTTCCCGGCCGAGCAGCGCCTTCTCGTCCTGGTACCCGAGCATTGACAGGGCCGCACGATTGACGAAGGTGCAGTGCCCCTCGCCGTCCATGCCGAAGATTCCCTCACCCGTCGACGCGAGGATTAGGGCGAGTTCTTCTTCGCGTTGGCGCAGACTCAGGCCCGCCGTTACATCGAGTGCTGAGACCGGTATGCGGTGGTATCCGTCGCTGGCTCTCGGGATCACCATGGACAGGAGGACCGTCAGATCACTGCCGTCCTGGGACTTTACGCTGACGCTACGATTCATCAGCGCTTCATCGCCGTCCCAGATGGCTTGCAGCACATCGGCAAAGATGTCAAAGGTGTTGGGTACGAGATTTCTTTCGAACCAGTCGATGAACTGCCTATCCGAGCGCGTGGCGAAGAGCTGCAGCGCAGCCTCATTCACCTTCTTGACCCGGATCTTGCCGATCAAGTGCCGCAGTACCTCGGGGTTGTCAGCGAGATACAGCTTGAGTTCTGTCACGCCGGATTGCCTGAAATTTATGAGGATCTTGTTGACTTCGGAAAAATCCTGTTCCCAGATCGGCACCGGTGCGCCGCTGAAGAGGCGCTGGTGGCGCTGCTGACTTTCGGTCAAGTCTTTGACGATCGGGTTGGTGAGACGCATAAACAGGAACGCCCCTGCGGTGACGAGAACCGAGGCCAGCCCAACCACAATGACCGCGCCTCGCGTGAACGGAGCGCGTATGTCGGTGAGATCCATCTTGGCCACGACACCGATATTTATAATGGGTACCGGCTTGTAGGCCGCCAGCACCCTGACCCCGCGATAGTCGAGACCGATCATGCTCCCCGACTGGCCGGAGAGCGCCCTCCGCATCGGCTCGGCGAGGTCAGATGCAAAGGGGATTGGCCCGATCTGCTGTTCCGCCAGGCGGCCATGCGTTACCAGATAGACAATACTGTCCCCTTTCCGGCGCGCTACGGTGATCTCGGCGATCTGGCCAAAGCTAGGGAAATGATCGAAGGCATTCTGAACCTGCGATAGGGTGGCGGCCTCCGATGCAAGCGTGTTGCCGCCGTAGGTCGCTTGGTCGAAGCGCGCCACAGCCTCCATCAGATGAGTCTGATCGTCCACGTTCTGGATTAAGTGTGACCTTTCCTGTTCGAAGGCAGTCCTATAGTTCACTGCGATCGCCACTGCGGTACTGATCGACACAGCAGCCATCATGACCAGAATCAACCAGGCTATTCGCTTGTTTTCGGACACCTTTATGCTACCCAATCCTACCTGCCCCGACATTTGATTTGGCACCGCATACACGTATGCTGAGTCCTATACATTGAAAATACCCTAAAATTGAGCATAGTGGCTCTTCAGTTTCCAGAGCACGGGGCGATAAAAACCCTATAGCCTATCAACGAAACGACGCTCCACAAGCAAGTCTGTGCCAGCGATACGCTATGCCTGTTGGTAAAATAGCACGTCTATAAGCCCAATATGGAAGGAGTTATTGTCATATTGAGGGGTATCCGCTTCACTGGCCCTCTGGTAGCATAATTTGATCAATCAGCATAACTGCAATCCGGTTGGTGGGGTGGATTAACCTAAAACGGTACAAGAATTCAACGATTGGTTTTCGACCGAGAATGCAGGTGTTGATCAGTTTGAAAAGCTTCGCTGGGCCGATCGATTTCGATGTCCGTTATGCCGATAACGTAAGGGATGGCGAATAACAACGGGGCTGATTCGGTGTATTGTATGTCGACACAAGACCTCGGTGATAACCGCAGCAATTTTAATCGAAGAATATCCAGGGCTCGTGGTCTCTTGTTCTATCGTCTGTTACAGCAGGCCGTAACCAGCTACCCAGTATCCTATAATGAGCTAGTGCACGGAAAATACTGCTTTAATTCGTCCCCGAAACCGGCCAGTGAAATGGGTACCCCCTTTTAATATTTTTCATGTCTGTTCGATCAAGGAAGCTAAAGACTATGTCAGGGTCAGCTCACATCATGATCGTAGATGATGATCCAAGGCTGTGTCGGACACTTGCGCGCTATTTCAAGCTGGAGGGCTATGATGTCAGCGTGGCTTTCAGTGGTGAGGAAATGCGTCAGAGACTGGCAGTGGAACGGCCAGATGTGGTCATCCTTGATCTGATCTTGCCGGACGAGGACGGATTCAGCCTGGCAAGAGAGCTTCGATCGACCTACGATTTAGCGATCCTGATCCTCACTGGGAAGGCCGATACCGTCGACAAAGTGGTCGGGTTGGAGATTGGGGCTGACGACTACATCACCAAACCATTCGATGAACGCGAGCTCCTCGCGCGCGTGCGAAGTGTGCTTCGCCGAACCTCGAAAGGCGGCCCAAGCGAAGCCGAACCGGTGGGCTCATTTGCCTGTTTTGCAGGCTGGCGGCTCGACCTGAACGCTCACGACCTGACGTCGCCTGACGGACAGCCGGTGGCGTTGACCCTACACGAATTCCAACTGCTTGTCGCCTTCGTTCAACACCGTAAACGTATACTCACCCGGGAAACCATCCTGGAACTCGTGGCCGGCCGAAATTGGACTCCCGACGATCGAAGTGTCGATATGCTCGTTGGCAAGCTGCGCAAAAAGATCGAGAAAAATCCTCGGGATCCGCAGCTGATCGAGACCGTTCGCGGTGTCGGCTACAAGTTCACGGCAAATCTCGTTTTTGAATAAGCGCAGACCCGTGTGATCCTGCTTGGACCCGTGCGTCTCGAATTCATAATTTTGCGCTTAGAAAGTTGCATTACGTAATCTTGACGCTCACTATCAGCTTACGCTGACCCGCGCCAGCATGATGGACTTAGTCATTCTATTGGGCCACCCTCTAACCACCGTCGCGAAACTCATCGGCCCGGGTGGAACAATGGTCATCATTGCCGAAAACCTCCTCCTCAAGCAGCAGCTGCTGGTTATCAAGCATTCTCGGCGACGGGCAAATGCTGGTCTCCCGTAAAAGTCCCATAGGAACACGGTTCGTCTGAATGTTTGGTCGAAACATATTGAATAACCAACGAAATCCAAGCCAATATTACCTACCGAGATCCGAGTTCGATGAGACAGACGCCTGGTTCACAACCAGGTAGTTTGTGGAACCTTATATTATATTCTGCTTCTTTGTCCTTTAAGCAGGCGCCTCGCGAACTCACTGCGCATGGACCGAACACTCTATTGAAACCCGCCTGCAGATTCCGGCGTACCGTAACGCTACCGTTGACCCACCCGTGCAAGATACAGGCTATTTTCGTTTTAGATGGTATTACAGCATGGCAGCCCTTCAGTTTCCGGTGTCTAGCACATACCTGCCGATCAGTGCGAGCAAACTGGATCACGCGATGGCGGGCCGTTTGCCCGATGATCAGACGATGCAGTTGGTAGTGAACAGTTTGCTGACGCTGGCCGCTGAACTCGGCCTCGAGGTCGTGGCACAGGGTGTGGAAACGGCTGAGCATCCCGTAGAGAAGCCCACACAAAACCTATCTGTCGACGTGAAGGCAGTAAATGCCCACTGGATCTACGTTCCGACACTCAGATCCGTCGGCTCCTCTTGATTTGATTCTGACTCGGTGGCCCACTCTACTTCAGATTGAGCAAGTAATTCAGATACCTGCGCCATCTCGCCTTGAGGTGTTTCCGCGTCGGCGTCTGTGTTGGTCGTTTTTTCCTTGCCAAGTATCTCATCAGAAATCTTCCCCCCTCTCAGGACTAAGCTCAATTTATCTGCAAGTTCTGGATTTTCTTTAATGCCACCCATTTTGATTTACCTTTTTCCAATACCATGGGTTTCTGTAACTTTTTTCTGAATAGCGCAGCTAAAACATCCACTGCAGGTTACCATAGCCAATTAGCCACGATCATTCGTGAAGCATCTAATTTATCTGGGGCTGTAACTCGCGTTAGCTGTTTATATATTTAGGCACAGACCATCCATAAGTTCATGGGATTCAAGGTGTCGGTACAGCAGTTGCCAACCGTTTAATTCGACCTCACGAGGTGAAAATCAGCTGAT
>JARFRF010000134.1 GCA_029287395.1 Methyloceanibacter sp. | reverse complement strand
AAGGTTGTACAGAACCCCTCGAACTATATCGCTCAGCCTACGCTCACCCTGTCGACAGCTCCAACCCTATGCGGTGACGCTTTGGTGCCCCGCCATGTGGACCTCAGGCCCTTCGTGCTATCTGGCGATGAAACCAGCGTCATTCCTGGCGGTCTAACCCGTGTCGCGCTACGCGAGAAATCTTTGGTGGTCAATTCCAGCCAAGGCGGTGGAACCAAGGATACGTGGGTACTGGAGCCGGGACCATGTTGAGCCGCACCGCTGAGGATCTCTATTGGATGGCGCGAAACATGGAGCGTGCTGAGAATACGGCCCGCATGCTCGAGGTCAGCTTTCGCATGTCGATGCTTCCCTCGTCGATGGATCGCGAAGCCGAGTTTCAACCGATCTTGGCGATTGCGCCCGGCGACGGCACGTTTCAAGACCACTATGACAAATTAAGCTTCGAGAATGCTGTGCGCTATGTCGCACTCGATCCCGAGAACAACGGTTCGATTTATTCCCTGATCCGAAATGCCCGCGAGAATGCCCGTGCCCGACGCGCTTCCATCTCGAGCGAGGCCTGGGAAACGCTGAACGCGACTTGGCTGCAAATGCAAAGCTTCGATTTCGACGAAGTTCGCCGTTGGGGGTTTCGCGACTTCTTCGACTGGGTCAAAGAACGTTCGCATCTCTTTCGTGGCGTGGTGTTCGGTACCATGCTCCACGACGACGGGTTTCGCTTCTTACGCCTTGGGACCTTCATTGAGCGAGCCGACAACACGGCCCGCATTCTGGATGTGAAGTACCATGTCCTGCTTCCAGATACCGAGCAGGTAGGCGGATATGTCGACTATTATCAGTGGGCAGCACTACTTCGGTCGGTCGGCGCCTACCGCGCCTACCGGCGAATCTACCATGACTCGATCTACCCTTGGCGCGTGGCCGAGCTCTTGATTCTCCGGGAAGACATGCCGCGCTCGCTGCACCATTGCTACAGCATCGTTCTTGCAACCTTGGACGAGCTTGCGAAAGAGAAGCCGCTTGAGTGCCGAAGGCTTGCGGGCCAAACGCATGCACAACTTCGCTATGGTCAAATTCAAGCGGTCTTTCGCGAGGGGCTGCATGAGTATCTTACGCGCTTCATCGAGGACAACCACGCCCTGGGAATGCAAATCCAAGAAGACTTCCTCATGACCCCACTGGCGATAGCGGAGGCCGTGTAAGCAATGCTGATCCGCGTTGAGCATTCCACGTCGTACAAGTACTCGGAGCCGCTTCTTGCGACCACGCAGTATCTGCGGATGACGCCGCTGTCTGGCAGCACACAGGCCGTCGAAAACTGGGCAGTGATCTGCCCAGGGGCCGCGACAACGCCGTGGCAGGATCAATACGGCAATACTTGTCATACGCTCACGGTCACGAAACCTGTTGATCGTCTAGATATTCGGGTGAGTGGACTTGTGCGAACGCGCGACACGAGTGGGGTTGTCGGCGTGGCGTCGCCTGAACTGCCGGTTATGCTCTACCTTCGCGAAACACCGGCGACCCTTGCGGTCGATTCAATTCGTGATCTCGCGAACAAGAGCCGCGGACAGGGTGACCGGGATCGGATAGAGATCCTGCACGACATTATGCTGGGTATCGCCGAGGCGGTCGCTTACAAGCCCGGCGAAACACACGTTCACACCACCGGCGCGGAGGCATTGGAGCAGGGCAGCGGCGTCTGTCAGGATCACGCGCACATTTTTTGTGCCGCTGCCCGCGCGCTTGACATCCCAGCCCGCTACGTTAGCGGTTACATGACGCAGGGTGTCGGTCATGAAGCTCACACGGCAAGCCACGCCTGGGCCGAAGCCTTCGTTGACTCTCTCGGCTGGGTGGGGTTCGATCCAACCAATCGGGCTTGCCCGGACGAGTCGTACGTGCGGACCGCGATCGGCCTCGATTACTCCGAGGCGGGTCCTGTACGGGGCGTACGGGCAGGGGGTGGTGACGAAGAGATGAGTGTCCACGTCAGTTTTCCAAATCAGCAATAGGGTCGGGGGCTGTAGGGCGAGTGACGTATTGCGTCGGCATTATGCTTGATGAAGGGGTCGTGCTCGCTTCCGATTCTCGCACCAATGCGGGAATCGATCGGGTGTCGACCTTCCGCAAGATGTTCACCTTCGAACGCCCAGGCGACAGGGTCTTCACGATCCTCACAGCAGGCAATTTATCGCTCACGCAAGGGGTAGTCAGCCTGATCGGAGAGTGGTTGGAGTCGGACGAACCGGACAAGGACCTTTATGCAACGGGTTCGATGTTCGGCGCTGCACGGATCGTTGGTCGAGCTCTGCGCGCAATGCACAAGGTCGACGCAGGTTACCTGCAACAGCAGGACATCGATTTTTCCGCCTCGTTCGTGCTCGCCGGACAAGTCCGAGGCGGCAAGCTTAGGCTCTTTCAGATCTATGATGCCGGCAACTTCATCGAAGCCATGGGCGACACGATCTATTTTCAGATCGGCGAAGTGAAGTACGGCAAGCCAATTCTCGACCGGATATTGCACCGGGAGATGAGCCTGAAAGACGCAGCAAAGTGCGCGCTTATATCCTTTGACTCTACCATGCGCTCCAATGTTTCGGTGGGCCCGCCGATCGACCTCATGATCTACCGTCGCGATACGCTTCAGCGGGTCTTCACGACTCGACTCGAAGAGGATGATCCTTATTGGCAGGAACTCCGGGAGGGTTGGGGAGACGCTATTCACAGCGCTTTCGACAATGTCGGCCACGATCCCGGCTGGACTCTCTGAGAGCGGCGCGTTCTTTCCCTTCGGAAACTGTTCGGTTTTCGAATGCGCTACCTTTGGCGTGTCGGCAACGACCACGGAGGAGGCCTTATGGTCCTTGAGGACGTAGGTGCGCTCTCACTTCGTCTGACTGTTGGGGCTCTGTTCCTGATGGGTACGTGGGCATCGGGCAAAACGCGAGAGGCGCGCGACTTTACGACAGCGGAGACGTCGCTTGTCTTCAAGACCAACCCGCGGCTCTTTGCTTATCTGGGCATCGCGATGATGAGCCTGGGCGGCTTGTCGATTATCTTTGGTGTCTTCCCAAGAACTGGTGCTCTAGCGTTGACGATCTTCTTGGTGGGCGGCGCGGCGATCCACTTTGCCAAGTGCGCGCAGCTCACAGGTTACGCAAAGACGATCGAGCCAGCTCTAGCGGGCGATGGGGCGGGGCCGGCCCGTCGGGCGCTCGACGAGTTGACGCAGGCTGGCGTACTTGGCCATTTCGTTGCCGGGTTGAAGAACTACGCTTTGACAGGAGCGACCGCTTATCTTGTCCTTACGGGATGTCGCGCCCCGATGTTGATCGGCTTTGGTCCCGATGGGGCGCTGCAAGGACTTTTGACGCGGCTCTAGCGTCAGATCCAACACGCGGATTCGAATCTCCGTTTGTTGAACATTGGAAGAGAGACGATGGCCGAAACGAAGCAACCGGCTGTTCAGCGTAGTGCCGCTCCGCTTGGGAGCCGAGAACCCCGCGGATTGCTAGACATCCTGCGCGCCGAGCTCGGTCTGGTTGCAGGCGTCGTGACCACGATACTCTTTTTCACCGTGGGCAAGTATTGGCTAACAGACCTGAGCAGCCTGACTTGGCTCGCGTTCATGTTTGTCTGGCTGTTCGGCGTCATGATCTGGTGTGCATTTGGCGTCGTGCGCCACGCAGATGCGCTGGCGGACATTCTGGGTGAGCCCTATGGCACACTCATTTTGACCATCGCTGTCATCAGCATCGAGGTCGCAATCCTCGCGACCATCATGCTTGGGAAGACGCCCAACCCCACACTGCCGCGCGAGACCATGTTCGCCATTCTCATGATCGTGCTCAACGGCATGGTGGGGACGGTGCTTGCCGTGGGCGGCCTGCGCTACGTCCAACAGCAGTACAATCTGCAAGGCGCGTTGGCCTATCTCGCCGTTATCACCCCCTTGGCATTTCTCGCCTTGGTGGTTCCAACGTTCACTGAATCGACGTCAGGCCCGACCCTTCAAACGCACCAAGCGATCTTCTTCGGTGGGTTGACGGCCCTTTTGTACGGCGCCTTTCTGACGATCCAAACCACGCGGCACCGCACGTTCTTTGTGCAGCCCAGCTCTGTTCGGCGCGACAAGGCAAAGCAGCAAACCGCGGCCGACGAACTTCCTGAACCCGACACCGGGATGCCGGACTCAGGCCATCATGGCCCTGTCTACTCCGGCCCAGTTCATGCGGTCTTGCTGCTTGCAACCCTGCTGCCGGTGGTTTTGCTGTCCAAACCCTTGGCAACAATTCTGGACCACGGCATCGCGCAAGTCGGTCTACCGAATGCTCTTGGTGGGGTCGTGATCGCGATGCTGATCCTTTCGCCCGAGTGGACGGCTGCACTGCAAGCCGCCATGCGCGATCAGCTTCAGCGCGCGGTCAACCTAAGCCTCGGAAGCGCGCTCTCGACTATTGGGCTGACCGTACCTGTCATGCTTGCGATCAGTCTCTTTACGGGTACCCCCCTTAAGTTGGGGCTCAATCCCGTTGACATCGTTCTGCTGTCGGTCACGCTGTTCGTCTGTCACATCACGTTCTCGGGTGCGCCCACCAACATACTGCTTGGACTAGTCCATCTCGTCTTGTTCGGGACGTACCTGATCCTGATTTTCAAGCCCTAGCTGCCGCGCAGACCTGGCCACCCGAAACGTATGTTCTTTCAACTTGGCGAGAACAAACAACGCATTAGCTGCAGCATATATGAAAAAGTGCACTGCCGGCCCCGCCCCGGCAGTGCTTTAAAACGCGGCCCATCCGAGTGGATGGACCTTAGATGGTGCGTTCTGCGTAGAGGGTGTCCAGAATGGGCCAAGGATCCGAAAATCTCGGCCCAAAGACTCGCTCCGGCAACAAAGATGACACGAAGCTTGCCGGCAACGCAATTGGACCCAGGTCTTATAGCCGCACTTTCTTTTCTGCTGTGGATTCGCAGTTGTGTTTCGACGGCAGATACTCTTAAGGGTCAGTCGCGTTCGGCAGCTGGCCGTCTTCCGTGTCAGAGCTCTGCTGCTCTTCAGCTCCCGTTGCTGCTGGCGCGTTTAAGCTCTTAGCCCAGGCCTCGAATCGGCTACTTAAATTCGCCCCGTTCTCATCCCACCAAGCCTGGTCGAACCGGAGCGCATTCTGATTGTTTGCAGGTGCTGTCGGCAAGAACCGCTGCATATCAACACCAATCGCGGGGTGTTTGCCGACTTGGCTCAATGCAGATTTGCGCATCGGACCATACGCCGTCAGCCTCGCTTGCGCGGCCAGTTGGGCTGGCGCAGTCGCAAAACGGATAAAGCGCATTGCCTCGGGTTTGTTTTTCGATGCCATCGGAACAGCCCACGCGTCGAGGTCATAAATTTGCCCGTCCCACAGGATTTCCAGGTTGCGATCAAGGGCCGCGGCACGGAAGATTCTGCCGCTATAACCAGCAGCCATCGAGGCCCGGCCACTCGCAACCCATGCCATCGGCTCGGCCGGCTTTTCCCATAGGAGAACGCTTTGCCGAATTTTATCGAGCGCTGCGAAGGCCCTGTCGGCGCCTTCCGGTGTCGCAAGCGCTTGGTAGATGGCGTCAGGGGCCACGCCGTCTGCGAGCAGGACTAGCTCGAGAGTGCGCGCCGCATCGTTGGGCAGGGCGCGCTTGCCGGGGAAGCGGTCGACGTCCAAGAGCGCATCGATAGTTGTGGGTGCGCCGTCGCGGAATGCTCTGCCGTTGGTGACAACTGCCATGGACCAAGCCATCGACGCGACGCCGCACTTTGATAGGGCGCCGGGCAAGAAGTCATCAGAGGTTTCGCCATCCGATTCAAGCGCGTCGGACTCTATCGGCACAAGCAGCCCTTCGTTGCAGAACTTGGCAAGCGCGCCAGCTGAAACATCAACGACGTCCACCGGAGTCGCGTCGTTGGCAATCAATGCTCTAAGTGATGAAGCTTTGCCACCGTAACTCTCTGTCGAGATGACGGTTCCGGTCTTCCTTGCATAGGGTTCGAGGACCGCAATTTCCTGCGCGCGTCCATAAGCGCCACCAAAGGTCGCGATACTAAGACTTTGCTGCGCCCATGCTTGTTGCGGGACGAATGACATGAGGACAAGTGCGAGCACCGCTGCGCTTTGAACGCGTGGCAAGCCGCTCGAAAGTTCGCGGGGGATAAAGTGGCGCAATACAGGCATTGACGTCGGCTGCCGTCGAATTTGTCCTAAGAGCTTCTCACAGAAACCATTACTGCTTCATTGTGTCCTGTTCCGAACCTGCTGCCTCTCCCTCGGAAGCACCAGCGTACGCCATGTCTGGCGTCGTCAGAGGGCCGCTGATTGTCATACCGGACTTGCCGTTTGCTGCGTGCGCATCGGCCTCTTGAGAACTCTCAGGGTCCGTCATTCGCAGGTCCCAATCAAGGGTCTGCTGCGCAACGTCCAAGCCGCCCGCGCCCGAAACTACTGTGTCCTCAGCCGTTAGGCGAAAGGTCTTGCACCACAGATGTCCCGCAGAAAGGCTGCAGTCCGCATTGAGTTTAGAGTAGGCCGTGTTTGCTTCTTGGCTCCAGCCGCGCGCCACAGCGTCCGGTTCGGACATGAGAGTGATCAAATCGATGGGAAGGGAGCCATTTTCCGCGCCCACAACGACAGTGCCTGTGAGCCCCCGAATAAGCTCATGATGCGAGGTGCCGCCGGTCGAAAGGTCGACCTTCATGGAGCCTGTGCCCTTGACCGGAACCTCCGTGCCAAGAAACTCTCGGCAAACATCTATGTCGATGCCGGTGAGGCTACCGACCAGTGCGCCCTCGACGCGGGGTGTTGAGACATCAAGATCGAACCGGCCTTCCGCCAATCCGCCACAAATCTCCAATGATCCTATTTCACTCGAGATTGCGCCGTCCTTGGCATGGAGCGTTAAACCGCCTCCGCCGAGTTGCAGATCGCCGGTCTGAAACTCAGCCGCCGAGATCCGTAGGTCTGCATCGAGATGTTTCAGAACCACCCAATCCAGCAGCGGCGAGTCCTCGTCGGAGGCTAAACCGTCGGACAGATAGGGCTGCAGCGACAGCGCTTCGAACGCGAGGGTGCCGTCAACGCGCGGTCGTTCGCCTGCGGTGATGGCCAACAAACCTACGGCCGCGTTCCCGTCTACTTCAAACTCGCCATCATCGAAGGTTAGGGTCGGCCCACTCCAATGCACCTGACCCGTCGCTCGCGCTTCTCTCAAGCTCTCGCCTTTTGGTACCGCAACGCCGACCCAATTGAGGAAGTACCTGACGTCAGGCAGTGTTGCCTCAAGATTTCCCTCGCCGCTAAGCACCTCTGCAAGCTGCATCGTACCTGTAAAACGTGCTGTAAGGGGCGCCGACGTGACCTTGAGCGTGAGCGGTACGCGTTGTTTATCCCCATCATTCGCCGTCCTGCCGCGGTCCAGAGAGAAGGTGACGTCTTCGCCGTTGAAAGTGAACGAGCCCACTGCCTCCATTGAACCCGCTTGTCCGCGTGTCGTCAGCCGAAGATCCAGGTCTCTGAGAGCTGGAGAGCCGGCTGAAGAGTCGACGGCGCCACGATGCAGCCTCACGCTATCGAGGGGCGCACTCGCTAGAAAGCTGGTGAGCTGGCCGAGCACGGTCTTGGCAGTTCTTGTCTCGGTTCCTCCCTTCAGCCTCAGCGTCGGCTTGTCCAGCCGCAGAGCACTGAATGATAAATCTCCAAATAGGAGATCAGGGAGCGACAAGGTGAGACGAAATTTTGGCGCGGTGATCGATTGGACGCTGGGCAGTTTCGACGCTTTCGACAACGACAGTCCGCCTTCTATCGATGGAGGAAGATAGCGAACCCGGAGCGGCTCCAACAATGTCACCGTCCCGCCGGTCCAGTTCGAAAGGGAGGCTTCAACCCGGCCCCCGAGGTCAGAGGGTGGACCCGCCGGCCGCAACAGCATGAAAAGAAGGCCCGCTGCGACTGCTGCAACAAGAGCAGTAAGAAGCCATTTCCAAATAGACTGGCGCGGCCTCATTCCGACCCTTCCAAATAACCGGTTGCGTGGGCTGTGCGCAGGTGTGCCAGCGGCTCGGAGACAAGCTTCAGACAGCGCACCAAAATAAGACGACTTTAGTCGAGACCCGGCGAACCCAAGAGCCTCATTCTCTTGGTTTATCAGGAAATTGGCAACGCCAATTCCTTTTGGGGGTCGGACCTTTGAGTATAGGAGCTAGCGCCGCCTGGCCGGCTCCTGGCAAGGATCCCATGAAGAAACAGCACTGGCACCAAACTGATTACGACGATGGTGAGGGCCGACAGTCCGGCCTCCTCGTAGCGATAGAGCGACGCCAGTGTATAGACGTGCGTGGCAAGCGTATCGAAGTTGAAGGGACGTAGCAGCAATGTGGCTGGCAGTTCCTTCATGGAGTCTACGAACACGATCAATGCTGCCGCACCCAGCGCGGGACGGAGAAGTGGCAAGTGGACTCGCCAGAGCATGTGGCTCACTGAGGCGCCAAGCGTCCGTCCGGCTGCATCGATGTTGCGGCTAATTTTACTGAGGCCTGCCTCGACCGAGCCGAGCGAAGCCGCCAGAAAACGGATGGTGTAAGCGACAACGATGGCGAACGCCGACCCGGAAAAGATCAGCCCAGTCGAGACGCCGAAGAGAGACCGCGCCGCATCGTCAATTGTGTTGTCGAGGCCTGCGAGCGGGATGAGCAGGCCAATGGCCAAAACTGTTCCTGGCACTGCATAGCTGACGGCAGGCACGAAGCTCACAATCTGAACAAATCGCGATTGCGTTTGACGCCGTCCATAAGCGAGGATCACGGCAAAGATTACGCTCAGCAGGGCGGCAGCCAGCGACAAGCCGAGACTATGCATGGCGGCACGCCAGAACTCTTCCGTCAAACTGGCCGCAAGATGCGCGACGGCGTCGCCGGCCAGCACATACGTCGGCAAAACGAATCCAACCAAGATAGGGAGGGCGCAGGCGAGCGCCGCGAAGGCGCCTTTCCACCCTGACAGAACTTCCTCCGACAGATCCCGGTATTTGCCGGTGGTATGGTGGAAACGTCTGCCCGAACGGAGAGCGCGTTCCAATCCCAGGACCGCCAGGACGAACAGCAGCATCACGCAAGAAATCTGTGCCGCCCCCGCCAGGCTGCCACGGTCGAGCCACGTGTCGTAAACGGCGACGGTGAGCGTCTGCACGCCAAAGAACTCGACGGCGCCGATGTCGTTGAGCGTTTCCATCAGTGCCAGTGCCGTGCCCGCGGCAAGGGCAGGGCGCGCAAGTGGCAACGCAATTTGCCAGAACGTTTCGGACGCGCTTCTGCCGAGTGAGCGGCTCGCCTCGATGACACAGATCGACTGCGCAATGAAGCTGGCGCGTGCGGTGATGTACACATACGGATAAAGCACCGCCCCAATGACAAAGATCGCGCCCGGAAGCGTCCGAATGTCGGGGAACCAATAGTCTCTAGCGCTTTGCCAACCGAAAATCTGGCGCAGTGCCGTCTGTACCTCGCCCGAATAGTCGAACAACTCGATATAGCAAAAGGCGATGATGTATGTGGGCATCGCTAAGGGCAGCAGCAGGAGCCATTGAAACAGGCTGCGCCCTGGAAACCGATACATTGTGACGAGCCAAGCGGTGCCTGTTCCAGTTACGAGCGCGATTGCCGCAACACCCGCCATTAGGATTAGTGTGCGCTGAACCGCGCTAGGCAGGACGTTTTCGATGAGATGGGGCCAAATGTCACCGCTGGAGTGCAATGCCATGATGGCTATTGCGAGCAAGGGTGCTGCCGCAATGAGCGATAGGACCACGGTGCCCAAGGACCAGGAAAAACTTCCGTTCTCGAATGGCCTTGCTATACGACGCCACGGTGACACCGTCGCTGGAGTTGGCGCCGGTCTTGTCGTCGGTGCAGTGCTAGACAGAGATCGAGCCACCGTAAGAACGGGCTTGGGATGCAACCAGCTCCGCCACAATCTCTTGGTTTAGCCGGTAATCCGCTTCGTTAAGCGCGTCGGCAAAAGCGCTGGCAGCATCGATGACCGGATCGACGGTATCAGATCCCGTCAGCGCAAACGCACAAGCTTGCATGGCCGGGCAGCGATGATGTTGTGACGCCGCAATCAGAGACATTGCCATGCACTCATCGGCGCAGAAGCGCCGCGACTTGAGTGTGTTGTACTCGATCTTGCGCGAGGCGGCGGCTCGCGTCGCACGGACCCAACACGCAAGCTCAGTGACGGCCCGTTTGGCGCGCGCCGGTCCAAGAACACGATTGAACGTGCTCCATCCGTTTTCCCAGCAGGTGATGTCCCCGGTATCGTACCCTGCCAACCAGCAGCGGAAACCCATGCCCACGAGCCACTCAGGACCGGCACACGCATGCAGCTCGCCACGCACGTCTCTTTTCTCGACAAACCTTGGTTGAAAACTCATTGCCGCCCCCTTATGAGCTCGGCCCGTCATCGAAGCCGACCTTGTCAATCATCTCACTTGCCGCCTTGCGCAAGCTGGCAATCTTGTTCAGCGGTATTGGGTCCGCCTTAAACTTTCCCCACGACTCGACGAGGTCGGACCACGCAATGCCATACTTGGTTGGATATTCGTGGTTAACCTCGGCATACATGCTTTGCCCTTTGTCCGAGGCCAGGAACTCAATGAGTTTGAGCCCATTGTCCTTATTCGGCGCATTTTTTGCCAAGACAGCGCCGGAAACATTCATGTGGGTGCCGCGGTCATTACTGCTCGGGAACAGCATCTTGACCGAGTTGGCCCATTCTTTTTGTTCGGGGTGCTTCTCGTCGGTAAGCATCTTCCCCATGTAATACGTGTTGCCGATCGCGAGATCGCACTCACCTGCGTAGACGCCCTTCACTTGAAGACGATCGTTGCCAGCTGGTTTCCGCGCGAGATTGGCTTTAACGCCGCGCAACCAAGCTTCCGTCTTGTCTGGCCCAACATGCGCTAGCATCGAGGCTACCAGCGCCACGTTGTAGGGATGCTGCCCAGAGCGACTGCAGATCTTGCCACGCCATTTTGGGTCTGCGAGCTCCTCATAGGTGATGTCATCCTGCGCAACGCGCTCCTTTGAGGCGTAGACCACGCGGGCGCGGCCCGTCAGACCAATCCATTCGTCGTTCGCGCCGCGATAAGACGCTGGGATCGAGTCGTCGATGACATCAGACTCGACGGGCTGGGAGATGCCGGAAGCGACGGCTTGGCTGAGATTACCGATGTCGACTGTCAGCAAAACGTCGGCCGGGCTGTTGCGCCCTTCAGCGCGAATTCGCTCGATCAGGCCCTTGGATGCGAAGATGACATTGGTCTTGATGCCCGTCTCTTCGCGGAATTCTTTCAGTAGCGGTTCGATCAGTGTGGGTTGTCGGTAGGAATAAATGTTCACTTCGCCGGACGCCTCGGAGTGGGCAGGCGCAATTAACGAAGAACCAGCGAAAAGTGCCGCGAGCGTTGCCGCGCTCGCAAATGTCCAGCGCATTCAATCCTCCAATGGCCAGGGTTCAAGGCCCCGGTATCGGACACCTAAGCCTTGCTTCAGGGTATTCCGAAGCTGCGTATCTTGGCTTAAACCCGCTGCAACTGAAGGTGTCAACAATATTATATAGAAGAAATCAAACTTAGAAGGCTTCTAATCCAATCTTTTAATTTAGAAGAATTCAAATACAAAGTATTGCAAGTAGAAGAACTAATAAATTGAGGCTGGGCGCATAGTCTCTGAGTATTATTTCTTGATGTGTGGCATTCGTCGCTGGGGTGGTGGCACGTCGGTTCGCCGCTACCGGCGAAAAATGCGCTCTTTTGGGAAAATGATATCCGCCGACGTCCCGACGCCCGGTTCGCTCTTGATTTCTAGCCTGGCCCGAATCGCGTCGGTCAGCGCCTTTGTCAGCGGAAGTCCGAGACCGGTGCCTGATTGATGTCGTGGCGACGTATCGAGCTGATGGAACGGCTGCATGGCGTAGGTGATGTCATCTTCGCTCATGCCAACGCCGCTGTCGTGAACACGCAAACGGAGTTCTCGTCCGACCATCGTACCCGAGACGATCACTTGCCCTCCCTCGCGGGTGAATTTGATGGCGTTGGTAAGTAGATTGAGCAGGATCTGCCGCAGCCGCCGCGGATCCGCCAACACGAGAGGAAGGTCGTCCGCAAAGGACGTTCGCAGCACAATCCGCGTGCGCTTTGCGAGAGGTTGCAGACTGTCGACGCAGGACTCGACAACCTCAGCGACGTCAACCGAGGTAAAGTCCAGCTCGAACTTCCCTGCTTCGATCTTCGAGATATCGAGTAGGTCATTGAGAAGGCTCAGCGCGTAGAGCCCGCTTTGGTGAATGTCCTCGGCATAGCCCTTGTAGCGGGTGTTCCCAATGGGGCCGAAGCGTTCGTGAAGCATCAACTCGGCGAAGCCGATAATCGAATTCAAGGGAGTCCGCACTTCGTGACTGACCTTGGCGAGAAAGTCGAGCTGCCCTGCTGCGAGCTGCCGGCTCCGCGCGCGCAGCTCTGTCAACTCGGCGTTGCCATCGTCAGCTGCGCTCGCCGCGTCATGGTTATCGACGACAGAAGCTGGCGACGGGCGCGGGTTCGTCTCAACGCTTTGGGTGGGCTCTGAGGATACGGGAGCGTGCCCGAGTTCTACCGTCCCGGGAATAGGACTGGCTACGGTTTCGAGATCCGTTGTCTGAGAGGCGTCGCGACGGTCGTCTGTCGATGGCTCCTCCGTGGCTGCTTCGGAGGACGGTGTCTCTGCGTCGAGGTCCGAGGGATCGATCAGACGCAAAAGCTTAAGGCCCGAGGCTTCGTCAAGTGGCGCGACCACAAAGTTTACGCTTAGGCGGCGCCGCGAACGAGACAAGGCCGATATCCCGCTCTCAGGCTCTCGCGGAGAAAGCCCCCTTAGTTCTGCGATGCCGTCCGGCAGAATTGCGTCTAGACCGCCCGATTCGATCAGCTCGGTAGGGGAGCGGTAGCCAAATGCGTAGGCGAAGGCGCTATTGACAGTACGCAGAGCATCTCCCTCAAGGATGCCGATGGCGACCGGCATGGCCTCGATCAAAGACACAACGCCCGTCGGGTCCAGCTGGAGCACGGTCGCAGGATCGTCTGTCTTGCTGATAGACTCAGGCGCCGCAACGCGATTTTCAGGCCGGCCCGTCTCGCTATTGACGTTCGCGGGCGCCCCGACAGCGGCTGAATTGGACAAAGCGCGACCCTCAAGGGCGCGCGCGATGTGCTCGAGCGCTTCCCGGTCGTCCTGTTCCACCTGACCCTGCAGCTTAAGGTCGGTCATGCTCCGCCCCGGTGAATATCCTACCAAGCACGGTTTGAGCGCATTGCTGCGCAGCCAAAAAAATGCCCGATGAGCGGCCTCAAAGCGACTCGACCGCAAAATTTATGTCAATTGGATCCGATACATAGGTTGAACGCAAGAATTTTGTCCACAGGCGATGCTTGGACATCCTTTTTGACACTTCTATCACTTGAGTTATCGCGGCGCACAAAATATCGTGCGCTGCAACAAAAGGGGCAGATGAGAGTTGATTCCGAGCTAAGTCCCGTACTAGCGAATTGAGTAAATCAGCGGAGAGATGCCAAGATGGCCGAGACTTCAGAACTGCCCAAGACGCCCACGGAAGTCATGGAGAAAGTGACGGAGTCGTTTGAAACGGCTGCCAAGGAATTCGATGCCCTCAAATTCGATGCGGAAGTGCCCGAGAGTGTCCGCTCGATGGCGGAGACCACTATCAATCAGACCCGCGAGGCCTACGAGCGCGGGAAAGAAGCGCTGGATGAGTCGATTGACGCGCTTGAGCGCTCTTTCGATGCGGCCGGTCACGGCGCCACGGCGTTTAACCGCAAGCTCATCGATATCGCGCAGCGCAATCTGAATTCGAGCTTCGACTTTGCCAAAAGTCTGGCCGGCGCCAAGACTCTTGCCGAGGTCGTGGGGCTTCAGTCGGCCTACATCCGCAGTCAGTTCGAGGTATTCGCGGGCCAGGCAACGGAAATTCAGGAACTCACAAAGAAGATTGCCAGCGATACGTCTGAGCCGCTCAAGGATCAGATGAGCAAATCTTTCGAGGCGGTGAGCAAGAAAGCGTAAAGCAAGTGCGCCCGCTTTGCGTGGGCAAGTAGGCGTGGCGTAACAGAGTAACCGCGTACCCGCGTAAGCGTAGCGTAACCGAGTAAGCGTGGCGTAACTGCGTAAAGCACCGTGTGATCGACAACCGCTCTGTCACGCGTAAGTGTGTGCTAGTAGCGTATTGCGTAATGACTTCGTAGGCCCGGGCAGCTCCCCGGGCCTATCGTTTTTTTGGCATTCATGATTCTCCCGGCTTGTCGCCAAAGCTGTGTCTTCCGGAACGTGGCGGGGGG
>JARFRF010000093.1 GCA_029287395.1 Methyloceanibacter sp. | reverse complement strand
GAGTTGTGGCCCCTCTGTTGCCGCATCCGCCGCCCCGCTCAATGGAGAGTCTCCACGAGGGAGGAGAACATCTTGGCGCCGTCCGTGCCGGATTGAGCCGGGTCAATCAGCCGCTCTGGATGCGGCATCATGCCGAGCACCTTTCCCTTCTCGTTATATATTCCAGCGATATTTCCTGAGGAACCGTTCGGGTTTGCAACATCGGTTATCGCACCGTCCGCCTCACATTATCGAAATGCGATTCGGTTCTCGTTATCCAGGATATGCAACGTACCTGGATCAGCAAAATAGCAACCGTCCTTGTGAGCAATTGGAATTCGCACAACTTGGTCTTTCTTGTAGTGACCAGTGAACGCCGTATCGTCACGCTCGACGCGCAAGCTGACGTCTTTGCAGATAAACCGCAGTGTCGCGTTACGCATCAGAACCCCTGGAAGAAGGCCAGCCTCCGTGAGGACCTGGAACCCGTTGCAGATTCCGAGGACCGGCGTACCGCTCTTAGCCCGCCGCACGACTTCGCGCATGATGGGGGAATGTGCCGCCATGGCGCCGGACCGCAGATAATCGCCGTAGGAGAATCCACCTGGGAGCAAGATCAGATCGCTGTCGGGAAGCTCGGAGTCCCCGTGCCATACCATTTTTGGCTTGGCGCCCAAGATGCCGATAGCGTCTGAAGTGTTCATGGCGTGCTGTAGAGCGACCGCCGCATCGCGGTCGCAGTTCGATCCTGGAAAAACGATAACGCTCGCTCTCATGAGTCTCCGGTTGCCTCTCTGCTCCTAGAGAGGGCCTGTTGCGCGTGCGACGCCGGCCCGTCACGCAGCATCGAGCTCATAGGCGTAGTTCTCAATGATCGTATTGGCGAGAAGCTGTTTACACATGCGCTCGATTTCCTCGCGGGCAAGTGCTGGATCACTCTCCGCGACCTCGACTTCGATGAATTTGCCCTGCCGAACGCCTTCGACGCCGCCGAAACCCAGCGCATGAAGCGCGCCTTCAATGGCCTTGCCTTGCGGATCAAGCACACCGGGTTTCAGCGTGATGGTAATGCGTGCCTTCATGGCTTCCTTCGCGGTGATTGGCCCAGAGGTTCGGGCGCCTATTTGGATTGCACTAGAACAGGACCGCTTCGACCGGCCGATGGGTTCTCGGTAAAGAGCCCAAGCCGGCGAGCAACTTCCTGGTAGGCCTCGACGAGACCTCCCATATCGCGGCGGAACCGGTCCTTGTCGAGCTTGTCTTGGGTGTCGATGTCCCAAAGTCGGCAACAGTCTGGCGAAATCTCGTCGGCGAGCACGATGCGCATCTGGTCGCCCTCCCACAGGCGTCCGAACTCCATTTTGAAGTCCACCAAGCGGATCCCTACGCCATAGAAGAGGCCTGTCAGGAAGTCGTTGATACGCAATGCGAGCGACATGATGTCGTCCAACTCCGGCGGTGAGGCCCAGCCGAAGGCTGTGATGTGCTCCTCTGAGACCATCGGATCGTTCAGCTCATCGGCCTTATAATAGAATTCAACGATCGAGCGGGGCAACGCGGTCCCTTCTTCGAGGCCCAGCCGTTTCGACAATGAGCCTGCGGCGACATTCCGAATCACCACTTCAAGCGGAATAATCTCGACTTCGCGAATAAGCTGCTCCCGCATATTCAAGCGCTTCATGAAGTGGGTCGGCACACCGATCTCGTTCAACCGCTCGAAGATGTATTCTGAGATTCGGTTGTTGAGGACGCCCTTGCCCTCGATACGGTCGTGCTTCTTATTATTGAAAGCGGTTGCATCGTCCTTGAAATGTTGGACGAGCGTGCCAGGCTCTGGTCCCTCGTAAAGTATCTTGGCCTTGCCTTCGTAAACGCGCCGGCGACGGTTCATCTTCTTGTCCTCGTTGAGCTGCTTACGACTGTCAAACGCGTATTGCGCGGGAAACGGGTGACTCTCACGAGTTCACCCCAAAGCCGCGCGCCACGTCTCAAATCGCCATCGCTGGAATCAATATGGAAATTTCTTTCCGAGACTAGCCTATGGGGTGAGGGGGTACAACGGGCCGAAGTGCCACGCAATGCCTTTCGGTGCCTCCCGGCATTTGTTGATTTGGCCGGTCATCTTGGGTATCACGCGCCCTTGAAAGCCGGGTTTCCCCTCATAATTTAAAGTTGGCGCTCCGCGCTTGGCGGGGCTTTGGAGGTTGCGCCGATGACGAGCTTTGACGATCGCGAAAAGAGTTACGAAAAGAAATTCGCCCTCGACGAGGAATTGCAGTTCAAGTCCAATGCCCGCCGGAACAAGCTTCTCGGCCTCTGGGCAGCGGAAAAGCTGGGTATGTCCGGTGATGACGCCCAAGCCTACGCCCGAGAGGTCGTGAAAGCAGACCTCGAAGAGCCAGGGGAGGAAGACGTTTTCCGTAAGATTCGGGGCGATTTCGACGGCAAGGGCGTAGAGCAATCGGACCATCAGATTCGCCGCGCAATGGCGGACCTCATGGCCGAGGCCGTCCGTCAAATTGAGGCGGAAGCCAAGGCGTAGCAGCTGTTCGGCACATCAGGACCGTCCGACCCACCGAGCCAAGCATGCCCAAAGACCTATTCCGGAGTGCAGCCCGGAGACACAAGACGCTCTTCGACGCCTGGCTGACTATGAACAACCCGCTCGCCATCGAGCTGATTGGCGATACGGGCTGGGACTGCGTCACAATCGATCAGCAGCATGGTGCAGGGGGCAACGACACGATGCTGTCCTGCTTGACGGCTGCGCGGGCCGCTGGGATGCCCGCAATCGTCCGCGTTGCAAACAACGACCACGGCCTCGTTGGCCGAGCCTTGGATGCGGGTGCGCAGGGCATCATGTGTCCACTTATCGAGAATGTTGGCCAAGCGGAGAGTTTTGTTCAGGCCGTCAAGTATCCACCACGGGGTCGTCGCAGCTGGGGTCCATACAGGGCCAAGATCGGGGTCTCAGGCGACTATTTCAAAATCGCCAATCGTTTTACGATCGCCTGCCCGCAAATCGAGACCAAAGGCGCGCTTTCTGATCTCGATTCGATCCTTGGGTTGAAGGGTGTGGACATGGTCTGTTTTGGACCAAACGATCTTTCGGTAGCGCTGACCGGGAAGCTCGATATTTGGGTGAAGGAGGTCCAAGAGGCTATGGCTGAGGTCCTCGCCAAATCCCGCGAGCACGGCGTGATGACCCTCATATTCTGCAACGACACGGAGTTCGCGAAACCGCGAATCAAAGAGGGCTGGGACGTGGTTGCCATCGGCACGGATACCGGCTGGCTCACGGCGGGGGCGGCAAGCGCACTAGCCGCTGTTGGATCGTCGTCTTAAGGCCGAGGCGCCGGTCACTTTGACCGA
>JARFRF010000076.1 GCA_029287395.1 Methyloceanibacter sp. | reverse complement strand
AGTTATGTACCAGGAGATTGAAGCGCTGAAGCATGGCCTCTTCGGCCACATCCGCATCGGCGTTATCCCGACAGCGCTTCCCTTGGTGGCGACGCTGACCACGCGCTATCTGGCAGACCACCCAAACGTTAGATTCGCCGTTTTCGCGCAGAGTTCCAATGAAATATTGAGAGGTTTAAGTAATCTAGAGTTAGACGCGGGGCTCACTTATCTCGACAACGAGCCTCTCGGCCAAGTGCTTTTCGTGCGCCTGTACCACGAAGAGTTTCGGCTCCTGGTCTCCTCTGACTCGCCGTTTGGCAAGCTCAAGACGATAACTTGGGCCGAGCTTGGCCGCGTCCCGCTCTGCTTGCTAACGCAGGACATGCAAAACCGTCGAATCATAGATAGGCTGTTGCATAAAGCAAAAGCAGAGGTGATCCCAACGATTGAGACCAACTCACCGACAGTTCTTTACACACATGTCGGCTCTGGAGGCTTGGCAACGATCATGCCGGCCAAGGCCGCGGCTGTGATGCGTTTTCCCTCAAAAGTGAGAGAGATCCCTATTATCAATCCAACCGTCAAGTATGCGGTGGGACTTGTAGTCCCCAAGCGGGAGCCCCTGCCACCACCAATCGAGGCGCTGGCAAAGGATGTAAAAAAATTCTTCTCGCAAAAGCGTTGAGCGCCCGCCCCAGCAAGCCCTGTAAGTACAGGTAGAGTTTAGGAGATTGAGGCACCCGTTGAGGGCGTCTGCGATGCAGCGGGCGAAGAATCTTGTTCGCATACCCCATATGCGGGATGCTGGGCACCTTATAGCCGATATAGATTACAAATCAATCAATCAACAATACTAATGACGTATAGCATCTGAAAGATTGCACGTAGGCCCTGAAAGGAGGCTGAGATGTTTCTGTATACTCATTGTCGCTTGATAGGTTTGGCTACGGCAGCCGCTCTCGTTGGCATGGCCGGACTCACTATTCCCTCCAGTACAGACGCGCTTACCGAAGTTAAGGGTCCCGTCGAATTTCATGAGCCCATCCTTGGTGAACTTGGCGATAAGCGCGTTATAGCTTACTACGAAGCGGCCAGAGGCGAGTGCGGTATCAACGTAGTGGTTTGGAATCGGGCCGACGAAACCGGCGATTCGAGGGTCGGTCTTCGGCTCAACTTGAGCCCTCGCCAGATGATCCAAGTCGACACTCCTGACAACAAATCAGTCAATCTCGAATCACTCAGTCTTCAGTGCGGAAATTACGCCGAAGGACTGAGTATCGTTGACACCTCGGAGCCGAAGCTTGTCAATGCTAGCGCATCAGGCCTCTAGTCCGAAGGCTCAAGTATAACTTTCCGCCTCTCTCCTCCAGGGCCTCATTGCGAACAGCATATGAGGCCCCTTCTCTCAGTTGATCCATGTGAAAGAACAGCCCAAGCATCATGTATCTGCCATTCGGTTATGCGCTTTTAGCCGTGATTCTGGCTTTTCCAGCCACGACGCAGCAGGCTGCATCCGCTGACGGCATGACACCATTCGACCGAGCTGTCGTTACGCCCAAGGGAGAGCTCGTAAGCCCTTACCCGAACTTCAAAAGCGTCGCCAAGGACGGGTATCGCGCTTACATGCGTGCAGGCTGTAACGGCTGTCACGGGGGAGGTGGTGGGGGTGGTATGGCCGCTCCCCTGACCAATCCGGCGTGGATCTACGGTGATGATGACGACACTCTCTTCAGAGTTATTGTGCTCGGCACCGGTAGTCTTAGTCCTGGTCTTACATTCGGAAAATTCGGGTACCGCAGGAAGAGCTCAGAGGCCATGGTCGGGCCAATGCCGCACTTTGGCGAGATTATCAAAAAAGATGAGGACGTCTGGAAGATCATCGCCTGGATGAGGTCTGTTCATTGCGAGCAGCGTGCTACTGGCTGTTGAACACAGGGCCAGGAGAGAGCCTCCGTAGAAGGCGGAAGGGGAGTGTCCATTGCGCGCGTCCCAATCAGAAGCGAGCCGCCTGGGGAATGTCTGCTTATGGGGGGCAACGCGGTCGTCGCCAGGTCGCTGTGTGTACCGAAAATCTCATCCGGATTTGTCTAGCTGAAGGAGTCGCCTAACGTCAGAGCAGCATGTTGGCACCCTTCAACTTCGTTCTCGCCATCTTGGCTCTGCCGTTCCAGTCGAGGTGCCAGCTTGAAGCAGAGAACGCGATCTTCCGGCATCAGCTGATTATATTGCGCCGCGAGGGGCCAGGTCGGGTCCGCCTTTGCAACATCGACCGTTGATTTCTTGTCCACCTGTTCCGACTGTTTGCGTTGCTTCTGCGGGCTCTTATGATCATCCGACCGGAGTCGTTGGTCCGTTGGCATCGAGCGGGCTTTCGCAGCTATTGGCGTTGGAAGTCGGGTTGGCGAGGAGGGCGGCCCCGGATCGGATCAGACCTCCGAGCGTTGATCAGCAATATGAGCATTGAGAACCCGCTGTGGGGTGCGCCGTGCATCCATGGTGAACTGCTCAAGCTCAGGTTTGAGGTCGCCCTGTCCACCGTTGCCAAGTACATTGTCAAGCGCAGCGCGCCACCGAGCCAGGGATGGAGGACTTTTTTGCAGAATCATGCATCGGCCTCTCGTCCCATTCAGCAGACCGGAAGTATCAGATCACAAGCGATCCTAGGCGGGCTTCATCACTATTACGTTCGTAATTAGGTCTTCAGTACAGACAGGGGAACAATGAAACGGCGGACGCTGATGATTGGGGCAGCTCTGATGGCAGCCAACGCATTTGCGGCGACTGCCCACGCCGTGGAAATGAATCAAGATGTCTTACCGCAAGAAGGCACTACAAGTGGGATCGTATTCGATCAACCGATGAAACTCGGTCGGACGAAAGGTGATATGGGTGCCGAACCCAATATGCCGCCGAGGCCGTATGGCAGTGCCTTCAGAACTTTTTTTGGCGATGGGTTGGAGCGCAACTACAAGATTGGTGTACTCGGTTGGGCAGAGGGCTCCTTCATTGCGACGGACAATAATCCCGGCGATACGTTGCTCCCGCAAGGTTTCGGCGAGAGTACACTGCCCCAAACATTCTTTTCTCAGACAGACGGTCCCGTCTTTAACCAGCTTGGCGCAATGGTGTGCCGGGGTGATGGGTGCCCACCTTTCATGTTCGGTCCCGCACACAATGTCTTGAGCCGTATTGGTCCAACGCCAGCGCCTCGTGGCGACGAGATCGACGTCGGCTTCAACGTGACCGTGATGTATGGCGAGGACATCTTCTTTCTGAAAACCAAGGGCTTTGATGATTGGGATTTCGATGCTGACGAGCAGAATAAGCTAGCGGTTACGCAGTGGTTTTTGAATGCTTACCTGCCTGTCGCTGATGGGGCGACCCTCATGCTCGGGAGTTTTCAGACACCGTTATTGAACGACATCGGCTACCCCTTTACGCCGCCAAACTGGTTTGCAACCCACACACACGCTTTCGCGCACGGTCCGGCGAAGCACGTCGGCGGGCTTGCGCAGGTCAAGATTCCAACATCGCCGGAATTTGGGCTCCTGAGCCTGGAGGGCGGCGTTGTTGTGGGCTGGAATAACCTTACCTCCGAGAACGACGATCCTCACTTTATATTCGGAGCGCGCTGGCGCAGTTCAAGCATGAAGACCTGGATCGATTTCGAAGCGATCTATGGCAATGGCGAGAACGACAGTACGGACGTCAAAATTATCGACGGAGTTCCTCGACCGCTTGGAGGCGGCTCACCGTATCTCGCGTTGAGCACGAACGGTGAATATTTGGATCGCTTCGCCGGTTCCCTTGTCGTAACTCATCAAGTAACGGATCGCCTGCAAGTTGCGCTTGAAGCGACGTATGGCTACCAGGAGGGTGGTGACGTGTTTCCGGGTGGACCGGTTCCACCATTTGTTATCACTGAGAACTCGCCGTGGTACGGCGTAAACGTGGGCCTGCGCCGCAAGATCTTTGACAACTTGCACCTTAATGCCCGCGCCGAATGGTTCACCGATGAAAATGCCGCGCACGTGTTATGGGGCAGCGTCGGAGCGCGCGGCGGCGACGTCTACGCATTTACCGCCAACTTGAGTTGGGAGCCGATTCCCTTCCTGAATATCCGGCCAGAAATTCGCTACGATGTGTATGACGGCGCAGGCGATCTCTTTGCACCAGTCAATCCTACTGGTGGCGCCGTTCCTCAAGCAGCACTGGCTACCGAAAGCGAGCAATTCGTCGGAATACTCAATGCTGTCACGCGGTTCTGAAACGCAATATGCATGCTCTCAAGGCCTAGCAAAAAATTCGAAAGGCGGCGTCGGAGGTGATGTCCGAGGCGCTTGCCCAGGAGGTTGCCACCATTTGCCACGTTGAGTCGTTGTGCATAACTTGTCATCGCTTCGTGGTACGCACGAAACACACAGAGATTGTCCCGAACTGAACAGTGTGACCACCATGCGAATTACAAGCGAGAAGAATGGCCAGTACACGATCCTGATGCCTTCCGGGCGTATGGGCTTCGAAGAGGCCGAAACAGCTCAGGAGCTTTTTGCGAAAGCCTTGGAGACCGCGGAATCCGGTATTGTTTGCGACTGCGCGGGACTCGATTACATCTCATCGGCTGGTCTGCGTGTATTCTTGGTGGCAGCGAAGGCGGCTGAGCAGCGCGGTTTGCTTTTCGTTGCCTGCAGACTCAATGATCACGTTTCATCCGTCTTCAAGGTCACCGGTTTTGATCGGATTATCGAGATTCACGACTCTGTAGAGTCCGCCCTGAATTCAAGCGTCGGGACAAGCAAATCGGCTAACACTGCTGACGGCTACGCCTAGTCGCTTGGCACACGCACGGTCACTCCTGCAAGAGTTGCTGCCTCACAGCGTGCTCAGCACGTCACGATGGTTACCCTTTTTCATTGCTTCGCGCAGAGCCTCGAAGTTCGATCGAGACTTTTTGGAGCGCACGGTTGACTATGCTCTGCTTCAGCCGATTACAGCGTCGAGCAACACAAACGTATCTGCAAGTCAGACTTGATCGACGAAAAGGGGGAAGGCGGCGATGGCCGAATACAATCCTGCCACAAAGCACTTGCTGTACGAGGTTGACGACACTCCGCCACTGCAGATCTCAGTGACGCTCGCCGCGCAGATCGTGGCACTTATTCTCGCGGGCATAACTCTCACACCGCTTGTCGCGCTCAACGCAGCAGGTCTGGTCGACCAATGGGGCAATTGGGTTGTCTTCGCCGCGCTTGTCATCAGCGGTTCAACGACAGTGCTCCAAGCATTGAGGGTCGGTCCATTTGGAGCGGGCCACATCCTGTTCATGGGCACATCTGGCGCCTTTATTGCTGTGTCCATTGCCGCGCTAGACGCGGGCGGGCTCCCGCTTCTTGGAATGTTGGTCCTGATTTCTTCGCTTGTGCAATTTGCCGTTTCTGCACGCCTGTCTCTTTTTCGAAGCGTCGTTACACCGACCGTGGGCGGAACCATCATTTGCATGATTGCGGTGACCGTTATGCCATTCGGTTTCAAGATGGTCTCGGAAGTACCCGTGGGATTCGACAATGTTGCCCCTCAAGCGCCAATGTGGACAGCGGTTGCGACGCTCGCCGCTATTGTGCTGCTGTCTTTCTACACATCTGGAAAAGCACGGCTATGGGCGCCGCTCCTGGGCGTACTCCTCGGCTCCGCGGTGGCGTACCCGCTTGGTTTGATAAACCTTGACGCCGTCAGCAACGCGCGTTGGCTTGGCCTGCCTGAATCCCATTGGCCCGGGCTCGATCTATCGTTCTGTAACTCGTTCTGGTTGCTTCTGCCAGCTTTCGTCTTCGTGACAATAGTTGGGGCACTGGAGACCTACGGCGACGGCTTTGCGATACAGAGCATTTCGAGCCGTAAGGTTCGCACGACGGACTACCGCATTGTCCAAGGGGCGATAAATGCAGACGGTTTGGGAAACCTATTGAGCGGGCTAGCATGTACACTACCCAACACCACCTATTCGACTTCAATTTCTGTAGTTGACCTGACGGGTGTAGCATCGCGCCGCGTGGGGATTTATGGCGGCCTGATGCTTGTAGTTCTCGCGTTCGTGCCGAAACTATCAGCACTGCTTCAGTCGATCCCGGCGCCAGTCGTCGGCGCTTTCATCATTGTGCTGCTCGTGCTGCTTTTTGCGCACGGAATCCGCCTGGTCGTGTCGGAGGGGATGTCCTTCGACAACGGTATCGTCTTTGGTCTGTCTCTTTGGATCGGGGTTGGGTTCCAGAACAGGCAGTTGTTCGAAGGCCTACTCCCTGAGTTCCTCGCAAATCTGCTAAACAACGGCATGACAGCCGGCGGCATATCTGCAGTGCTTCTGAGCTGGCTGGTGTCACTGAAGAATCAGGTAACGCGGAAGGTGACGGTCGATCTGTCGAGTGAAGGACTTCAAAAGGCTATGGATTTCGTCAGCGATAAAGCCTCGCGGCGAGGGTGGCGGGGAGAAGACCTCAGTCGCCTATTGCTGGTTACCGAGGAAGCCTTTGTCTTCGTGATGGAGGACGAGCAAATCGAAGCCGAAAGCGTGTCACTGCGGCTCCGTGTTGATAGTCAAACAGCAGACTTAGAGCTTGTCAGTTCAGAAACTGAGGCGAATGTGGAGACGCTAATCCGGGAACTGGACGATTCGACGGATGACAGCGAACAATTACGCCTGAAGATCCTCAAGCACATGGTCGATGAACTGAGGCATCAGCAGTTCAGCGATGCCGATTTTCTATGGATGAAATTGCACCGAAGGGATGTGCCAACTCGTTACAACTGAGATGGCATAGGGCCTAGCAACTCGCAGTCTGGATGTTCGCTTCCGCCGCTTGGCCAATCCGTGCCGTGACCGCGGCCATGCGGGTTGAAGGAGCAGAGCGGACGCGTTCAGCAAAACGCCGTTCGCGCCCAGACAATATCCACCAACGGTCACGCTCCGTCCCGAGAGTTGCGGTGGACCACCTCAATGGCGAAAAAACCTTTGTTTCACGCCCTAATAAGGGCCTTGATGGTGTCCAACCGGTCAGCATCTTGAATACCCAGATCTTCACGCCAACGAGAGATACGCGGGAACCGCACCGCAACACCTGATTTGTGTCGAGTCGACTCCCGGATATCTTCAAACGCTAGCTCAAAAACAAGTTCCGCCTTTACCCTACGAACAGGGCCAAATCTCTCCAGCGTATTTTGTCTAACGAACCTGTCCACACGGCGAATTTCTGCATCGGTGAGCCCGGAATACGCTTTTGCAAAGGGAACGAGCTGGTCGTCATCCCAAAGCGCAAACGTGTAGTCCGTATACAAGCCAGCACGCTTGCCGTGTCCGCGTTGGGCGTAGATCAAAACTGCATCGATTGTGTAGGGATTGATCTTCCACTTCCACCAATCGCCACGTGGACGCCCGACGCGATACGGAGATTCCAGTCGCTTCAGCATCAGACCCTCGGTTCGATGCTCTCGACTTTCGCGCCGAAGATCTACGAGTTGTTTCCAGTTCGTTGCCTGATGGATTTCCGAAAGCAAGAGCCGATGTGGCGCAAGGGGCGCGTTCGTCTGTGCGATCAACTGCTCCAGCATGTCCCGCCGTTGCACCAATGGCCGCTCTCGATTGTCCATGCCGGCGTGCTCCAAGAGGTCGAAACAGATCAAGGACACTGGGACTTCGCGCAAGATTCTTGCAGAAAGCGCTTTGCGCCCGATCCGGCGCTGCAGGTCACCGAATGCTAGGACCTTTCCGCCCGACCAGCCGACGATTTCGCCATCGATAACTGTGCCGTCGGGCAACGCTTCGGACGCCTCTACCAACTCGGGAAAGCGATCGGTCGCGAGGTCTTCGCCGCGGGACCAAATATATGTTTCTTCCTTGCGGCGGATCAGTTGGGCTCGAATCCCGTCCCACTTCCACTCGGCTTGCCAATCGGAGACATCGCCTAGCGCATCAACCTCTCCCTCCAAGGCATGGGCCAAGTAGAATGGATAGGGCTGGCTGATCATTGCGTCTGACGTATCGGGGTCGATGAGATGCTCAAAAAACTGAGCCGTAGGCTCCCAATCCCCCATCAGCCGGTGAGACAATACGTCGGCTTGGATACCGCTCGCTTCCACTAAGCCACGAACGACCAATTGTCGTGAAACACCGACGCGAAAGGCACCAGTCATTAACTTATTGAAGACAAATCGCTCAGTATCCCTAAGGGAGTTCCAGGCTGTCTCAACCACGTGCCGCTTCTGGTCTTCATCCATACTACGAAGTGGCAGCAGACGCTTCTCAACCCAAACATTAAGCGGTAGGTCCTCATCGCTCTGAGGATGCGGCAAGATGAGCGCCATCGTCTCAGCCAAATCGCCGACGACTTCGTAGCATTCGTCGAACATCCACGCTTGGATCCCGGCTATATTTGCCGAC
>JARFRF010000037.1 GCA_029287395.1 Methyloceanibacter sp. | reverse complement strand
GACTAAAGTTCGCCTTCCGAGACCATCAACGCGGCGTCGTTGGGGTCGCGGCGCAGGTTTAGGTCGAGGCTTTCGGCGAGCTGCAGCATGGGGCCGTTCTCCGCGTGGATCGCGCCCCAGATATGCGTGTAGCCCATCTCGCGCGCGATCTCGAAGACGAGCTCCAGCGCCTTATGGGCAAGGCCGAGCCCTTCGGCTTCCGGGCGGAGTGTCACGGAATATTCGGCCGATTTGCCGTCCGCGCTGCCGGTGATGCGCGCGCCGCCCAGGATCTCGCCTTCGAGCGGCCCGTCGCCTTCCAGCACGATGCACAGATCCTTCTCGGGGTCCGGCGTGCAGAACTCGCGCGCCATCTCTTCACTTAGGTGGGGCAGGTGATGAAGCATCCGGAACCATTTGCCCCGGTCGGTCATGGCGTCGTAGCAGCGTATGAGTTTGGCCGCATCCGATAGATCGATCGGACGGGCGAGATGCGGGTGGCCGTCTTTGCCGGCAATGGTGATGGTGCGGCGGATGAGTTTCTCGCGTAACGGAGAAAAATTCCGCCTCGGGAAGATCGGTGCTGCTTGGCCCATGGGTCGCCTTACGTGCCTTTGCTCTCTGGACGCTTCACGCGCTGCATCTGCGCGCATTACTTCCAAAAAACCTCTGGCCGACCTTGGCGCTTTTCCCAATGTGACGTTTATAGCTTAGCGGTGCTGATTCGCTCAGTTCTTGGCAGTTTAAGTAGTTAGGGCGTGCGAAAAACCCGTGGCTGGATGTTGAACTTTTTGGGGCAACGCAGCGACCTTTCGCCTCACGATAGTTTTGGCGGCTTACCCACGAAAACTTGAGCCTCTCGCCCCGATGCGGTCATAGCCTTACGTGATAAGGTTCGCGTTATGACGGATGCGCTGATTCATCATTTGAAAGAGGGAGCGCCGGCTGCGCTCGGGCCCGACGACAGCGAGTTCAGTGTTTCGGGGCAGATTGCGGACGCGATTATTGCATCGGGGCTGACCGACCGCCCGATTAGCGATCTCATCGAGCAAGTCATGGGCCGGCTGGTGCAGGCCGGTGTGCCGCTCGCGCGCATGATGGTTGGCTTCCGCATCCTGCATCCGCTGTTCGACGGCATGACCATCGGCTGGACGGACGATGAGGGCGTGGATGTCGAGTACTTCCAGGCTCTCCGCGAAGACAATCCGGATTTCACGCTCAGTCCGTTCTACTGGATGATCAAAGAGAACGTGCTCGAGTTGCCGCTGCGGCTGGACCAGGACGACATGGTTGACAAGTTTCCGCTGCTGCAGCGCCTGCGCAACGAGGGCTATACCGGGTACTACGCGCGGGTGGTTTCCTTCGGCGAAGGGCCGATGGAGGTCGGCACCACGGACGGGCTTGCGCTGTCCTGGTCGAGTAAGGAGCCCGAAGGCTTCTCGGCCCGCGATATCTCGATCATGCAGCAGATCCTGGCGCCGCTCTCCTTGGCCTTGCGCGTGATGATCAAAGATCAGATCGCCAAGAATACGCTCAACGCGTTTCATGGTCCGTTGGTGGGTGAGCGAATTCTCGCCGGTAGCGTGAAGCGCGGCGATGGCGAGCGTCTCACTGCGGCGCTGTGGTACAGCGACTTACGGAACTCGACGGGACTTGCGGACCAGCTTTCCGTTGAAGGCTTTCTCGAACTGCTCAACGTCTATTTTGATTGTGCAGCGGGCGCCGTCATCGAAGAGGGCGGCCAAGTCTTAGACATTGTGGGCGATGCGATCCTTGCGTTCTTCCCGGCGGATGTCGCGGGCGAAGAGGCGGCGTCCACATCGGCGTTGCGGGCCGCGTTGAAAGCACAAGAGCGCCTGGCTGCTGCCAAGGCGCGGCAGTGTCCTTGCGCGGCCGAGATCAATTTCGGCGTCGGGGTTCATTTCGGCGATGTCGTGTTCGGGAATGCGGGCACGCGCGAGCGGCTGAAATTCGGTGTCATCGGCCGGACCGTCAACGAGGTTGCCCGCACGCAGGACATGTCGAAGCTGCTGGGTCAGCCGATTGTGGCCACCGACCAGGTGGTGAGTCGCGCGCGATCCGAGCCGGGACTGCGGTTGAATGATATGGGGCTGCACGACTTACGCGGAATCCCGGTCGCAAAGCGGCTTTGGGCCCTTAGGCAGAACCTTCAACTTTCGCCCGCTAACGGCCGGTAACTGTGGAGATTTTCCTAAAACTGTCATAATCGGCAGGGCGGAAATCCCAGAATCGCTAGGATGTTGCGTTGCAACACTCCCGCTCTTGTTCTATATCCACAGTCGAGATCGAGGGGTCCCAACGTGTGACCCAACTAGGATTCTTTTAGGAATCTGGGGCGGACAAGTGTTCCTAACGATGCTGAAAACAAAGCTGCACCGCGCAACGGTGACCGGCGCCGATATGCATTACGAGGGCTCGATCGGTATTGATCGGGACCTGCTCGATGCGTCGGGCATCTTGCCGCATGAACAAGTGGACGTGCTCAACATCAATACTGGCGCACGCTTCACGACATATGCGATCGAAGCGCCCCGCGGATCCTCCGAAATCGCCGTCAATGGCGCTGCGGCTCGGCTCGTCCAGAAGGGCGACAAAGTCATCATCGTCGCCTATTGCCAGCTTCCGGCGGAGGAAGCGCGCAACTATCATCCAAGCGTCGTTTTGCTCGGCGACGACAACGAGATCGTGTCGAAGTCTTAAAGTGAGGAGCCGAGACTACTCCAGCTAGGAACCTCACGGTACTATCTCAACTCCCAAATGACCTGAACTTTCGCCTCTATCGACATGGTGCCGCCTTCAACAGGCACTGGGGCCGCCTCTGCCATCATTGGGGCCGAAGCTATTCTTGCCTGCAGCGGCCGAGGGATCTGGCTGCCGGTCTCCGTAATTTTGATTACCGGCCCAAGTTCCACGCCAGCCGCTTCGGCGTAAAGCTTGGCATTATCGATTGCGTTCTGCATGGCCAGTTTCCGTGCCTCATCTTTCATCTTCTCCGAGTCGACGATCCCAAACTGGATTGAGTCAATCGTGTTGGCGCCGGCCTCAACCGTCTTGTCCAAGACGTCGCCGAGTTTCTTGATGTCCCGAACGGTGATGTTGACACTGTTGTTGACGCGATAGCCTGTGATGAAAGCAGCCTCATTTTGCTTTTTCCGTTCGTATATTGGCGAGACAGAAAAGTTCGTCGTTTGGATATCCTTTGGCTCGATGCCCGCCGCTTTGAGAGCGTCGACAACCTGGGTCATCGCCGACGTGTTCTTGGACAACGCGTCCCTTGCTGTTTGCCCTTCGCTGGTTGCCCCTGTTGATATGCTTACCATGTCTGGCGCGGCCTTCACCGTACCGGATGCGGCAAGCGAAAGTGTTCGTTTGTTCTCCGACGCGTGGGTCACCGTCGATGAGAGCACAAGCGCCAATGCGACAACGGTTGGCACGACGAAGCGTAGAGAGCGATAGAGGACCATTGAGAAGACTCCGGGCTTGGCGGGTTGGTCATTGAGTTTGGATGCAATAAGGAATTTGTTATGAGGCGGAATTGTGAGGCCAGGCAGAAGGCTCTAAAAGGTCAGTCTGTGCCGCGCGCGACTCAAGCCGAGCGGTATGCGGGGTTGGATTGTCATCCGTCTTTCGCAAATGGGGGCCCGTAGCTCAATTGGTTAGAGCCGGCGGCTCATAACCGTCTGGTTGCTGGTTCGAGTCCAGCCGGGCCCACCAACCTTCGAAATCAAGATCGGAGCGATTTATACTTGTTCCAGTTCGACGTTTGACTGGCGCTTAGTAAGCGGGCTTGGGTTGCGTCCTGGTTTGCGTCTGCTAGTTGCCAAAAGCGCTCATCTGCGCTCAGCACGGAACGCCTTTAATATGCTCCAAGAGCTCTAGCGCCGACATTCTTGGTTGACACCGGAGCCGTACACATGCGGCATTCGAACGGTTCGGTTTCAGCGCGGGTGAGGGGAAAACACGGTGCGCAAGCTTGCACTCCACTGGCAGATACTTATTGCCATCGTACTTGCGGCCATTGTCGGGTCCCTCGTCAAACAATTCACGACCGACACCTTCACGCCTACAATCTTCGGCGTCAGCTTCGTTGCAATCTTCGACTTCTTTGGTACGGTTTTTCTCAACGCCTTGAAGATGATCATCGTGCCGTTGATCACGTCCTCGATCATCGTCGGCGTCGCCGGCATTGGCTCCGGCGGCAATATTGGGGCACTAGGTGGCAAGACGCTGCTCTTCTATGGCTCGACAACGCTAGCGGCCATTCTGATCGGGCTGTTGACGGTAAACGTCATGGCGCCCGGCTATGTCGATGGGGAGCCCGCGCGCGAGATCCTGGCACTCGATGCGCCGCCCGAGGACATCAGCGAAAGAATTGAGGGCAGGGGCGCGGGCGATGTCGTCGAATTGTTCTTGCGTATGGTACCCCCCAATATCGTCATGGCAGCAGCGGAAGGTCAGATGTTGGCACTGATCTTCTTTTCCATTCTCTTCGGCTACTTCATGACCAAGCTCCAGCATGACTACGCGGAGCCGCTGTTTAAGTTCTGGAACGCCGTGTTCCACGTCATGATGTACATGACCGAATTCATCATGAAGTTCGCGCCCATTGGCGTTTTTGCTCTGATCGCGGCTGTGATTGCCGAAACCGGGTTTGCGGCGGCAGAGCCGCTGGCCAATTTCGCGTTGGCTGTCCTGGCGGCACTGCTCCTGCATTCGCTGATCACATTGCCCTTGCTTTTGCGGTTCATTGGCCAGGTCAAACCCTTTGCGACACTGCGGGCCATGTCGCCGGCTCTGCTGACGGCGTTCTCGACGTCGTCGTCTTCGGCAACTTTGCCAGTGACCATGGATACAATCGAAGAAAAGGTTGGTGTCTCAAACAGCGTATCGAGCTTCGTGCTGCCGCTTGGCGCGACGGTAAACATGAATGGAACCGCTCTCTACGAATGCGCGGCCGCCGTGTTCCTGGCACAGGCCTACGGGTTGGAGCTCAGTTTTGGCGTGCAGTTCACGATTGTCACGATCGCGCTTGTCACGTCGATTGGCGTGGCTGGTGTGCCATCCGCATCGCTGGTCGCAATCGCTATCATCCTTGCTGCAGTTGGTTTGCCGGTGGAGGCTCTCGGCGTGCTTTTGGTGTTCGATCGGGTGCTCGATATGTGCCGAACGAGCGTCAATGTTTGGGGTGACGCCTGTTGCGCGACGATTATCGCGAGACTGCGGGGAGAAGAGACCAAGGTCGCTATCGGCGCTCCCTAGACTGTCAAGCGTTAGACGTCCCTGGTGTCATGCCAAGACGGTCACTTGATGGCGAATTATTCGGTGCTAGAACTCGGCGCGACCTCGCACGCCCAGCACCGTAATCGTATCCTCCGCTAGGTTGAAGGCGGGATCGACGATGAACTGCACGCTTGGTGTAACCTGGAACTCCTGGGTGAGCTGCACCCGGTAGAAGATTTCGACCGAGTATTGCTCTACGGTACCGAAATCGACCTGCAAGAGGTCGGTGAATTCGCCTAGATTAATGAGGTCATCACCAACATCGACGATGATCGGACTGCTGACCGGGACCACTGTGCTGCCGAGGTCCCTGCGCCCCCAGCTCGCGCCGATCCCTATTACGTCATTGTCTTGTCCGAAGACATCCTCAATTGCGAAGCCGCCTGCCACCATCTGATCGAGCAGCGCCGGACTGCCCCCGCCAATACCTTCGGAATAGCCATAGCGGAAGAAGGGCAAGATGTTGCCAATGCGGTGTTCGAGAAAGACGGTGAACCCCCAACCTTCGGGTGTCATGGCCTTTTCGACGCTATCCCTGTGCCAAAGAGTGATGTGGTAGTCGCTAACCTCAATCGGTCCGATGCTTACCTTTCGCGCAGGGTCCAAATAACCCGGGTCCCAGCCGATGTCAGCAATGGTGAAGTGCTCGCCATCGTTGAAAAAGCTGTCGAAGCCGGCCCGGTTCTGCTTTCCCTTAGCATCGTAGATTCCGCAAGGACATAAATGTCCGACGTGGGCCGAACGAGCCCGACGGCTCCGAGGCCGAAGCCAACCCAAGCGATTGAGCTATTCAGTGTGAAGTTGGAGTCCTGAAATCCTGAGACCGGGCTTTTGTACTTGAAGTAATCGTGGATCGCGAAGGGGATCGTCTTGCCGAACCGGAAGGCGAGTCGATCCTTGATAATGTGTTGGTCCCAGTAGAGTTCAACTAGGGACATGTCGAATTCGTTGAATGCCGTGCCCGTTAGCCACAATGAGCCGATGTCCGGGCCCAAGTTTTGAGGAGGGATCGCACCCATGCGGTGACGGTCCTGCAATCTAAAACCCAGGCTTCCAGGATGCTGCGTATCGCGCCCCAGGAGTTCCCAGGTGCCGGCGATGCCTAGAATGCCGCCCGATGCTTCGTCCGGTCCTGATTGGCCATTAGCATCAACCAGACTGGCATCGGCCTTCTGGTAGAGCGCGGTATAGAAGACGCCGAAGGCTAGTCCGTAGTCATCGTAAATTTGGTCCTTGAACTCGTTCCAGGGGCGCAGCATCCGATCGAGGCCCGGCGTGCGGAGCAGTGTGTCTTTGCGCTTGGCCTCCTGCTTCAAGCGATTAGTGATGTCATCGGGGTTGCGCGTCATGTCCGTTGGATCCACAAACCACGGCGCAGCGAAAGCTCCTTCTTCCTCGGCCTGTACGCCCGGCTGCTGTGCAAGCGCCGGCATGGCAACCCCTATCGACATGACCAAGCCAACGAACAGCCGCATGATGCCCCCAATTGTGTACCGGAGGCCCATAACTGGGGCCTCCAAGCGTACCACTGAAACCCTAGCACTGAGGCCATCAGGAAGGCTGTCACTCTGAGTCAACAATCAACGAGAAAAGAATTCTGAGATCCGAAAATCAGGCCGAAGACTTGCTGGCGGTGGGCAGCGTTAGGTTGCGAACGCTGTTCTGACGACCGCTTTGGGTCCTTAGCAGCTTAAAGCGAGGGTGTTAGATCGCGCCCAATATCCCCTAAATATAGCGCGGAGTTGCCTGCGTACTAAGTCCAGACGGCGATGAGCGCCATGACGGCGATGCCAAGAAGCACCATGGCAAATTTAGCTCCGGCGTCTCCTTGCTTGGCGAACTCGCTCTCAACGATGTCGATCACAGCGATGTAAAGGAACGTTCCGGCAGCAAGCGCATCGAAGATACCTTCAAACCATTCGGCTCCTCTGCCCGAAAGGAGCGCACCCAGCACGGCGCCGACTGCAATCCCCAGCGGCGTCATCGTCGCAAAGAAGGCGATAAGGCCGACGGCGCGGGGGCGCTTGATATGGGCACGGCGCAGGCTCACGCCGAGGGCAAAACCGGCCACGCCCTTATGAGCCATAATTGCGATGAAGAGTGCGGCCGATGTGATCGCACTACTCTCCGCCCCCAACGCGATACCGGCGATGATGGAGTGGACCGACAGAACCAGGGCCAAGACGTAGGGCGCGAGCGCATAGCGGCGCACATTGACGGCATTCACCATGCCGGCTTCACCCTCGGCAATGATGACCTTTTCGATCAGCAGGATCAGGAGAAAGCCGCTGGCGCAGATGAGTGACGCCAGCGGGTATTGCAAGCTTGGGCCCAGCAGACTGTTCAAGCTGTCGATGGCGTCCGGAAGCAGATGGATAAGGGCTGCGCCCAGAAAGACCCCGCCGCCAAAGGCATTGCCGAGAGAGAAGTATCGCTCGTAGCGCAGCTGGGGGCTCGCAAGGATAGGCCAAAGCCCGGCCACGATGCCCATGAGCCCGACGACACAGATGTACAACAGTTTGTTTTCGCTTAGCCCCAATCTAGCCCCTGCGTCTCGTGGCGTCTGTCTACACTAAGGTCTTTTGCGGGCAGCTTGCCTTAGTTTGCCGAGAAGCGGAACCAACCGAAAGACCCTGCGTTTTTACGTCCGCCTGCAGCAATTGTAGGCGCGTCAAAACGGAGGATCTGACCATGAAGTATTTCGTCACCATGCTCGCTCTTGCCACCACGCTAGGCTTTGCGGTTCCGGCTTTTGCTGGTCCCGACAACCAGGCCGATTGCGAAGCATCCGGCGGCACCTGGAGCGCCGAGAGCAAATCCTGCACGCAGTAAGTCGCGCCAAGCGGCGGGTCGGACGCGGCCTGCCGCATGCCGCTTGCAATGCGGCGCAGTGAACGATCAGAATTCGTAGCCAAGCAATTGGATTTCGGGCTGGTACCAGTCTGTCACCTGCGCCTGGAGCTTCGGTGTGTAGTAGCTACGGTATGTACGCTCCGAGTCCTTGTTCGGCGTCACATTCACTTTGGGGACGCTGACCTTCTCTTCGACACCGGCGAGCGACAACGCGGTGTTCAGGTCCGCCTCGAGATTCTCATACCGGCCAAGAAAGTCCACAGCGAGCGCGTCGTCCAACATGTAGAGCTCGTGGTTGTCTACATATGCCGTGGATCGTCGCATGTAGCGTTCGAAGCTGGGCCGAGTCTTCTTCGATTTGGTTTTGTACAAGTACCATGACACTTGCCGGTCCCATGGGTTCCGGTCGAACGAGAACTTGAAATAGCTGTTCCAGATGTCGGCGCCGACATAGTCGCGGATGCGCCATGCGGGCATATGCTCGTAAAATCCGATGGTCGGGTGCCAGTAGCGTTCAGGCCGTCCAAGCAGTTTGCGCCACACCGAGCGCTGCGGTTTGAGCGGATGGTCTATCTGATAATTTTGTGGGCCAAGACCCGTGCGGTCTTTCTCGCTCGCCGCGCGATAGGGCGTGATCACGTCTTCAGGACCGCAAAGCTGCGAGATCGCCGCTTCGACGGCCGTCCCGGCGGTCTTCTTCGTCTTGATGAAGATGAATTTGTGTTTGTGTGAAAGGATCATAAGTCCGCGCGCGGTTCGAAGTTCGGCCTGAACCCTAGTGGGTTGCGCATCGCCTCTGCAAGCCGGATTCAGCTTATTGGTGCAGCGTTGCGGAGAGTTCTTCGAGTAGCGCGCTCAGATGAATTTCAGAAACGCCGAGGGCCTTCGCCATATCGTGCAGCTCTTTACGTTCTTCGCCGGCCACTCGACTATCCGCCAAAAGAACACGATAGGCCGCGCAGAGAATCTCGTCCTTGGTCGTTTGGTCTAAGGATGGAGCCAGAGCCGCAAGACCGTCCCTAATGTCTTCTCCGGCAACCTCTTTTGCGGCACGCGCAATGGCGTCGGCCGTCAGCGTTTTCTCGGTGCAGTCCTCATAAATCTCCTGGATCAGACCGACCTCGCGCGTGTCGAGGTGCCCATCGGCACTTGCCATGGCGACCATCGCTTTCAGGATTACGTCGCACTTTGTCACTTCGCTCAACGTATGGCTCCTTTTCAGGCTCGTTGCCTGATTGTGCGGAAACTTGCCCTATTTGCCAAGCACACCAGAAGGCCTTTGATGAGGTGGCTCGGGTGCGGTATCAACCTGCCGCCGTTCCAAAAAAGCTGCCTTAGTCATGTCAGACATCACCCCGTTAAGGGTTATCTTTTTAGCCGATACGCGGCCGGGCCACTACCACATCGCCGAGGGCGTGATTGCTGCTTTGGCGCGGCTGAGGCCGGTTGATGTCACCCGGATCGAGGTGAAACGCAAATGGATCGTCCCAACGCGCTGGCTGCGAGCGCGGATCAACGCCAAGAGTTTTTATCCACCCCGCATGCTGCGTATGGCCTATCGCATTGATGCGGAGACGCTGCCAGAAGCCGATCTTGTGGTTTCCGCCGGCGGCGAGACACACATGCCCAATATTTGCGTTACGCGGCTTCTCGATGTTCCCAATATATTTTGCGGCTCACTTTTACGCGGACTAGAGCCGGACAATTTCAGCTTAATTATCTCCTCCTACGAGCGTGACCGGGGCAGCGAGCGTCATCTCGTTGTTTTGAAGCCATCCTCGATCGATCCGGACGCGCTTGGTCGGCCGGCGACCGTGCCGCGCTTCGGACCTGAGAATCACCCCCAGACATTGGGACTCCTTATAGGCGGGCAGGCAGGGCGGTTCCGGTACCGCGACAGCGAATGGAAAGACCTGCTGACCTTCGTTGCCAAGGTAGCCAGCGCCTGGGGAACGCGATGGCTGATATCTACCTCCCGGCGCACACCGGACAGTGTGGCAGATAGAATCGCTGAGATGGCGCGCGACGAGAGCGTTGTCGCCAAGTTCGTCGATTTTCGCACGGCGGGTCCCGGAACGCTGCCGCAGATCTTCGCCAACTCGGACGCAATCGTCTGCACGGAGGACTCAAGTTCAATGATTTCGGAAGCCGTGTCGGCACGGCTCCCCGTCGTAGGAGTTTCGCCGCGCGCCGCGCGTTTCACCGAAGATGAGCAGCTTTATCGAGAGTTCCTCATGGGCAATAACTGGTCGCGCACCATTCCCATTGCCGAATTGACGCCGGACAGCTTTGCGGGGGCGTTGGCAGAGGTTGAGCCCTTGCAGGAAAACCCGCTGGATGCTCTCGCGCAGAAGCTGAAAGCACGCTTGCCGGAACTCCTGTAGCGGATCCGTTATCGGCTCGCATTACCGTCGGTCGCGTCTGTTGTCGTGCCGCCGCCGTCGCTTGTCCTCTTGGATTTCATTGCAAATCAGAACGTCCTCCTGGGCGCGAGCTTCCCTCGTTGAGTTCGCGCGCACGACTCGTTAAAAGCGCGATCAAATCAGCTATTCCCATCGCCGCCAGCAAGAAAGCAAAAAACGGAGAACAATGGCTAACCCGCAATACGTCTACGTCATGACGAAACTGAACAAGACCTATCCCGGCGGGAAGCAGGTCTTGAAGGATGTAACGCTCGCCTTTCTCCCCGGCGCAAAGATTGGCGTCGTTGGTGTGAACGGAGCCGGTAAATCCACGCTGCTTCGCATCATGGCGGGCGAGGAAAAGGAGTTCACGGGCGAGGCATGGGCCGCGGAAGGTGTGCGTGTTGGGTACTTGCCTCAGGAACCTCAGCTCAATCCGGACAAGGACGTCATGGGCAACGTCATGGAAGGCGTTGCAGAGAAGAAGGCCAAACTCGACCGCTACAACGAACTCGCGGTGAATTACTCAGACGAAACCGCGGACGAGATGGCGCGACTGCAGGACGAGATCGACGCGCAGGACCTATGGGATCTCGATGGTCAAGTTGAACAAGCCATGGATGCGCTGCGCTGCCCCCCGGGCGATGGAGAGGTGGGGAAGCTCTCAGGCGGCGAACGACGGCGTGTGGCGTTGTGCCGGCTCCTGCTGGCTAAGCCAGACATCTTGCTGCTCGACGAGCCCACCAACCATCTGGACGCGGAGAGTGTTGCCTGGCTGGAGCACCATCTACGCGACTACCCCGGCACAATCGTCATGGTCACCCACGATCGCTACTTCTTGGATAACATCACGGAATGGACGCTCGAGCTCGATCGCGGGCAGGGCGTGCCCTATAAGGGCAACTATTCGTCCTGGCTTGAGCAAAAGCAGAAGCGGCTAGAAGTCGAGGGAAAGCAAGAGGAAGCCAAGCAGCGGACCCTTGCGCGCGAGCTCGACTGGATCCGGGCGAGCCCAAAGGCGCGTCAGGCTAAGTCTAAGGCGCGCATCAAGGCCTATGACGAATTGTTGGCCGAGGCTGGGGCCGATAAAACGGCGAGGGCGCAGATTACAATTCCGCCAGGGCCTCGGCTCGGCGATATCGTCATCGAGGCCGATGATTTGGAGAAAGCCTTTGGCGACAGGCTCCTCGTCGAGGGCCTTTCGTTCAAGCTGCCACCGGGCGGTATTGTGGGTGTTATCGGTCCAAATGGGGCAGGCAAGACAACCTTGTTTCGCATGATCGTTGGCCAAGAGACCCCGGACAATGGTTCCATCCGGGTGGGTGACACGGTGAAGCTCGGCTATGTCGATCAGTCGCGCGACGCGCTTGACGAGAAGAAGAGCGTTCACGAAGAGATCTCCGCGGGCGCCGAGGTGGTGACCCTGGGCAAGCGTGAGGTGCCTTCAAGGGCCTATGTTGGCTGGTTCAACTTCAAGGGTGGCGACCAACAAAAGAAAGTCGGCCAGCTCTCTGGGGGTGAGCGCAATCGCGTCCATCTCGCCAAAATGCTGAAGTCCGGCGCCAACCTGATCCTCCTCGATGAGCCGACAAACGATCTCGATGTCGAAACGCTGTCTTCGCTTGAGGCTGCGTTGGAGGACTTTGCAGGTTGTGCCGTGATCATTAGCCACGATCGCTTCTTTCTGGATCGCATTGCCACTCACATACTCGCTTTCGAGGGCGATAGCCACGTTGAGTGGTTCGAAGGCAATTTCGAGGACTACGAGAAAGACAAGAAGCGGCGTCTTGGCGATGACGCGATCGTGCCAAAGCGGATTAAGTACAAGAAGTTCGCGCGCGGCTAGGATTCAGCCTCAGGCTGCTTGCTTAGATGCCTCCGCCAAGGCTGCCCGGCTTGCAAACTCCTCCGTCGTACGGAAGCCGGCGGATTCGTGGCACGTCTGGCCAACAAAATGAGCGATCCTGAGTGGCGTATTGATGGCGTAGGCGTCAAGTGTCGGGGGTAGAGCTGGACCAATCTCGTCAATGATCTGCTTTTGCCGCCTCGCTTTGGCACCGCTGAATCGGGGCGCTACGTCAAACATCAACTGTCCATCGACAGGAATCATGCTCCTTCTCCTCTTAGCACTCTGCTTCGCGCGATATTCCGAAGCCCTACACGGCCTCCGGACGGCTTGAAATAGATGCAGCTAAGGGTTGATCGCCGTGATTGGCATCGCATTCACGGTTGCGCATTTGAGATTCTACGCATAAACATATCTTTATGTCAGATCAGCTTCAGGACCCCGGCCACGCACATAAGCTCGCGTCAGCGGTTCTTCCCCTGCGCCGTGACCAGCCAACACGGGCGCCTGGCTCTGGCCTTTCTAGTGCGCAAGTCCTTGCGTCGCTGCGGAGTGCGGGCGAGGCCACGCGCCTGCGTATTTTAGCCCTGCTGGCAGAGACTGAGCATAACGTTAAGGATCTGACGCAGATCCTTGTCCAAAGCCAGCCGCGGATCAGCAGGCATCTGAAGCTCATGGCGGAGGCGGGAATTATTACGCGGTTCCGCGAAGGATCTTGGGTCTTCTTCCGCATCGCCGACACTGGGCCTGAAGGCGGGCTGGCGCGCGCGATTGTCGATAGTCTCGACCCTGCGGACCTGACGCTAGCGCGCGATCGGGCGCGTGCGGAGGCAGTGCAGAGGGCACGCGCTGAGGCCGCGCAGGACTATTTCAAGGCCCATGCAGCCGAGTGGGACTCCATCCGTGCACTGCATGTTGCCGAAAGCCAAGTCGAAGAGGCGATGGCTCGGGCGTTGGGAGCCGGACCCTTCGAACTTCTTGTCGACCTAGGGACCGGCACGGGTCGCATCCTCGAGCTATTCGGTCCCCGCGCGGCGAAGGCGCTCGGTTTTGACCTCAACCACGACATGTTGGCTTATGCGCGCGACAAGCTGGAGCGCGTTGGGCTGTCGCAGGCGCAGGTGCGCCATGGCGACCTTTATAATATTCCGTTGCCCGACGGGGTCGCGGACGCGGTAGTTGTCCACCAGGTGCTGCACTTTCTCGACGATCCCGCAACAGCCGTTGCCGAGGCCGCAAGGTTGCTGGCTCCAGGCGGACGGCTCCTGATCGTCGACTTTGCGCCCCATGATCTCGAGTTTCTGCGGGAACAATCAGCGCATCGCCGACTGGGCTTTGGTCGCGCGCAGCTTGGGCGCATGATGGAGAGGGCGGGACTCAAGCTCCTTAGCTTCAAGGATCTGGATCCACATGGCGCAGCTGCTACGGACAGTACTGCTTCGTTCAGAGGTACGCAGGCCAAAGGAACTCCCGAAGGTAAATTGACAGTATCTCTTTGGCTCGCTCAAAAGCCGGCGGCTCCGGGCAAGACAAAAAAGCGCAATGGCAAGGTGGAGGTCACTGCATGATGCTCGCTACGCAAGATTCTCAAGAGCAGGAACCACCCAAGCGCCGATTTCTCGGTCGGGGCGCCATTGACGTTTCATTCGAGTTTTTCCCACCGCGAACGCCGGCGATGGAGGAAACGCTCTGGCGCTCCATTCGCCGCCTAGAGCCGCTACGTCCGAAGTATGTTTCGGTCACCTATGGGGCCGGCGGGTCAACGCGCGAACGCACGCACGCGACTGTCGGTCGCCTTCTGAGTGAGACAACTCTGAAACCAACGGCCCATCTGACCTGCGTGAGTGCGACCAAAGAAGATGTCGACGAGATCATTCGCGAGTATTGGGATCTGGGCGTGCGGCACCTTGTAGCCCTCCGTGGCGACCCTCCGGAAGGTGCGGGCAGCCAGTACACGCCTACGCCGGGGGGTTATGTGAATGCGGCGGATCTTACTGCCGGCATCAGGAAGATCGCGCCGTTCGAGATTTCGGTGGGCTGCTATCCGGAAAAGCACCCGGAGTCGCCATCGGTCGAAGCTGACATCGATATGCTGAAGGCCAAGGTCGATGCGGGTGCGACCGGCGCCATCACTCAGTTCTTTTTCGACAACGATGTCTATTTCCGCTACTTGGACCGGGTCCGGGCGGCGGGTATCGACATCCCAATCGTTCCGGGCCTCATTCCCATCCATAACTTTAAGCAAGCAGCGAGCTTCGCAGTGCGATCGGGCGCGAGTGTGCCCGATTGGTTGGGGCGACGGTTTGAGGGACTCGAAGACGACCAGGAGACGCGCCACCTTGTGGCGGCAGCGATCGCTGCAGAGCAGGTTCTCGGTTTGGTTGATCAGGGTATTACCGAGTTCCACTTTTATACGCTGAACCGCGCCGACCTTGTCTATGCCATCTGTCATCTGCTTGGTTTGCGGCCTGCCAAGGCGTTCGCAAGAAAAACGGAAGCGGATTCCGTACCAGCAAAAATTACGAAGGTCGCGTCATGACTCGCGAAGAACGGCTTGAGCTACTCGATAGGGCGGTTAAAGAGCGCATCCTAATTCTGGATGGGGCAATGGGTACGATGATTCAGCGCCAAAAGCTGGATGAAGAGGGCTATCGCGGCGAACGCTTCAAGGATTTCGATCGCGACTTGAAGGGCAACAACGACCTTCTGGTCCTAACCCAGCCGGAGATTATTCGTGACATCCACAGCGGCTACTTAGAGGCTGGCGCCGACATAATTGGTACGAACACGTTCAATGCCCAGGCCATCAGTCAGGCCGACTACGGTTTGGAAGATATAAGCCACGAGATGAATGTCGCCGCGGCGAAACTCGCCCGTGAAGCTGCAGACGACTGGGAGGCTCGGACGCCGGATCGGCCGCGTTATGTGGCTGGCGCTATGGGGCCGACAAATCGCACCGCCTCGATTTCGCCTGACGTCAATAATCCCGGCTTTCGAAACGTGAGCTTCGACGATCTCGTGGAGGCCTATTCAACACAAGTCCGCGGCATGATCGAGGGCGGGGTCGATCTGATCTTAATAGAAACAGTGTTCGACACGTTGAATGCGAAAGCGGCCGGTTACGCCGTCGAAGAAGTCTTCGATGAAGTTGGCTTCAAACTTCCAATTATGATCTCGGGAACGATAACGGACCTCTCGGGCCGCAACCTGTCTGGCCAAACCCCGGAAGCGTTCTGGTACTCCATGCGTCATTTGAGACCGTTCTCAATCGGCTTCAATTGTTCCTTCGGCGCAGAACAGTTGCGTCCAGCCGTGGATGAGATCGCTCACGTCGCCGAAACCTATATCAGCGTCTATCCCAACGCTGGCTTGCCCAATGAGATGGGGACTTACGACGAGACCGCTGAACAAATGTCGGCGCAGCTTGAGGCTTGGGCCAAGGACGATTTGATCAATATCGTCGGCGGCTGTTGCGGCACGACACCTGATCACATTCGGGCCATTGCAGAGGCTGTAGCACCCTATGCGCCCCGTGTAATTCCTGAAGTCGAGCCGGCACTTCGGCTGTCTGGTCTCGAGCCGTTCACACATGCCTGATTTTCAGTAGGTGACATAGTAGTGACCAACGCTGCCCAAAACTTCGTCATGGTCGGTGAGCGGACCAATGTCACAGGGTCCGCCCGGTTCCGCAAATTGATTGAGGCCAACGACTACGCGGCTGCGCTCGAGGTCGCACGTCAGCAAGTCGATAACGGCGCCAACATGATCGATATCAACATGGACGAGGGCATGTTGAATTCGGAGGAGGCCATGCGGACCTTCCTCAATCTGATCGCGTCGGAGCCCGACATCTCGCGCGTCCCGATCATGCTCGATTCGTCCAAGTGGACGGTGATCGAGGAGGGGCTCAAATGCGTGCAAGGCAAGGCAGTTGTAAACTCGATCAGCATGAAGGAGGGCGAAGAGCCCTTCCTGGAACAGGCCCGCAAGATTCTGCGCTACGGCGCGGCCGTGGTCGTCATGGCATTTGACGAAACGGGTCAGGCCGAAACGGCCGAGCGCAAATTCGAGATCTGCAAACGCGCTTACGACTTGCTAACAAGCAAAGTTGGATTTCCGGGTGAGGACATCATCTTCGATCCGAACATTTTCGCAGTGGCAACCGGTATCGAGGAACACAATGACTATGGCCGCGCCTTCATCGAAGCCACGCGGCAGATCAAGCAAGAGCTGCCTCACGTGCATGTCTCGGGTGGTGTCTCCAATCTGTCGTTTGCTTTTCGCGGAAACGAGCGCGTACGCGAAGCCATGCATACGGTGTTCCTCTACCATGCCATTCAAGCAGGCATGGATATGGGTATCGTCAATGCAGGTCAGCTTGGCCAGTACGACGACATCGAGCCAGAGCTGCGTGAGCTTGTCGAGGATGTCATCCTCAATCGACGCGACGACGCAACCGACCGCTTGCTGGATGCTGCCGAGCGATACAAGGGTGGCGCATCGCATAAGAAGGAAGCGGACCTATCTTGGCGCGAGAAGCCCGTCGAGGAGCGCCTCACTTACGCACTTGTGCATGGCATCGGCGCATTCGTAGAAGAAGATACAGAAGAAGCGCGGCAACGTGCTGAGCGACCCTTGCATGTGATCGAAGGCCCGCTGATGGCCGGTATGAACGTTGTTGGCGACCTCTTCGGTGCCGGCAAGATGTTCTTGCCGCAGGTTGTTAAGTCGGCGCGGGTGATGAAGCAGGCCGTAGCCTATCTTATGCCCTTCATGGAGAAGGAGAAGGAGGAGCTTGGGCTCGTCGATCAACCCGCGGCGGGAAAAATCCTGCTTGCTACCGTCAAGGGTGATGTCCACGACATTGGAAAGAACATCGTTGGTGTCGTGCTTCAGTGCAACAATTACGAAGTGATCGATCTCGGCGTGATGGTGCATTCTCAGGTTATTCTCGAGACGGCGCGCGAAGAGAATGTTGATATCATTGGCTTGTCCGGGCTGATAACGCCATCGCTCGACGAGATGTGTCACGTGGCATCGGAAATGGAGCGGGAAGGCTTCGACATTCCGCTCCTCATTGGTGGCGCGACTACGAGTAAGGTCCATACGGCTGTAAAGATCAGTCCCAACTACCAACGGAACCAGGCGATCTACGTCACAGATGCAAGCCGCGCGGTCGGTGTCGTATCCGGACTGATCTCGAAGGAGAATAGGGACGCGCATATCGCCAAAGTCCGCGCTGAGTATGCGCAAATGGCAGAGTCCTACGCGCGCGGTCAGGCCGAAAAGTCACGAACAACGATTGCGCAGGCCAGGGCGAATGCGCTCGCGCTCGACTGGAAGGAATACGCACCACCCAAGCCGTCGTTCTTGGGGACCCGAACATTTGAGGCCTACGACCTACGCGAACTGTCGCGCTATATCGATTGGACCCCTTTCTTCCACGCATGGGAGCTGAAGGGGTCCTACCCCCGCATACTTCAGGACGATAAATATGGTGAGGCCGCGCAGCCACTCTTCGAAGATGCGCAAAACATGTTGACGCAGCTGATCGATGAGAAATGGCTGACGGCGAATGCCGTCGTTGGTTTCTGGCCGGCGAATAGCGTTGGTGACGACATTGAGCTGTATTCGGACGAAAGCCGTGGGAAGCCGTTCGCGACCTTCCATACGCTGCGCCAACAAATGGCACGCGATTCGGGGAAGGCAAATCTGGCCTTGGCTGATTTCGTCGCGCCGAAAGAGACAGGTGTCGCGGACTACTTGGGCGGATTTGCCGTCACAGCCGGGATTGGCGAAGATGAAATCGCGCGCCGCTTCGAGTTGGCCAACGATGATTATTCGAAAATCCTGGTGAAGGCTTTAGCGGATCGCCTTGCCGAGGCTTTCGCGGAAGCTATGCACGAGAAAGTTCGCCGCGAGCTTTGGGCCTATGCGCCGGATGAGAAGCTATCGAATGACGCTCTGATTGCCGAAGATTACATTGGCATTCGTCCTGCGCCCGGCTATCCGTCCCAACCCGATCATACAGAGAAGCGCACACTATTCGGGTTGCTCGATGCAGAGAGCGAGGCGGGCATGAAACTTACGGAGTCCTGCGCAATGTGGCCTGGTGCTGCCGTATCGGGCCTGTATTTCTCGCATCCTGAATCGCGCTACTTCGGCATCGGCAAGATCGGCCGCGATCAGGTGGCGGACTACGCGGCACGCAAGGGCTGGTCTCTCGAGGAAGCGGAACGCTGGCTCGGTCCAATTCTGAACTATGATCCCAAGGGGGTTACAGACGCCGCGGCCTAAGAAGCAACACAGCAGAGAGGGCGCCAAGACAGGTTCATCCGTCTACGGCGTTTATTCTCTGCTGGCTTGGTGTTGTTGGCCCTAAGGCCTAATGCTCGCTTTAGATCATTCCTAGAATTACGGCAGCGAGAAAGCCGAACGATAAAACGACCGAAGCCACGGTCAGTTTGGCTGTGAATTCCATCGGAAGCTCTCCTTTCCGATTGGAGGGGTGCTCGTTCTGCAATGACGCCATTTTACAAACTCCCCAGATTGTGTGCCAAGCTGTTTCATTGTTGCGGCGCACAACCAACAGGCCGCTGCAGCCGTTGTCATTCAACGCGTCAAGAAGAATTCGGTTCGGGCGTCGAAATTTTTTTTTGGGTTTCGGCCTTGGATCGATGGGATCGCTCGTGCTGTAGCCGGAGCCGACAATCTGCGGTGCACGCTGAATAAGGTGTGGAAAAATCTGCTGCAGATTCCTCGGTCGACCCAAAGAGCAGGGCGCAATGCGCCTTAGCGAACGGAGTCGAATGAGGGCGGGGCCTGCGAAATCATGGGGCAGTCCAACGTCTTTTCAAGGGCATCGGCAAGTTCCTGCTCGCTATTGGCCTTGATTAGCAGCCCGTTGTTCTGTTCTGCGAGGCACATCACGTCCACGATACTTTGGGTTCCTGTCCAGGAGTAACCTGCGTAACGGAATGCGATCACATGGACAGTCAGCTGTGCAGCGTTGTCATGGAGCTGCTTGGCTAACTCGCACGGTGCCCGACCGCACGTTTCCTCGCCGTCCGTCACAACGACAATCACGCCAGGCGTGTTGCGGTAGTCGAGCGCTTCAGCCGCTTGTTCGACCCCTGACGTCAGCGGTGTTTTGCCCGCGGGAATGATTCGGTTGACCGCGCGCATAATTTTCTTAGCGGCGTTTGCTGTTGGCTTCATGGCGAGGGACACGTTGCATTGATTGTAGGGGCCTGGACCGTATGTCACGAGACCAACCCGGCGGTAGCGCGTTGCGCTCGGGAGCACTTGCCGCAAGGCCCAGCGTACTTCGTCAATGCGAGGCTTAGAATTCGGAATACCGAGTTCCTGGTTTCCCGACATGGACCCCGATGCATCGAACACGATCATGGCGTCATCAGTGCAGGGCGCCTTCGACTCACTCTCGGGCTCGGCATTCTCTGCTTTTGCGACAAAGAGAGAACCGCCGACGAAAACCGACCCAACTAAGATGGATAACGCGAGGCCTGAGATGAACAAATTCCGCCAGTGCATCAGTCGCTCGTCGCCACGATCTTGCATTTTTGCCGCGTCCCCTAGGGAATTTTCTTACAAGATTAGCCCAAGTCGCGTTTCCGCGGAATGGCAGAAAATCTGGGGACTCAACGAGGCTGCCCAGTGTCTAATGCCGCGGGCTGACGATCGACATCGCGCGAGCAGCAAAGAGTTGTCAGCATGCTTCGGCTACCGGACCAGGCCATCTTCGGCATCTCACCTTCAGCGGGCAACCGCTGCAGGATTGAGTAGGGCACCTAGCGGAGCGGGCGTCTTTAATGTAATAGCCGTTTACATGAAGACTTCCGGCCGCCGCTGGCATCGGCGCTCATACCATCACGGCAATCTCAAAGAGGTGCTATTGGAAGCTGCGCGCACGCTCATTGAACAGCACGGCGCCTTCGGCTTCAGCCTCGCGGAGGCCGCGCGGCTCGCGGGCGTGAGCCCCGCAGCACCCTATCGGCATTTCCGGGACAGGGACGCACTGCTGGCCGAAGTGGCGCGCAGCGGTTTTGAGCGATTTGCTGCGCGTCTCGATGCGGCCTGGAACAATGGTATCCCGACGCCGCTTTCGGCTTTTGAGGCCTTGGGTCGCGCGTATCTCGCTTTTGCGCGCGAAGAGCCGGCGAGTTACGCGGTCATGTTCGAGACAGGCGTGTCGGAGGCACAAGGCACGGAAGCGATTCAAGCAGCAGCAGCATCGCCTGCCGCGGAAAAAGCCTTCAACGTACTTCAGCAAGCCGCCGCCGCGCTCTGCCGGCAATTGCCAGAGAATGAGCGCCCGCCGCTGAAGCTCGTGGCCATGCACATTTGGACGATGTCTCATGGCATCGCCTCGCTGTTCATCCAGGAGGGCAGCGTTGCGAGGAAGGTGCCGCTCTCCCCGGAAGAGGTGCTAGAGAGCGGCATGCTCATTTACTTGAAAGGGCTTGGGGTCTTGCCGGAGGTGCCCGGTGAAGAAACGGCCTCAGGGGAGTCCTAACGGCTGGCCGTGCGCGACTGTTGACCCGCACTTCCGCGACTCGCTTCAAGCCATCTCAAGACGAGATTCCAGTCCGACCGCGACCCGTTATAGATGTTGCGGTCGCAATTACCGGAAACGCCGGGGACGTGCCCTGTCGCGGTGAATTGCCAGAAGGCCCATTTCCGGCCGGGATACCTCACATGCGGTTCGGCGGCGACCGAACGCAGCCAGAAATGATAGTCCTCGAACTGCCCCACGAGGATGTCCTTATGAAATCGCGGATCCGTGTAGATGATTGGCCGCTTGCCGGTATGCCGCTCCATGGCCTCGAGAATGATCTTGATTTTCTTCAGAGCGCGGCCGCGAGAGATCTTTTTGGGGCAAGTCTTTGAGTCGGGATGCCACTCGAGATCGAGAACCGGGGGTAGAGCATCGGGATCATTTGGAACGTTCCGGATGAACCAATCGGCCTGTTCCGAGGCGGGACGGCACCAATAAATGAAGTGATAGGCGCCTCGTGCAATGCCGGCACGTTTGGCCGCCTCCCAGTTCTGGCGGAACTTCGGATCGAGATGGTCGCCACCCTCGGTCGCTTTGATGAAAGCGAATTCGATGCCCGCTTGGCGGACCCGGCGCCAATCGATATCGCCCTGCCAGTAGGAGACGTCGATTCCTTGGATCGGCATGGAATGTGCGCGTTTCACGCCATGATGCGGTTTGTGGTCGTTCAGCGTGCGGGCGATGGCAGGACCTCCACACAAAAGGCCAACGGCGACGGTGGCCGCCATGCCCAGACTGATGAATTGGCGAGACGCAATACGCATAGTGGTGCCCCCAAGAACGCGCGATAACCGTATAATTTTCGGCGAATTTGCGGGGAACTCTCGGCTCTTGCGGTTAATTTTGTCTTGGCCTGTGAAGCGCTATGAGTCGTTTCCAGGGGACCCGAAACCGCCCAATCGCAGACCAAAAACCAGGGGAGGGGCCGTTGAACGGCTTGCAACGAGGCCCCATATATGTGAATGTAAATAACATTCACTTGCGCCCTGAAAGGAACCCGATGCAGCTAGTTGCGACCCTTGACGATTACGGAAAGCCCGCGTGGTTCGCCGCGATGATCCTCGGCTTTATCGTTTGGTGGCCAATCGGTCTTGGTGTTTTGGCTTATTTGATCTGGAGTGGACGAATGGGATGCGGAAATAAGAAGGCTTGGCGCTCGTACTTCAAGGAAGAGGCGCAGCGGTTCCAAAGCGGCTTTGGCTCGAGCGGCAATCGTGCGTTCGACGCCTATCGCGAGGAGACCCTGAAGCGTCTCGAGGACGAGGCTGAAGAGTTTCAGGCGTTTCTGAAGCGACTTCGTGATGCCAAGGACAAAGCGGAATTCGACCAGTTCATGGCCGAGCGGAAGCAGGTTCAGCCGGTTCAGCCAAGCTAGACACAATCTTCTCCTATGAACGAATGCTATGAGGCGTGGGGCCCCGCCCCGCGCCTTACTTATTTGTAAGCCGTGGAGGCTTTCCTTCGCCGATGCGCTTTGTAGTATGCAGCTCAACGCGTCGAAGTATGAGGCGTGCACCAGAACCCAATACGCTTAAGGTAGCAAACAATGAATTTTGCAGTTGACCGTCGTCTTACTTTTCTTGTTGCTAGTTTGGGGCTTTTCGCCTGCGCAACGAGCGTTCAGGCCACTGAGCTTGAGGACCTCGCCAAGAATCCTCAGAACTATTTGGAGCAGCAAGTTGAGATGAAGGCGAGCTGCATCAAAGGCGGTCGGTCCGGCGATGTTCTGGGCTATGAGTGCACCACAAAGAATGGTGTCTATCTGAATGCAGACGATATCACGCCGGAAGAAGCCAAGACCAAGCTGGCGAACGAGTGTGCCGAGGGCGAATGCGAGGTCACTGTGGCGTTCGAGCCCTATTCGTATTCGACATCGGGGGTCGTTGAGCCAAACAAAGACGTTGTCATCTTCAATTCGAAAACCGCGAAGGTAAGCTTCTAAAGAGCGTCAGTCCTCATCGCTTTCCAGGATGCTCTTTGACCCAAACGCGCCCATTGTTAACGGCAGAAGGAGCGGGTTGAAGACGGTCTTCGTCACGAGCTTTCGCACCCAAGGCTTCGACTGCGTCGTGGGAATGAAGATCTTTGCGAACGCGGCAGCGTCTTCTTGCCGTCTGGCAATCTCCGGCTTCATCATCGCTTCGTAGGCAGCGAAAGCGGCAGAATGGTTTCCGTCATAGCGCCTAAGCTCTTGAGCGAGCAGATACGCGCCCGCCATGGCCATATGCGAGCCCTGCCCAGCCAGTAGAGACAGGCAACCACAAGCATCGCCCAGCAGCGTGACCCGCCCTCTCGACCACCGCGGTATGGCAATCTGTGTGAGTGTGTCGAAGTAGAGGGGGGCTTTCCCCTTGTAAGCTTCGAGTAGCGCCTCGGCGATCCACCCAGCGCCCTTGAAAGCACGCCGGACGAATGACAGCTGGTGGTCAGGCGGTACGTCTACTTCGTCGAGCCGAAACACGAACGTGGCGTCGAGCGAGCGTTCGCTAAGGGGATAATAGAAAGCCACGCGGTTCGGTTCTTCATGGATCTGCGCCGTGCGACGGAAGGGGAGATCGTGGTCTTCGACGTGGAAAGCCGCGACATAGGCGCCAAGAAAGCGCGCAAACTGACTCTCGTCTCCAAACATGACCTGCCGAATGCCCGAATGCACGCCGTCGGCCCCGAACACAAGCGCATACTCGCCGGTGCTACTGTCGTCGAACATCACGTCGACATGGGTCACTCGTTCTCTGAGGTCGGTGACTTCAGTTCCGAACCGCACTTCGACTCCGAGAGCTTTTGCGCGTTCATAGAGGATGCGCAAGAGATCGGGCCGACGAACATAGACATACTTGCCGTTCAGCGCGCGCTTCATTCGCTTGATCGGTACGGATGTATATGGCTTGCCCTCAGAATTCACGAACTGCAGTTTGTCGATGGGATAGCGCAGTGCGCGGAGCTTGTCGACGAGACCCATACGGTCCGCGACATCCCAGCCCGAACCATAGAAGTCCATCATGTAGCCCTGGTCCGGTAGTTCTGGGCTTTGCTCTACGACGACGGGATCTTCGCCGTATTCCTTGAGACAAATGGCGAGAGTGAGCCCTGCGATTCCCGCACCGGAGATTAGTGGCCTTCCGTCAATCGCCATTCAATTTTGCCCTTCGCGCGACCATACTTCGCCGAATTGTTGCTGGCTTCCGCGCACTAGTGTTGCGCTGTACTTCAAGGTGTCTATGAGGAGCCGTCAGCGGATGGCTTACCATAACCGCCCCCGGTCGGCGTTCGGATAATCAACGTATCGCCATCTGCGAGTGTGGTTTGATCGGAACCATGCAGTTGCTCAAGAGTTCCCGTGTGCCGGCGCACCCAGTTCTCCCCAATTCGACCCGGTGCGCCGCCATCTGTCCCAAAAGGCTGCCTGATGCGAAAGCCTGACAGAACCGCACATTCCATCTCTTCCAAGAATCTCAGCATACGAACCGTACCGTCGCCTGCGCGCCAACGGCCAGCGCCGCCCGAGCCTCGTTCGATTTCGAAACGCTCCAGCAACACGGGATAGCGCAACTCCAAGACCTCTGGATCCGTTAGCCGCGAGTTCGTCATATGAGTTTGCACCGCGGCGGCACCGTCAAACCCTGGCCCCGCTGGGGCGCCCGAGCAGATCGTCTCATAATACTGAACCCTTTCGTTTCCGAATGTGAGGTTGTTCATCGTCCCTTGCGCCGAACCAAGAACGCCCAGGGCGCCATAAAGGCAATTCACAATTGTCTGGCTTGTCTCGACATTCCCGCCTGCAACCGGTGCCGGATAGCGTGGTTTGAGAAAAGATTCTTCCGGCAAGACAATATCAATATGGCGCAGGCAGCCTGCGTTCAATGGAATGTCTTCGTCGACGAGGGTACGGAACACATAAAGTACGCAGGCCCGTGTGATCGGCTCTGGAGCGTTGAACGTTGTTTCTGTTTGTTTGCTCGTTCCAGTAAAATCGACCGTTGCCCTATGCCTTTTGCGATCGATCCTGATAGCGACTTCGATGCGGCTACCTTGGTCTGTGTCGAGTGCGAATTGCGAGTCTTGCAGGATTCCAATGACTTTGCGCACCGCCTCCGCTGCATTGTCCTGCACATGTCCCATATAGGCTGCGACGGTGGGGAGCCCGTATTGGCGCACCATTTTGCGTAACTCGACCACACCTTTCTCGTTGGCTGCGACCTGCGCTTTGAGGTCGGCGATATTCTGCTCGATGTTCCGTGCAGGATAGGGTGCGTCGGCGAAGAGGCGCCGCGCCGCGTCTTCTTGAAAGCGCCCGCCGCTGACAAGTCGGAACGGGTCGATATAGATGCCTTCTTCCTCGATCGTTGCCGCATTTGGACTCATCGAGCCAGGCGCGATGCCTCCCACATCTGCATGGTGGCCGCGCGCGGCAACAAAGAAGAGAATCTTCTTGCCTCGTTCATCGAAGACCGGCGTTACGACAGTGATGTCAGGGAGATGTGTTCCGCCGTTGTATGGCGCGTTCAGCATCCAAACATCGCCGGGACGAAGCTCGGAACCGACTTCCCGTACAATTGTTTCAACGCTTTTGTCCATCGAACCAAGATGAACCGGGATATGAGGCGCGTTTGCGATTAGCGCGCCGCTCGCATCGAAAATGGCGCAGGAGAAGTCTAATCGCTCCTTTATGTTGACCGAGCGCGCCGTGTTTTGCAGCGCATAGCCCATCTGCTCGGCAATCGAGACGAAGAGGCTGTTGAACACTTCGAGCATAACTGGGTCGGCCTCGACACCGATCTTTTCGTGCACCCGCCTGCGGCGCGCTCGCGTCAGGAGGACATCGTTCTTCGATGTCACTGAGGCACGCCACTCGGGTTCGACAACAACCGTTTGATGATCCTCGATGAGCAGAGCGGGGCCGTCGAGCGCAGCACCAGACATCAGATTGGCTCGGCGATAGACAGGAACGTTGTACCAGCTGCCATGGGTGAACATATCAGCGTGGGTATCCGGCTCGGGTTCATACAGATCCACAGATCCTTGCGAATTCATTCCAGTCGTGGGCGCGCCGCCGCCAATAGCCTCGACCTCCACCGCTTCGATTTCGATTTCTTTTTCTGGACTAATGAACCCAAAACGCTGTTGGTGTGCGGCCTCGAAGTTTTCGCGCATCTCAGTCAGCGATGCCGTGGGTATCGGCAGCGAGCTATCGGTGCCTTCGTAGCGCAGATGCGCTTGTTTAGCGATGGCGTCAGCTTGAACGCCTTGCGACGAGAGTTCACTACGCGCTTCGTGCTCTAAGGGTGCACAAATCTCGGCGAGTTTGCCTAAGCCATCATTGTCGAGCAGCGCGAGAACCGCATGGGTGCGGGTCGCCCGCACACTTGCCAGACCCATGCCATAGGCAGACAGAACGCCCGACAGCGGATGGAGCAAGACACTATCGATCGCCAGCGCGTCCGCCACGAGACAGGCATGCTGCCCACCAGCTCCGCCGAAACAGTTGAGGACGTATCCGGCGAGATCGTAGCCGCGCTGCACAGAGATCGTCTTGATAGCATTGGCCATATTGGCAACGGCAATCTTGATGAAGCCCTCTGCGATTTCTTCGGGTTGGCGCGCATCATTCAGTCGCCGCGCAAGCCCGTGAAACGCCTTTACGACAGCGCGCCGATCGAGGGGCTGGTCTTGGTCTGGGCCGAAAATGTGCGGGAACAGGTCAGGCTGGAGCTTGCCTGTCATGACGTTCGCATCCGTCACGGTGAGCGGTCCGCCGCGGCGGTAGGCGCACGGTCCAGGATCCGCACCTGCCGAATCGGGTCCCACGCGGAAACGGGATTCGTCTTGATGCAGGATCGATCCGCCGCCGGCGGCAACCGTGTGAATAAGCATCATCGGTGAGCGAACGCGGGCACCTGCCACCACACTTTCGAATGTGCGTTCCAACGCACCATTGTAGTGGCACACATCCGTGGATGTGCCTCCCATGTCGAAACCGATGACATCGGGGAAGCCTGCTGCCCGTGCGGTCTCTACCGCGCCAATCACGCCACCCGCCGGACCGGACAGTATCGCGTCCTTGCCACGGAAGAGGTGCGCCGAAGTAAGCCCGCCAGAGGACTGCATAAACAGCAGCCTTGTTCCATCTTTGGCAGACGTTTTCTCGCCACCCGTTGAGAGTGCAGTCGCGACGCGGTCCACATAACGTCTGAGCAGCGGAGACAGATACGCATCCACGACCGTCGTATCGCCTCGGCCAACAAACTTCACAAGCGGGCTGACTTCGTGGCTGACGGAAACTTGATGAAAACCTAGTTCGTGCGCAAGGACCGCCGCCTCGCGCTCGTGGTCCGGATATGCATAGGCGTGCATGAACACAATCGCGACGGCGTCGATTCCCTCTTGATGGGCGTCCTCAAGAACCTCACGCAGTGCTTCACGATCCAGCGGTAGCTCGACCGAACCGTCGGCGCAGATGCGCTCTGGCACCTCCACAACCCGCTCATAGAGCATTGACGGCTTAAGGATGTGCCGCGCAAAAATCTTTGGCCGCGCCTGATAGCCGATTTCCAGAGCATCACGAAAACCGTCGCTGACAATGAGGAGAACGCGATCGCCCTTGCGCTCAAGAAGCGCGTTCGTAGCCACCGTCGTCCCCATGCGCACGGTCTCCACTTGCTGAGACGGTAGGGGCACATCCCGGGGCACGCCCACGAGATCGGCGATCCCAGCGATAGCGGCATCCTCGTAGGACTCTGGATTCTCCGAGAGCAATTTTGTGGTTACAAGCGTGCCATCAGGCTTGCGCCCGACGATGTCCGTGAACGTGCCGCCGCGGTCGATGAAGAACTGCCACTTGCCGTTCATGCTGCGAGTTTGCTGTCTGTCACGAGATCCGCTTCAATCCGGCCGAATATTGCTTCCAGCGGCGGACATAGACGTCCGCTCCCCGCGCGATCATGGCGCGCGTCTTGTCATCCACCTCACGCACGGCCTTGGCGGGCGATCCGATGATCATGGAATTGTCGGGGAATTCCTTGCCTTCGGTGATGAGGGCCCCGGCGCCCACGAGACAGTTGGACCCGATTTTGGCGCCGTTGAGGACAATCGCGCCCATGCCGACCAGCGAGTTGTCGCCGATCGAACAGCCGTGAAGGACCACATTGTGCCCGATGACACAGTCTTGTCCGATAGTCAGCGGAAGGCCGGGATCCGTATGGAGGGTGGAGTTGTCCTGAACCTGCGAGCGCGTGCCGACCTCGATCCACTCATTGTCACCGCGCAGAACTGAGCCATACCAAACACTCGCCTCGGATTTCAGCCGCACCTTGCCCGTGACAATGGCCGTTTCGGCGACCCAAAAAAGCCCGTCCTCCGGAAATTCGGGTGCCTGTCCATCGAGCTCATAGACCGCCATCTTCGCTCCTTTCGCCACTTGGTTGCCGTGGATACAATCCTGAAGCAGCCTTGTCATGCATGATCAGGCAGGCGGGGCGCTCGAAGCCCTTGTAACTCTGGGATCACCCCGGTAAGGAACAGTGCCCGGAATAGCTTCCCTTAGGTTTGAACGAGCTGATGAGCACCAAAGATACGAAAAAGGGCGGAAATCTGCTGTCGATTTTTATCGTTTCCAGCTGCGCCGCCATCGTGATGGCTGGGGGGTCTGCGATCATCCTCCAAGCCCTCATTCTGGCGGCAGCCAACCTTTTCGAACTAGGATCGACATTTGTCTGGGTGGCGAGCGGCGCAAATGCGCTTTTGGCACTGTGGTTCGCCGTCTGGACGTTTGTCAGGTCGTGGCATGTCGAGCGGCGCCTCGGAGCTGGTCTAGAGGTTGATGAGCCGAAGATGTCGATTCTGGCCAATCTTAAGGGATAGCAGGACACACTGAGCGCGGCATCGGCGCGCTACGGGTATGAATATTCCATGCGGTAGGACCGAATTTACCGTATGGTTCAACAGGATCCAGAGTCTCAAGGGGGATCAGAATGTCGGTTTGGGGAAAGCTCGCGGGTGCAGCGGCAGGTCTGGCGGTCGGAGGGCCGATTGGCGCTTTGGTCGGCGGTGTTGCCGGACACTATGTGATTGACCGCGATGGCGAAGAGGGCGGCGCTGGCGACGGCGAAGATCAGGTTGCCTTTACCGTGGGTGTTATTGCGCTCGGCGCCAAGATGGCCAAAGCCGACGGTGTCGTCACGATGGACGAAGTCAACGCCTTCAAGGAAGTCTTCAAGGTCCCCGACGGTGAAATGAAGAATGTTGCGCGCGTGTTCAACCTCGCCAAGCAAGAGGTCTCCGGCTACGAGGCTTATGCGGACCAACTCGCAGGGATGTTCAAGGGCAACCGGAAGCTACTTGAGGACGTGCTCGACGGCTTGTTCCACATTGCGAAAGCCGACGACGAGTTTGATCCAAGTGAAGAAGAGTTCCTTCACCAGGTCGCCAAGCGTTTCGGCTTTACCGACACGGAGTTCGGCTACATCAAAGCCAGGCACGTTATTGCCTCAAAGCGTAATCCTTACGAGGTGCTCGAGGTACAGCCGACCATCTCCAATGATGATCTGAAGGCCCAGTACCGCAAGCTGATCGCGGACAATCACCCCGACAAGCTAATCGCCCGTGGTGTGCCGGAAGAGTTCATTGCGATTGCCACCGACAAGGTCGCGGCAATAAACGATGCCTATCAGCAGGTTGCAAAGGAGCGTGGGCTCTAAGTCCGCGCCTTTCGTCGTTTTTCTGCGTCAGCTCATTGGATTTGCCGTTTGAACCTGCGTCGCCTCGAGGCGCCCGCCAAGGGCGCGTCGCAAGTTGGATAAGGTCGCATGACAGCTGCACCGGATAGTAAGCTCGCCACGCATTGGGTCCCATCTCCTAGTTTCGATCAAAGGCGGGACGCAAGAGAGCCGGACATGCTGATCGTCCATTACACCGGGATGGAGACGTGTGTTGGTGCTCGCGACTGGCTCACATCAGAAGAATCCAAGGTCTCCGCGCACTATCTTATCGACGAAGATGGGACGATCACGCAGATGGTGCCGGAGTCGGAGCGAGCGTGGCACGCAGGACAGAGCTATTGGGCTGGTGAGACCGATCTCAACTCCGCTTCCATCGGCATCGAGATCCACAATCCCGGCCACGACTTCGACTATCCGCCGTTTCCCAATGCGCAAATGCAGGCCGTCGAGGCGCTCTGCAAAGATATTCTCGGACGACGTGTCATCCCTGCCGCACGCGTGTTGGCTCACTCAGATATCGCGCCAGGTCGCAAGCGCGACCCCGGCGAACGCTTCGATTGGGCAAGGCTTGCGCGTGCCGGGATCGGCCTCTGGGTCGAGCCGATTGCAGCAAGCGCCGACGCGGGACTAGGGCTCGGCGACGAGAGCGCTGCCGTGGCCGAACTCCAGAGCGACCTTGTTGACTTCGGATATGGCGTCGAGGCCACTTCGACATACGGTCGTGGTACCGAGATCGTTGTGGAGGCCTTCCAGCGCCATTTTCGGCCGGAGCGGGTCGACGGACGGGCTGATAGGTCGACATGCGAGACGTTGAAGAATCTGCTCTCGGTCCGCGCGAGTACGGCTGCCTAGTTACTGCGAAACAGACTGCCACTTTTCCGAAAGACATAAAAAAGGCTCGCCCGGGATTGGGCGAGCCTTGAAGCTCGTGTTATCGAGCGCGCTAAGCGCTCCGAGGACTACTGATTGTCGTTGTAGAAGCTCGCGGCCTTTTTGACGTTGCCTTCCGCGTCTTCCATGAACTTCTCTTTGGCGGACTGCTTGCTGAAGCAGTAGACCTTGCCGTCAATTTTCTCCATGACCGAGCAATCGGTGTACTTCTTGACGCCCTGAGTCAGGCCAAAGGCGCAGTTGTTGCCAAACTCACCGGCAGCGCCAGCAGCGAGGGCACCGGTAACAGGGGCAGTGATCATTGCACCGGTAACTGCGGCTGCGAGAACAACCTTCTTCATACTATTTTTCCTCCAAGACTTTTGGATAGGTGACTTTCGAGTGCGCGGCCCATTTGGACAACGACCTGCCATTCAATCGTTAGAAAAGGACGCCGCGTCAATGGACAATCGACATACCAGGAGACTAAACCGCCGGGAGTTTGACCGGTACTGGCGGAGACCATCGCGACTGCGCGATCTTTTTTGGGAACCGTCGTGAGACGGCACTGCCTCCATGAAGGGAGACTGAAACTTTAAGTGACTTGTGCTGTCGCGTGGGCTCGCTTGACTATAGCGTCTCTTCGAAATCCATGCCTTCGAACGTGTAGCGATCAATCTGGGTCCAGATGCCGTCTTCTTGGACGGGAACCTTATGGACTTTCACATTGCCGACTTTCAGCTTGCCGTCCTTCTCGTCGACCCAGAAGTCGAGATCGTAGTACTCGTCCTTGCTGCCGGGTTTGCGAAAGTCGGTGCACGCAAAATACTTCCCTTCACCCATGAGCCGCCGAACCGGCCGATGCATCTCAACGAACTGCAGCTTGAGGTCTTCTCCGGTCTTCTCGTCTTTGACCGTGATATTCCCGTCCTCGTCCTTGTTTTGGAGGATGTAGTCGTGAATAGCGGCCATCACGTGCCAAGCGCGCGCGCCCTCGATGCTGCCGGGATGCTCTTGCACGGGCAACCACCACCACGCAACAGGCAGACGCGTAATCATGAAGTACCCATCGCCGTCACGCTTTGGGCCCTTCTGAACACGAATATCTTGAAGTGTTAGCTGCTGTCCGTCGGGCTTGAACCAGAAGTCGATAGCGTACTGTTTCTTTGGCTCTTCGACATCGTTGAAAATGACATTGGCGAACCAGCCATAGCCTTCCATTCCGCGAACGATCTTTATCTGATCGAATGTCAGTCGAAGGTCGGCGGCGAGCTTAGGATCATGAAACACGAATGCACCGCCTTCTGAGCGTTCATCGATGACCTCCTGAACGCGGGCGTTCACATCCTCCTCCGTGAAAACCTTCTCGCCTGATGCAGCCTTGGCTTGTTGTTGCTCAAGGAACTTCTTCGCACGGGCGAGGTTGGCCTTCGGGTCTTTCAGAAAAGCGGATTTCGAGTTCTCACTTGAGAAGCAATAGACCTTGCCGTCTTCGGCTGTCCAACTCACCGAACAGTCGGTCTTTACCACCTGTCCGTCTGCCATGCCCATTGCGCAACTCTCGTCGAACTCGGCTCCGGCACCTCCGTGATCGTCCATGGCGAGTGCTGCGGAAGCGGGCGTCAGCGCCAGCATGCCGGTCAACAGTGCAGCCGCCGTAAGCTGGCGGATCGGCTGTTCCGATATCATGTTTGTCATCGTCGTGGGTCCTTGGGCGTTCTTCTCGTTGGCAGCTTGTCTTGCTGATTATTGTTAGATTCTCTCTGTTTACATTCCTAGTTTGCCCTCACGGGCGTTGTCTGTGACCTGAGTTACGCTGTATGGGCTCATGCCTGAGAGCCTGATCTCAACGCGGGGCGGGGAAGGGCGACTTCGCCCGAGCCGTAGGCTGCGAGCGCGTCTCGGTCCAAGACCTCAATCGAGCCTCGCGATGAACGAACCCAGCCCAAGCGCTCCCATTCTGAGATGTAGCGGCTGATAACCTCGCGCACGCTTCCCAGATCTAAGGCCAACTGTTGGTGTGTCTTGGCGACCACATTTGAGTTTTCGGTTTCTGACACAAGACGTCGTGCCAGTCGGAGGTCCAGGCTTGCAAAGGCCACTTCGTCCACAAGCATGATCAAGCTCGACAACAGGTCCCCGTAATTCGTCAGAACGTAGTTGCGGAACTTCGGCGACGACGACATGAGCCTGTGAAAGACGTCGGCGGGTATGGCTGCGAGCAAAGCGTCGGCCTGCGCATTGCTCTCCGCGGGGAAGGGGTTGCCGGCAATCAAGCAGGATGTTGTCAGGACGCAAGTCTCACCCGCACCGACTTGGTACAGCATAATCTCACGGCCAGACTCTGACGTCTTGAAGACCCGGGTTTGCCCTTCGATGCACATCAAATAGTTCTGGCAAGGCTGACCCTGGTAGTAGGCCGTGTCACCTCGGCGGAGCCGTTCGAATTGGGCAACCTCGAACAGTGTCTCTTTCGTTTCCGGCTCAAGCTCTGCCAGTTCCGGAAACACTGTGAGCCAGCGTGCGAGCAAAACCTGATTTGTCATTGCTTGTCGTGCTCTTCCCCAGGGTCGTCACTCCGTTCCGCGAACGGCGGAAATACCGTGTTCCGTCCCAGTGCGGCAGTTTGACGCGAGCATATGGGAACAATGGTAGCTGAGGGATCAAAATGCCGTGACGAGTTCGGGAGGCGTAAGGATAGCCCGTATGCCGGCTCGTTGGCGTAGCCCGCAGTCCCCGGCTCTTGACGAAAACCTTGAAATCCCCCTTATCTCAAAAGGTCAGCAGGCCGGATGGCTGCTCCTTGAAGCTCAGGGAGAGGAAAGTCCGGGCTCCATGGAAGCACGGTGCCGGATAACGTCCGGCGAGGGCGACCTCAGGGAAAGTGCCACAGAAAGCAAACCGCCGTTGGTCGGCTGCAGAGTCCGACAGGGGTAAGGGTGAAAGGGTGCGGTAAGAGCGCACCGCGCCTTTGGCAACAAAGGCGGCAAGGCAAACCCCACCGGGAGCAAGACCGAATAGGGGCCGCTCGGTCGGCGCATCGCCTAACGGCGATGAAGCGACCAGGTCTGTTTCCAGACCCGCGGCCCGGGTTGGTTGCACGAGGCGCCTTGCAAAAGGCGCCCCAGATGAATGGCCATCACCTTGCGTTAAGCGAGGCACAGAACCCGGCTTATAGGCCTGGTGGCAGTTTAGGACCGGCGTGAGGGAAACCCCCTCGCGCCGGTCTCCCGTTTGGCCCGTAGAAATCCCAGATGAGCGAACGGCCGGCGGTGGGCGCGCGCCGGCCGTTCTGTAAGAAGCGCCGCGAGGCAGGGCGCTCCAGCTTGTTTAAGTGGCGACTCGCGTCCCCCTGTTTTTTACGCCGCGTCTGCTTGAGCCAAGTCAAAACGATCGGCATTCACGACCTTTGCCCAAGCCGCCACAAAGTCTTTGACGAACTTCTCCGCGGCGTCGTCTTGCGCGTATAGCTCCGAGTAAGCGCGCAGGATAGAATTCGATCCGAAGACCAGATCCATGCGTGTTGCGGTCCACTTGACCTCGTCGGTCTCGCGGTCTCGGATCTCGCAAATGCCGTCATCCGTCGGTTTTCACGCCGAGGCGCGCTGACAGTAGCGGTGTCGCAAGACAGCTTCGCGTCAGCGGCGCGAGAAAGACTTGGTTGCTTCAGCGTTTGATGAAGTCTTGGATGAGCCGAAGCGTCGCTTCGGGCTGCTCTTCCTGAGGCATGTGTCCACACTGACTGATGATCTCCAGCCGTGAGGTCGGCATGTTACGTCGGAGCTCTAGCCCAATGTCGAGCGGGACGATTTTGTCGTTGTCGCACCAAGCGATCAGCGTCGGCTGGGTGATGGTCGGATAGCGCTGCGAAATTTCCGCCAGGCCTTGGGGCACGATTTGGCGCGCGCTTTGGATCACCGCGTGTTTCCCGGCGATCGTCCGCAAGGGGGCCGCGTATGTGTCGACCGTCTCCTGGCCGATTTTGCTGTCGTCGAAATAAGCGAGCCTGAGCGCGACGCGAGCCTGCATTTCGGGCGGCACCATACGGACGCCGAGATGGGACATGAGAGGCAAGTCCATCATCTTGAACGCGACGGGGATATTCTGCGGGTAGGCTATTGTGTCGAGCAGCACGAGCTTGGCGATGCGCCCTTTCAAACGTGCGTCCTCGTCGAGCGCCAGCATCAGGGAAATGCCGCCCCCGTAGGAATGTCCAATTAAGGTTAAGTTGTTGAGGTCCTTCTCAAGGATCAGCTGCTTAATGAGCTGGGCCTGATCGAAAATTGAGTAGCGCTCGTCGAGGGGCTTGTCGGATTGTCCGAAGCCTTTCAGATCGACGGCAATGACCTTGTTTTTCTCGGCGAGCGCCGGCGCAATGCGCCGCCAAGTAAACGTGCTTGAGCCGAAGCCGTGAATTAAGAGGATTGGAGAGCCTGTGCCTCTGGTCTCGTAAAACAATCTAACCGGCGCTTCTGGCGGTCCGAGCCGCGCGAAGGCGGTACCTTGGGCCATCGTCGAACTGGCTGCACCTTGCACTGACAGGACACCCGCCACTAGCAGGTAGCTGGCCAACGCCGCCAGACCAAGAAATCGGTGAAGCGTTAGCGCCAATTCGAACCTCGCCATCCTCATTTATGGCTTCCCTCGACTGACCAGTAGGCGTCTCAAATGCGCCTCAGTTATGGCCGGGAAGAGCCGGCCCCCAGGGATATCTCGTCCCACCGAACGCGGGCTCTATGCATCAATGTCTATCGCGCTTTGCACCAAGCCACCAAGGAGACTCGCGGTCGTCAAGAAATTGGCAATCCGGATCTGCGCTCAATTCCCATGAGAAAGCGCTAGTTCCCGAGCATTTCCATTGACGCCCATGACATCCCATGCTATCCCATAATGGCCCGTTCGGTGAGTGGGGTGGAGGAAGCAGGCAGCGCTTCCTTTGAGGCCACGGGGGGATCCGCGCCGCTTTCTCCACCCATTTTCCGAATTTGCGGAAGGCGAGCGCCGAAGCGCAGTTGTTTCAGTTCCGTGTTCATTCAGTAGGCTTCGTAGCGCGTGAGGGGGGAGATGGACCAGTTTGTCTCGTCATTCACGAATAGGATCGACGCCAAGGGCCGAGTCTCGGTCCCCGCACCTTTCCGTTCGGTTCTCGCCAAAGACGGACTCGAAGGCATTTATTGCTATCCATCGCTTGATGCGCCTGCGCTCGACGCCGGCGGCCAGCGCCTCGTCCATAAGATCAATTCTCTCGTTGAAGACCTCGCGCCGTACTCCGATGAGCGCGATCAACTCGCCACGGCTCTCTTCGGTACATCCGAAATTCTCTCAATCGATCAAGACGGTCGTACGATTCTCCCCGAGCGCCTGCGTCAACACGCCGGCATCACCAGCCACATCACGTTTGTGGGGTTGGGGGAGAAATTTCAGCTCTGGGAGCCGAAACGTTTTGAAGAGCATTTGGCGGAGGCGCGGGACAAGGTTCGCGATCTCCGCAAGTTACTCGGCGCGGGGCGCCGCGGAAGCGGCGGTGCAGAGGGAGTACGGGAATGATGACGGACCGCGGCAGACCTTCGTCTGTCGCTGGCGGACTGGTCCGTCACATTCCCGTATTGCTCTCAGAGGTCCTAACGGCGCTTAAGCCAAAATCTGGTGAGATCATTATTGACGGCACGTTCGGTGCGGGGGGCTATTCGAAAGCCATCCTCTCAGCCGCCGATTGCCGCGTCCTCGCTATCGATCGCGATCCGGAGGCTCTCGCCAGCTCTGAAGAACTCGCGTCTGATTTTCCCGGCCGCTTCGACGCTGTGCTAGGGCGCTACAGCGAGATGGAAAGCCTAGCCGCTGCGAATGGTATAGATACGGCCGATGGCGTTGTGCTCGATATCGGCGTGTCATCTATGCAACTCGATCAGCCAAAGCGTGGCTTCTCCTTTGCGAAGGACGGTCCTCTCGATATGCGGATGGGTGCGGAGGGGCTTTCGGCGGCCGATATTGTCAATAACTTTGACGAAGCACAGATTGCAGAGATCCTTTTTGTTTTTGGCGAAGAGCGCCGTTCGCGCGCGATTGCGAGGGCTCTTGTCAAAGCGCGCTCGGCGGCTGCGATCACACGGACAAGTCAGCTGGCAGAGATCGTCTCTGGCGTTCTGGGGCGCACCCGCGACGAAGCCAAACACCCTGCCACCCGAACTTTTCAGGCGCTTCGATTGTATGTGAACGGGGAGTTGGAGGAGCTCGCAGGCGGCCTTAGCGCTGCAGAGCGTGTTCTGGCTCCCGGCGGGCGACTTGTAGTGGTCACGTTTCATTCTCTCGAAGAGAGGATTGTTAAGCGTTTCTTTACGCGATGTGCCACGCCGCCAAAAGAAGGGTCCCGGCATCTACCGGAACGAAAGCGCGAAGAATTTTTGCCAAGCTTCCAGCTTCTTAACCGTCGTCCAGTAGAACCGAGCGAGGACGAGGTCCGAAGCAACCCCCGAGCGCGCTCCGCCAGGCTTAGAGCCGGAGTGCGGACGGATGCTCCGGCCCTAGATTTCGACTTCGCCGGGCTAGGGGTGCCCGAGCTGCGCCAGACGAAGGGCGCTTGAGATTTGTATTGAGGGACGCGCCTTCGCTTGGGCGCGGTTGTATGATGCTGCGTTTTGTCAATATCTCCATGATTCTAGGCCTCGTCGTCCTTGCCACGGTGATCTACCAGGTCAAATACGAGGCTCGGAGTTTGGACGAAAAGATCGTCAAGCTTCAACGGCAGATCGAGGCTGAACGTGACTCACTGGCCGTCGCGCGGGCGGAATGGAGCCTTTTGAACCGGCCCGAACGTATCGAGCGTCTTGCAGAGAAGTACCTTGAACTCCAGCCCGCTCATCCGCAGCAGATCGTCGTCGTGGGCGAAGTAACGGAGACGGACTTCGAGCGAGTCCGATCGTTGGCACAGACCGCGAAGACAGGAGACACCCCAACAGCAAGTTTCAGACCGGGCGCTCACTAGGTACGGATCGGGATGCTTCAGCACGAAAACCAAGCTCCGGATCCAACTGCCGTTCGCGCGGCGCGCGCTTACCACGCGCGCTGCCGCATGCGATTCCGCCTCGCATGCCTGGGCTTTGCCTTGGCGTTTGTCTTGATCGGTGGTCGGCTCGTATCGCTCGGACTTGCGGAAAAGGGGCCAGGACGGGGTGGTTCCTATGACATCTCAACCACGATCCATCGTCCGGACATTCTGGACAGGAATGGTGAATTGCTCGCGACGGATATTCGGGGCGCGACGCTCTTCGCCGATCCAAAGCGCATTCTCGATGCCGATGAAGTTGTCACCGGCATTGTAAGCGTTCTGCCGAAAACAAATGAGGCTCGGTTGCGAAAGCAGCTCGCGAGGCCAAGTCGTTTCGTACGAATAGCGCGTGAACTAACGCCTTTCCAACAGCAGCAGGTCCATGACCTCGGGTTTCCGGGCCTCGGCTTCATCCAAGAGTACCGTCGCTTCTATCCGGTTGGAGCGACTGCCAGTCATGTTGTGGGCCTCGTCGATGTCGACAATCGCGGTCTTGCCGGCATCGAGAAGTACATCGACAACAACCCGCAGCTAACAATGATGAATCCGCAAACTGAAACTGGCGGGGAAACCGTGGCTGTCTCTCTCGACGTTGGCGTACAGCACGTTCTGAGAGAAGAGCTTGTGAACGCGATATCTTTGTACAAGGCAAAGGCAGCGTCGGGCATCGTCATGGATGTCCATACTGGTGAGATTGTCGCTCTTGCATCTTTGCCTGACTTCGACCCTCACCGCCGTCAGGAAGCGCTCGACAAGAATAGAATCAACCGCATCGGCTTCGGTGTCTACGAGTTGGGTTCGATCTTCAAGGCCTTCACGGTCGCCGGAGTCCTGGATTCCGGTTTGGCAAATTTGAACTCTGTATACGACGCAACAAGCCCCATCTATTTCGGTCGATTTTCGATTAACGACTTCCATGGCAAGCGTCGACCGCTCACCGTCGCTGAGTCTTTCATCTACTCCTCGAACATCGCATCGGCGAAAATGGCGATGCATATGGGCGTTCCGGCACACCGGGCCTTCCTCAAAAAGCTCGGGTTCCTCGATCCAGTTCTTACCGAACTCGGTCCCAGTGCGGCTCCCATCGTTCCAAAGAATTGGAAGAAGCTGAATACGATGACGATCGCCTTCGGGCACGGGCTGTCGGTGACGCCTCTTCAGCTTGCAACCGCGACATTGCCGCTCGTGAACGGTGGCCACGCAATTCCGCCAACCTTCCTGCCCCGCACCCGCGAGGAAGCCATGACCGTCTCGACCCGCGTGGTATCGGCGGAGACGAGCGCAGCGGTGGTGAAGCTTATGCGAGAGAACGTCTTGCGAGGCTCGGGGAAACGGGCAGACGCGGAGGGCTACCGTGTCGGTGGCAAAACGGGTACGGCGGAGAAAGTCGTCAACGGGCGCTACGCGCGACACTCGCTGCTGAACAGTTTTCTTTCGGTATTCCCGACGGACGATCCTCAATATGTCGTCCTCGTGACGCTGGATGAGCCCCAGCGCGTTGAAGCCACCAACTGGGTTTCGACAGCCGGACGGAATGCCGCTCCGACTGTAGGTAAGGTTGTGGCTCGGATCGCACCAATACTTGGGGTGCAGCCCAGGCTCGGCGAGACGGCATCGCGGTTTGACGGCACGTCATCTGCGACCTATTAGAAGGCAAACGAGCCGTAGAACCTCTGGGCACGGTTTTGAGTTTCTTCAACGATGTGAGCCGGTTACGGGCAGTCGCACATGACCCTCGGTGAATTGTTAGGCCCGGAGGCCACGCTGAGCTCGGCGGTTGCGGCGATTCCGATCGCAGGCATCGCCTCCGACAGCCGGCAAGTGAAGCCCGGCTTCCTCTTCGCCGCTTTGGCGGGTTCGAACACGGATGGCGCGCGCTTCGTGGTCGATGTGGTTGGGCGTGGCGCGGTTGCAATTCTCGCCGCTGACCCGATGGATGCAGGCGTCCCGGTTGTGACGGTCGCTGACCCTCGCAGAACTCTCGCGTTCGTGGCGGCGCGGTTTTTTCGTGACCAACCCGAGACGACGGTGGCCGTAACGGGCACCAATGGAAAGACATCGGTCGCATCCTTCACACGCCAGCTATGGACCGACTTGGGTTTTGCGTCCGCAAGCCTCGGGACTGTTGGCGTCGTCTCTCCAAGGGGCACCAAGGTCCTCCGTCATACGACGCCTGATCCGATCGAACTGCATCGCATTCTTGCCGAGCTGAGTGCCGAGTCCGTGAGCCATCTCGCACTTGAGGCCTCCAGTCACGGACTGCAGCAGCGTCGCTTGGATGGCGTTGCACTGAAGGCAGCGGCTTTCACGAACATCACGCGCGATCACTTGGACTATCACTCAAGCTTCGAAGACTACTTTGCGCAGAAGCTGCGTCTGTTCACGGAGCTTCTGCCAACCGGCGCAACGACCGTGATCGATATGGACAGTCCGGGGAGCGCGGAGGTGGCTGACGCGGCCAGAGCTAGGGGCTTGGACGTGTTCGGTGTAGGGCGTGCGGGAGAGCATGTTCGTCTCATGTCGGCGGAGATCGAGGGGTTCGCCCAGCGGCTCACTATCGAGCATTCAGGCAAGACCTACACCGTGCTTCTGCCTTTGGTTGGAGCGTTCCAGGCGAGCAATGCACTTGTTGCCGCCGGGCTTGTGATCGCGACGGGATCAAGCGCGGATGATGTATTCCCGCGGCTCGAATACCTGCGTGGGGCCACTGGGCGTCTAGAACTTGCGGGAATGGCGCCGACCGGCGCCCCAATCTTCATTGATTACGCGCACACGCCTGATGCGCTGGATAAGGCACTCGACGCCTTGCGCCCCTACGCGGCAAAGAAGCTCTGCGTCGTGTTCGGCTGTGGTGGCGATCGGGATCACGGCAAGCGTCCCCAGATGGGTGCGGTCGCAGCAGAAAAGTCCGACATAGCTATCGTTACCGACGACAATCCGCGCAGCGAGGATCCTGCCGTCATACGCGACGAGATATTAGTCGCTGTACCTCGAGGACGTGAGATCGGCGATCGCGCGGCCGCAATATCTGAGGCCATCCGTATGCTGCGCAAAGGTGACGTCTTGCTAATCGCGGGCAAGGGGCATGAAACGGGACAGTCGATAGGGACGACCGTCATTCCATTTTCCGATCACGATGCGGTGGCTGCCGCCCTGATGAGAGAGGCGCAACTTGGCTAACCCAGTCTGGACATTAGGAGAGGTGATTGGCGCGACGGGTGGCCGTTGCGAAGGAGACCCCGCGGCGCCTATCTCCGGCTTCACAATCGACAGCCGTGCTCTGGAGACAGGCGAGGGTTTTATTGCGATCCGTGGGCCCAACCGGGATGGTCACGACTTTGTGCAAAAGGCTCTGGATGCGGATGCGGGCTGTGCAATTGTCGAGGAAACGTATTCCGCCAAAGCCCCTCGCGAGGCAGCCTCAGACCTTGATGAAATGCGCCTTGTCCGGGTGCAAGATACGTTCGACGGACTCAACAGTCTCGGCCGTGAGGGCCGCGACCGCGCCGAGCATGCCGTTATCATCGGTGTGACCGGGAGTGTGGGAAAAACGGGCACGAAGGAAGCGCTGCGGGTCGCACTGAGCCCGAGCGGCAGTGTGCATGCCTCCGTCAAGTCCTTCAACAACCATTGGGGCGTTCCGCTGACGCTCGCAAACATGCCGCGCGACATCGACTACGGCGTGTTCGAAGTGGGCATGAATCACGCAGGCGAGATCTCGACGCTGACGCGTCTTGTGCGCCCGCATATTGCGATTATCACGACGGTCGCACCAGTTCACCTCGGGTTCTTCGCCTCGGTCGAGGAGATTGCCGACGCCAAGTCCGAGATCTTCGAGGGCCTGGAGCCTGGCGGCGCTGCCGTCCTTAACCGCGACAACCCCTATTTTGAGAGGCTTGCCGCCGCAGCACGAGCTCAAGGTGCGGAGATTGTCTCATTCGGCGAGGACGAGCGCTCCAAAGTTCGGCTGATGAACTGCGATCTGAGCCCCAATGGTTCCACCGCGACGGCGGACATCCTTGGCGACATGCTTACCTATACGGTTGGCGCACCAGGCCGGCATGTGGTTCAGAATACGCTTGCAGTGCTCGCGGCAGTGAAGCTTGCAGGCGCAGACCTCAAGGCCGCGGCGGAAGCGCTTGGAGCTATCAAGGCGCCATCAGGGCGAGGCGAACGATTTGTTATCGCAACAGAGCGAGGGCCGATTTGCGTCGTCGACGAATCCTACAATGCTAACCCGGCATCCATGCGGGCAGCACTTCAGACATTGGGCCTCACGCCCCGCGAGGAGTTTAAGCGGCGGATTGTCGTACTCGGGGACATGCTAGAGCTTGGTGAGGAGAGTTCGAAACTGCACCGAGAGCTTGCGGAAGCCGTTGACGCGGCGGGTATAGATGTTGTCTTTGCGTCCGGAACGGACATGGCGTCGCTATTCGAAGCTCTTCCGAGTGAGTGCCGCGGTGGCTACGCCGAAACACCGGAGGAGTTGTCTCCAGTTTTGCTGTCGAGCGTGCAACCTGGCGACATCGTTATGGTAAAAGGTTCACTTGGCAGCCGTATGGCGCCGCTTGTAGATGGGCTCAAGCGCGAATTTGAGAACCGGTCATAGGGACTATCGGGGGCCAGCCTACAAAGGGCAGCCAAATTGGGGGAAGAAACGCGATGCTATATTGGTTGGCGGAACTTGCACCTGATGTTCCCGTTCTAAATCTCTTCCGCTACATCACGTTTCGGACAGGCTTTGCGGTCCTTACGGCCTTGCTGTTCGTGTTCTTCTTTGGGCCGCG
>JARFRF010000166.1 GCA_029287395.1 Methyloceanibacter sp. | reverse complement strand
TAGACCCAAGGCGCAACCTGTCCGGTCGTAGCGGACCAGCCCATCGTGTTGGTCACGTGGGATTCAATCTGGCGCACACCCTCATATCCGTGCCTGAGCATCCCTTCGTACCATTTGGGATTCAGCACACGCGTGCGGGTCTCAAGTGCGACTTGTTCTGAGAGCGTACGGACCTTGCCAGGTCCACGGGTCTGGTCGCCGATATAGACCGGCATCGCCTGGCCTTTTGCCCGCGTGGCAGCCAGGCTGATGCCGCCGAGCGTGTCGAAATAGTGATCGACGGTCGTGACTCCGAGCTCGACGGATTCGAGATTCTGATAGGCGAGATCGACGTTTGAGAGAATGCTCTGCAGCAAGTCTCGTTGCGCCTGTGGAGCGCCATTGCGTCCGTACGCAAAGCACTTCCGGCGGGCGTAGACCTCCGCAATTTCTTCCTCGTCGTCCCAACGCCCTGAGTCGATCAGCTGGTTCACGTTGGAGCCATATGCGCCTTCAGCATTGGAGAACACGCGGAGTGCCGCAGTCTCTAAATCGCATCCATGGGCTTTCTGGTGAGCGAGTGCAGACTGACGAACAAAGTTCTGGTCAAGCGGCTCATCAGCGCTAGCCGCGAGATAGGCAGCCTCGGCGAGGAGTTTCGACTGCAACGGTAGAAGATCACGGAAGATGCCTGACAGCGTCATCACAACGTCGATGCGTGGGCGTCCCAACTCTTCCAGCGATATCAGTTCCGCGCCGCAGAGCCTGCCATAGCTATCAAAGCGGGGGCGCGCGCCAATAAGTGCCAAGGCTTGGGCAATCGGTCCTCCTTCGCTCTTAAGATTGTCCGTTCCCCAAAGGACCAGCGCTATAGAGCGCGGCAGGCCATGACCGTCTTCCATGTGCTTCGCAAGCAACCGATCGGCCTGTTGTCTGCCATCGGCGACAGCGAACGCACTCGGGATGCGGAAAGGATCGAAGCCGTGGATGTTTCGTCCCGTAGGAAGAATCTCCGGGTTGCGCAAAAGATCGCCGGCCGGCGCTGGGCGCGTGAAGCCGCCGTCGAGCGCGTGGATCAGTGCAGGCAACTCTTCATTCTCTGCAAGCAGCGTTGCCGTCTCAGCCAGACTCTTGAAGAGCTCTTTGCTGTCTTCGATCGTGTCCAGGCCAGAGTGCTGCGCCGCTCTGTCTGGAGATGCGCCATCGAGCAGCATGTCAACCGACTCAGTCTCAGGACGCAGCCCACGCGCCTCAGCAACGGCCAAGAGAAGCTCGGCCGTCTCTTCACGACTTGGGGCCTCGCCCAGAACATGAAGTCCGTGAGGAATGAGTTCGTACTCAAGCTCATGTACCGCATGGATAAGACGAGTGATGCGGGCATCGGCGTCATCCTGCCACGCGGGCTCAGCGTCAGCGAGGTTCAGTTCGCTCGCTTGCGCTTGAAGGATTGGGATCAGGCGGCCGCGCTCGGCGTGCTCGTCGGGTTGAAGTGCGCGCCAGCGCTCCAGTGACGCCTTAAGGTCGACTAGGTCGCGGTAGAGCCCCGCATGCGAAATCGGTGGCGTGAGATAGCTTACGAGCGTTGCTGCTGAGCGACGCTTCGCGATAGTCCCCTCTGAGGGATTATTGACGGCATAGGCGTAGACATTTGGCATGTCGCCGATAAGCCGGTCAGGCCAGCATTGCGCCGACATGCCCGACTGCTTGCCTGGCATAAACTCCAAAGCGCCATGGGTGCCGAAGTGCAAAACTGCGTTGGCGCCAAAGTCTTCACGCAAGAAGCGGTAAAATGCGCTGAAGGCGTGTGTCGGTGCGAATCCCTTCTCGAAGAGAAGACGCATGGGGTCGCCCTCATATCCGAAGGCAGGCTGGATACCGACAAATACGTTTCCAAAGCACTGGCCGAGGACATGAATTGATCCGCCGTCAGCCTGATGCTTACCGGGTGCCGGTCCCCATTGCGCCTCGATGTCGGCCAGATAGGGCTCTTTGCGGATGTGGTCATCGACGTCGATCCGCGTGTAGACATTGGCAGCTGCACCGTAGCGGGTAGCGTTACCCTCAAGAATCTGTGTACGGAGGTCATCGACCGTTCCGGGAACGTTGACGGTGTATCCCTCCCGCGCCAGCTCAAGGAGCGTGCGATGTAGGGACTCCCACACAGACAAGTACGCTGCCGTCCCGGTTGCGCCGGAGTTCGGGGGGAAGTTGAAAAGGACAACACCAAGCTTGCGGTCGCTGCGAGCTGTTTTGCGGAGCGCAACTAATTTCTCAACGCGCTTCGCCAACATCTCCACGCGTTCGGGATGAGCCTGCATATCGCATGGACTGTTAGCCTTCTCCGAGCGGCCGCCGAAAACGATTGGGCCCGTAGAGCCATCCAACTCTGGGATTGCGACCATCATTGTCGTCTCAACGGGCAGCAGCCCCTGGTCCGACGATGTCCAGTCTTCCAAAGTCTCAAATTCCACGGCGTGCGCAGCCAGATAAGGTACGTCGAGGCGCGCCAGCATATCCTCGGCCGCCTTCGCATCGTTGTAGGCTGGACCGCCAACAAGCGAGAAACCCGTCAGCGAAACAACCGCATCGACCCGTGGGCGGTCTTTTTTCATGAAGTACTGCTCGATCGCAGGTCGTGTATCGAGCCCGGTGGCGAAGGCGGGAATGACGTTGAGTCCACGTGCCTCGAGAGCCTCAATCACGCCGTCATAGTGCTTTGTGTTGCCGGCTAGTAGGTAGGAGCGCATGAGTAGTAGACCGACAGTGCCGCTGGCGCCTCTGCTCTTGGGCAAGGCGGCGACGCTCTCGCCAATGCCGTCTTTGAGCCGTGGGTGATAAACGCCGACATCGGGATACTCGATCGGGGGCTTCGGTTTCAAAGCGCCGCGCAACACACGGCGCGGCCCGTCGGCGTATCTGTCCACGAGGAAGCGGACGAGGTTGACAAGGTTCTCCTCTGACCCGGCGAGAAGGTATTGCAGTGTCAAGAAGTAGGCGCGCACATCCTGGGCGGTGCCTGGAATGAACCGCAGGATTTTGGGCAGCCGACGAAGCATCGCCATTTGCCTTGCACCAGAAGACTGTTTGCTGGTCGCGCTACCCCGCAAGCGCTTGAGCAGCGCGATAATACCGCGCTCGCGCGTATTCATTTGAAACTGACCCAGCCGTGTAAGCCGAATCACCTCACCAGCCGACATGCCAACGGCGATGGCATCGCACGCATCGCGGCGCTTTTCGAGTGATGGCAGGACCGCCTGAATGTGGTCCTCCATGAACAGCATCGAGACGACAATTATGTCCGCCTTTTCAATGTCGGCGCGAGCCCGCTCAAGCGCGGCCGGGTCGCGCCCCCATTCCGACACGGCGTGCAGGTGCAGCGTCAGGCCTTTCATCTCTCGCTGCAGCGAGCGCCGTGCACGGTCGGTCGCGCTCGACAAGTGGCTGTCTAGCGTGACGATCACCACACGAATAGGGATCGCCTTATCGACTGTAGTAGGCCTTGGCATCGTACAGCGTCTCAAGAGTTATGGCCGTGAGGCCTCGCTCAGTAGCGAAGGCCTCGGTGTTGCGTCGCGCTTTTCCGCGCACAAAAAAAGGAATCTTCTTCAGTTCGCGCTCGGCATCTTCGGCCCAAAGGGGCATGACGTCAGCATTGCTGCTTGGCTCGAGCGGGACCTCGACAGAAATAGGCTCAGAAGCGCCCCCGTGGCTTAAATGTGAGGGTGCGGCGCCGTCATGGAATTCGAAGTCTTCGCGGAACATACCGAGCAAGTGTTCCTCTAGCCCCATCATTAGTGGGTGTACCCAGGTGTCGAAGATAACGTTGGCGCCTTCGAAGCCCATCTGCGGTGCATAACGAGCAGGGAAGTCCTGCACATGTATTGGCGCGGAGATCACAGCGCTTGGAATGCCAAGTCTCTTTGCGATATGGCGTTCCATCTGTGTGCCAAGCACAAGCTCCGGCGCTGCATCCGCAACGGCTCGCTCCACTTCGAGATATTCGTCGGTAATGAGCGGCTCGAGGCCCAATTCCTTGGCCACTGCGCGCACATCGCGAGCGAATTCGCGGGAATATGTGCCGAGCCCAACCACCTCGAAGCCAAGCTCATCCTTAGCGATGCGGGCTGCAGCGATCGCATGGGTCGCGTCTCCGAAAATGAAGACGCGCTTACCGGTCAGATAGGTCGAATCAACCGAACGCGAGTACCACGGCAGTCGCGACTGATGGCTGGCCAGAGCGGTCGTGGGGTCAATTTCGGCAATCTCGGCGACCTCACGGATGAAGTCCTCGGTCGCACCGACACCGATTGGCACCACTGTGGTCGCTGGTTGTTTGAAGGTTCGCGCGAGCCAATCTGCAGCCGTCTTTGCGATCTCAGGGTACAGAACCACATTGAAATCTGCCTCGCCCAACCTTGCGAGATCGACGGGGCGGGCACCGAGTGGCGCAACCACATGAACGTCAATGCCAAGTGCGTCGAGAAGCCGGGTGATCTCTGTAACGTCATCGCGGTGGCGGAAACCGAGAGCACTTGGACCGAGTAGATTGCAGCGTGGTTGACGTCCGGGGTCCCGTGCAGGTCGCTGCCAGTCTCCGGCAGGCATGTGTGATGCAGCACAGCGTCGGACCATTTGGTAGAATGTCTCTGCCGCGCCCCAGTTTTCCTTCTTCTGATAGGCTGGAAGTTCAAGTGGCACGACGGGCACGGGCAGTTGGAGTGCCGCAGCCAGTCCGCCAGGATCGTCTTGAATCAGCTCGGCCGTGCATGAGGCGCCAACCATAAGAGCCTCCGGCTGGAACCGATCGAAAGCCTCCTTCGCAGCGGTCTTGAACAGCTCGGCGGTGTCGCCGCCAAGGTCGCGGGCTTGAAATGTCGTATACGTAACGGGGGGACGTTGGTCCCGCCGTTCAATCATGGTGAACAACAAGTCCGCATACGTATCGCCCTGAGGAGCGTGCAGAACGTAGTGCACGCGGTCCATTGCGGTCGCAATCCGCATGGCGCCGACATGCGGTGGTCCTTCATATGTCCAGAGGGTAAGTTGCATCGCTCACACCTCCAGCTTCGTGCGGCGCACGAGCGGGCGCGCGAAGAGCTCTGCTAGGTCTCCCGCTTGCTCGTAGCCTTGGATGGGCGTGAACAGCAGTTCGATCGACCACTTGGTGGCAATGCCTTCCGCCTCAAGCGGGTTGGCCAATCCCAGGCCACAAACGACAAGGTCTGGAGATGACGTGCGACAGCGGTCGAGCTGCTTTTCGACGTCTTGGCCTTCGCTCAACACGATGTCGGAGCGCAGTTGCGCCAGCTCGGAACCCAAGTGCTCGCGATGCAAATAGGGCGTGCCGACTTCAAGCGGGTTCATGCCGAGTTCGCTGGAGACGAACCGTGCCAATGGGATCTCAAGTTGAGAGTCCGGGAAAAAGAAGATGCGTTTGTTAGCGAGGCGGAAACGGTGAGGTTCGAGGGCCTTGCGCGCGCGGGTCCGCGGCGCCTCTACGACAGCTTCGAAGCGATCACCATCGATACCCCATGCATCTGCGGCGGCCCTCAGCCACGCCGTCGTTCCTTCAGCCCCAAGAGGGAAGGGCGCATTAAGACGTTTAGCGCCACGCTCTTCGAGCGCGCGGGCTGTGTCTCCGAGGAATGGCTGAGCCAAGAGGTACCGTGTATGTGGGCCAACCGACGGCAATTCAGACGAACGCCGCGGTGGCAAGAACGCGACCGGGCCGATACCGAGAGAGTCGAACAAGCGTCGGAATTGATCTTCGACGACGTCAGCAAGAGCGCCGACCACGAGCAGCGATTTGTCTGAGTCGGCCGACTCCAGCGCTAGTTCGGGTACCAGAGAAGCGAGGCATGCGTCTTCACCTTGTGTGAAAGTCGTCTCGATGCCACTTCCGGAATAGTTCAATACACGTACGGCCGGCGAATGACGCGCAGACAAGCGTTCGGCTGAGCGTGAAAGATCGAGTTTGATGACCTCGGATGGACATGACCCTACCAAGAACAGAAGCTTGATGTCGGGGCGTCGCTCCAATAGCTGCCCAACAATTCGGTCGAGCTCATCGTTTGCATCGGCTAGACCGGCGAGGTCCCGTTCTTCCATGATTGCCGTGGCGAACCGCGGTTCGGCGAAGATCATTACGCCAGCAGCACTCTGTATCAGATGGGCGCATGTGCGCGATCCAACGACCAGGAAGAAGGCATCTTGAATTTTACGATGTAGCCAGACGATGCCGGTTAGTCCGCAGAAAACCTCTCTTTGGCCGCGTTCTTTTAGGACGGGCGCATCGCTGCAGCCTTTGTTCGATTGGGCAAATGCGGCTTGTGCGGTCATTGCGCTGCCTCTGCGAGAGAAAGCTCAGATCGGCAGGCGCCTTCGATGCGAGCGGCGCGAAGCTTCAATAGGAACTGGGCCGCATTGATTACGTAAGCGGCGTAAGCCGCGAGCGCGAGGAGCATCTGACCGGAGGGGCTGAGCCAGCCGGTGAACAACGCGATGAGGTAGGCCGTGTGTAGCGCCAGCACCAACATGCTGAACACGTCTTCCCAATAGAATGCTGGGGCAAACAAGTACCGCCCGAAGACCTCATGTTCCCAGATCGAGCCGGTGATCATGATCGTGTAGAGCAGCAGCGTCTTCACGACGATGGAGATGGTTGCAGCTTCGTAGCCTGAGCCTGTTGCTAGGTAGTGGAGGACGAGACCGAGGCTGACGAGAAAAACAATGAACTGCAATGGAGCAAGAACGCCCTGAACCATTGTCCAAGGCGACGCATCCCGCCGGCGGCGTTCTTCGTCAGTGTAGAGGGACTTGCCCTGAGCGCCCCGCGACTTCGACATCGCGTCTTCTCCCTCCCAATCTTCGCCACGCGCGCTAGAGCGCAGCCCTTTAGGAGAAGACTATGAGTCTGTCCGTGGGACTGTCAACTAAATTGGACGTAAATTTTTGTTTACATCCGCTTCAGAACAGGTTCCAATAGAAGGTGTCCGAATGTCGCAGGCTTAACCTTAGACTCACTGCGCACCAAAGCCGAATCGAATCTGGCAAGCGCTTGGTCTGCAGTGGAAAAACCGCCGCTCCATAGCGAAAAAACGCAATTGGAGCCGTCCCTTGGGGGGAAAGATGGCAAACATGAGAGCTTTGTCGGACGCAACGGGCAAATGGGGAGGCTGCGGTCAGGAAAGCTATGATTTCGCCACCATCGAACCTTTCCTGAGAGATATCGAGCGTGCGCCTGTTGACAAGAGAGCGCAGGTCCTACTCGAAACAGTCGAAACGCAAGTGATTCCAATATTATCTAAGTCGCATGCAAGAAGTGGCGAACAAAGCTCGGTGCACGATCAAGCAAGTGGCGACGACGTTAGAGAATTCGTTGATCTCTTAATTGCCCAAAACCAGCAAGCCGAGATTGATTTTATTGAGAAATTGAACCTTAGAGGATTGGATTTTGAAGGTTTGTTGTTAGGGTTGTTTGCCCCGGCGGCAAGAATTCTTGGTGAAATGTGGGAGGAGGATACTTGTGACTTCTCGGACGTGACAGTTGCCTTGTCGCAACTGCATCAGCTTCTACATCGGTTCGGCGCCGACTTTGAATTGCCAACGGTAAGCACATGGAATGGTCGATCGGCCTTGCTTGTCGCGGCACCTGGAGATCAGCACACCTTTGGCGTCATGATCCTTCAGGAGTTTTTCCGGCGTGCGGGCTGGCATGTCCATGGCGGTGCTGTGGCATCCGATGAAGAGCTTCTAAGCCTGGCAAAGATAGATCGGTACGACGTGGTTGGAATATCCGTCAGCCACGACGTTTCGGTGGACAAATTGGCATCGGTCATACGGGCCGTTCGCGAGGTTTCCCAGTCGCCCGACTTGCTGGTTCTGGTCGGCGGCCGGTTCTTCCACGCGCGTCCCGAATGTGTCGCAATGGTCGGTGCTGATGCGAGCGCCCAGGACGGTAGGCGGGCCGTTCTGAAGGTTTCGAGTTTGCTTGACACAGAGGCGTT
>JARFRF010000097.1 GCA_029287395.1 Methyloceanibacter sp. | reverse complement strand
CCTCCGGAGAGATCTCGGTATCGCCGACCTCGATAAGGGTCTGCCTGCCGTATCCCGTGAAGATGTCCGCGATACCCCAGACAGCGAAGCTCACCACCAAGAGGGCGACGAGAATCAAACCCAACGTTCGTGCTGCGCCTTTGCGCAATGTGTCGAGTGCCACGCCTCGAAAACCCTCTTATTCATGAATTGCCAAATCCGCTTCAGCATCCGATGTTACGGCCACCAAGCGCGGCGCGCATCATAGGTAGACAGCGCGGGTGCGGCAACACGCACGACCAGAGGAAATCGCGCTCTTTAGGCATATTGTTCGCGCAAACTGGGGGGGATGGTGACCGCAATCAGGCCGCTTGTAGCTGGGAATTGGAAAATGAACGGACTGGGCAGTTCGTTGTCAGAGCTTTCGGCGCTCCGAAAGCACCTCGAGACGACGCCCATTCCGGAGGCGGATGTAATGATGTGTCCGCCCGCAACGTTGCTCACCCGAGCGCGAGAGGTCCTTGAAGGTTCGACGATCTTGCTTGGCGCGCAGGACTGCCATCCGCTGAAATCCGGCGCCCATACAGGCGACATTTCCGCCGAAATGCTGGCAGATGCGGGTGCGATGGCCGTAATCGTTGGCCACTCCGAGCGGCGGATCGACTATGGTGAGACAGACTCGCTGGTCCACGCGAAGGCGCTGGCCGCATACAGAGCGGACCTGATGGCGATAATCTGCATCGGTGAAACGGAGGCCCAGTACAGAGACGGGAAAACGCTCGATGTCCTCCGAAGCCAGCTTGAGGGCTCAGTCCCCGAAGGCGCCCGCGTGCGAAATACGGTCATTGCGTACGAGCCCGTGTGGGCGATTGGCACCGGCCTCACGCCGACGCCGCCCGAGGTCGCTCAGGTGCATGGCCTCATTCGGTCTGTTCTCGGCCAAATGTTGGGCGATTCGGAAGCGGACACCATGAGGATCCTGTACGGCGGGTCGGTGAAACCAACCAATGCAGCTGATCTATTATTTGTCCCCGATGTAAATGGCGCACTCGTTGGTGGCGCGAGCCTAAAAGCCGCGGATTTCTATGAAATACTGTCGATTTACGCTGGGAGTGCTGCCTGACCCACGAGTACGAAAAGCCTGGGTCCGAGCTTGCAAATCTAGTATTGTTCTGCATCCTGCCATGACGATGAGGGCAGGGGGGCCACGAGTCGCTTGGGAGGCCGATGACAAAACTGCATGCAATGGCAGTATTGCTACTTGCCGCGCTCGCTATGCCGTGCGCGACGGCGAGTGCTGAGCCATTAGAAGCGGAAGAGTGTAAGGCACTCGAAACACAAGAAAAAGCACTATTGACGGCGACAGTCAGAGCAGCCCTGAGGGGCGGGCCTGATTGGGTGAAAGAGCACCTTCACGACCTGGAGAAAATCGAGCAGGTCCGTGAATACTTATCGGTCGAAGAGAAGGTGGCTTTCCGGTGCCGGACCGACGGCGTCCGCATTCCAGAGCCCCCGGTGCCGTCGTTGCCGGACCGCAAGCCGGCTGTCCCGACCTTCGTCGTGGCCGGCATAGACGCCGCCTCGCTCATGCCTCACCGCAACCCGTCGAGGGAGGCCGCTGTAGGCGCGGTTGTCTCGTCCATTGCCGTTGCCGAAGGTGAGGGCGACATTGACGAAGGTGCTCACGCGGCTTCCAGCGACGATGTGGCAGTCGATAGCGCTGTGGCTGAGATCGAGGCTACTAAGGACGCGATCGCCCGAGATGAGGCGGCCATTCGGCAGGGACTAGCCAAGCCCTAGCGGATTCGGATAAGACTGCGCCTCCGATTAACAAGGCGACACGATGAGCACCGTAATACTTCTGATCCATGTGATGATTGCCATTGCGCTTGTTGGCGTGATTTTGCTGCAGCGGTCCGAAGGGGGCGCCCTCGGGATTGGCGGCGGCGGAGGCGGAGGCGGCGCCGGCTTTATGACCGGCCGCAGCGCAGGCGATGCACTCACTCGGACGACGGCCATCCTCGCTGCGTGTTTCTTTATCACAAGCCTGAGCCTCTCGATCCTGGCAAGTCACAATACGGCTTCAGGACCAACTATCGTTCCCACGACTGGCGGAGAGAGCGGGCTCACCCCGCTGGCAATCCCTGGGCAGGGCGAGCCTTCAGCCCCAGAAGCGCCTCCGGCACCCTCAGGGCCTCAGGTTCCGCAGTCGAACTAGTCGGCTGCCGTTCTGCGCTAAGTCGATTTGCGCGGCATAAGTTTCGCACAGGAAAATCTGCGCCATGAGGGCTAACACGCCAGGTTTGGGCTGCGCATGCACTCAGACTCGGTGTAGGGTCGAGGCCCATGGCGCGGTACGTTTTCATTACCGGCGGCGTGGTTTCCTCACTTGGCAAGGGGCTCGCTTCGGCAGCGCTTGGTGCGCTCTTGCAGGCGCGCGGTTTCCGCGTTCGCCTTTGTAAGCTCGACCCCTACCTGAATGTCGATCCAGGAACCATGAGCCCCTATCAGCACGGCGAAGTCTTCGTCACCGATGACGGTGCGGAGACAGACCTGGACCTCGGGCACTATGAGCGCTTCACCGGGCGGCCTGCTCGCCAGGCCGACAACATCACCACCGGTCGGATCTATCAGGGAATCATTGCTAAAGAGCGCCGAGGAGACTACCTCGGCGCTACTGTGCAGGTGATCCCGCACGTTACCGACGCCATCAAAAACTTTGTTGTCACAGGGAACGAGGACGTTGACTTCGTCCTGTGCGAGATCGGCGGCACGGTCGGCGATATTGAGGGGCTTCCGTTCTTTGAAGCCATTCGGCAGCTCGGCAACGACCTACCGCGCGGTATGAGCGCGTTCGTCCATCTCACGCTTTTGCCATTCATTCCGAGCGCCGGGGAACTCAAGACAAAGCCCACCCAGCATTCCGTAAAGGAGCTGCGTTCGATCGGCATTCAACCCGATGTGCTGCTGTGTCGTGCGGATCGCCCGTTGCCGCCCGACGAGCGCCGGAAAATAGCGCTTTTCTGTAACGTTCGTCCCGCGGCCGTGATCCAAGCTCTCGATGTTTCGAGCATCTATGACGTGCCGCTTGCATATCATTATGAAGGGCTCGACGACCAACTCCTGGCTGCCTTTGGCATCTCCGATGCACCGGCGCCCGACCTGTCGATGTGGAAAGAAATATCATCGACCATTGCCGAGCCCGACGGCGAAGTGACGATTGCAATCGTGGGCAAATACACGGGTCTGAAGGACGCCTACAAATCTCTGAGCGAAGCGCTGACCCACGGTGGCATTGCCAACAAGGTCAAGGTCAACTTGGAGTGGATCGAGTCCGAGGTGTTCGAGAGCGAGGACGCTGCCGCCTATCTGGAAAATGTAAACGGCATTCTTGTGCCGGGGGGATTTGGCGAACGTGGCGCGGAAGGCAAGATTCTCGCGGCGCGCTATGCCCGGGAGCGGAACTTCCCGTATTTCGGCATCTGTTTCGGTATGCAAATGGCGGTGCTTGAGGTGGCACGTCATCTGGCTGGCCTAGAATCGGCCAGCTCGACTGAGTTCGGCCCGACCGACGAACCGCTGATTGGTCTTATGACCGAGTGGATGAAAGGCGAGGAATTGGAGCGTCGTGAGCACAACGGCGATCTCGGCGGAACGATGCGTCTCGGCGCTTATGACGCGACCTTAGTGCCAGGCAGCAAGGTCGCGAGCATCTACGGCGCGACAGAGATTTCAGAGCGTCATCGGCACCGCTACGAAGTCAACATGCGCTATCGAGAGCGGCTTGAGCGCGCGGGTCTGCGTTTCTCCGGCCTCTCGCCAGACGGACTGTTGCCGGAGATTGTCGAGATTGAAGACCATCCTTGGTTCATCGGCGTTCAGTTTCATCCGGAACTGAAATCGCGGCCTTTCGAGCCCCATCCACTCTTTAAGTCCTTCATCGCAGCCGCCGTAGAGCAGAGTAGGCTGGTCTAATAAGAGAGGGTCACGTGGCCGACAAGCGGCGCAAAGGGTCTTGTGCGTGCGGTCAAGTCCAGGTCGAAACGCGGGGCGAACCATACAGAGTGGGCATCTGCCATTGCATGAACTGCCGCAAGGCCCATGGCGCCCCTTTTAACTTCTACGCAGTCTTTCCGCCTGAGGCCGTCACGGTTTCGGGCGCGGTGATAGCCTTCGCGAGCACAGAGCAGGTCCGGCGTTACTCCTGCAACACTTGTGGGTCACCCATTTACTCGACCTACTATCGCGAGGACGAATTCTACGTTCACCCAGGCTCGTTCGATGAGATCGGAGCCTTCACACCCACCTACGAACTCTGGACGAAACGCCGGGAGCCCTGGCTTCCCGCGCTCCGAACCTGCGTGAGCCAATTTGACGAAGACCGGGCCAAATGGACCCGTCACGAGCCCAAATGAAATGGGTTTGGGTCTTCCGCGCAACTAGTCCCTAGTTGACGCCTGGGCAATTGAGAGCCCATGAAAGACTGCATGAACGAAGCCACGAGTCCCAAACCCGCCGAAACTGTCTCGGTCGGCGATGTGAGGTTCGGCAACACGCTGCCGCTCTCGCTGATTGCTGGCCCTTGCGCGCTAGAGAGCCGCGACCACGCACTCGAAACCGCCGCCGCTATCAAGGAAATCGCCGAAAGGCGCGGCGTGGGACTCGTCTACAAATCCTCATTCGACAAGGCAAACCGGACAAGCCTCTCCAGCGCGCGAGGCCCTGGGTTGAAAGAAGCGCTGCCCATCTTCTCGGAGATTCGCGAGACACTCGGATTACCGGTTATCACGGATGTCCATGAACCCGATCAATGTGCCGCTGCAGCTGAAGCGGTGGATATACTGCAGATACCCGCGTTTCTCTGTCGACAAACGGATCTACTTGTCGCGGCGGCCAAGACCGCTAAGGCCGTCAACGTGAAGAAAGGACAGTTCCTTGCTCCGTGGGATATGCGTCATGTGGTGGCGAAAGTTGTGGGCGCAGGGAACCCCAATGTCCTCGTAACGGAGCGCGGCGCCTCGTTTGGTTACAACACGCTCGTCTCCGACATGCGGGCATTGCCGATCCTGGCAGAGACGGGTGCTCCGATCATATTCGATGCAACCCATTCCGTGCAGCAGCCTGGCGGGCAGGGCGGCACCAGCGGTGGTGAACGGCGTTTCGTGCCGGTGTTGGCGCGAGCCGCAGTGGCCGTCGGCGTAGCCGGCGTATTCATCGAAACACACCAAGACCCCGACGCAGCGCCGTCGGATGGACCCAATATGGTGCCGTTGTGTGAGCTTGATACGCTATTGGGAGAACTGCTGGCCTTTGATCGGTTGGCAAAGGCGATGCTTTAGTTTTCTGAGGGAGCCGGTATCAACGCGCTAAACCGGTGCGATCAGATGCTCTGTTTCCGGGTCCCAGCGCCACAATTGCGCATTCGTGAGATGCGCGCCGCCCCACCAACGGTCTATCGGACGATGTTCCGCTAAATCGGTCTGCCCTGTGACGACCTGGTTGCCCAGCGTGGTCAGGGCCGGCTGGCTCCTTACATAAGCTTCCATGCGCGCCTTGTCCTCAACTTGGAAGGGAGCGCCGTCGAGCCCCGCAACAAGGGGCGCGGTTCCAAGAGCCAACCCATCAAGGACCCGCCAGAAGCTCCAGTCACCCATGAACTCGGCGTCTTCCATCTTCTGTACTGCACCGAAGAGAGCAACCGACGTGAGCCCGGACCTTGCGTGCAGGCACGCGAGTATCTGTCGTTCCGTTCGTGTCAGGCCATCCGGCCCTGGAAGCGCCTCGAGCATCCGCAGAACACTGCCCCTCAGAAAGGGCAACGCCGAGAGGTCCTCTTTCAAAAGCTGCGCCCAGGCTTCCGGCGTCGGCTGACGAAACGCGGCCCAGGCCCGAACCGCAAGATCAAGCTGCGCATCCGAAACTGGCCGCGCCGCGTCCGCTTGCTCTGCGATCGCGTCCGGTTCTTGACGGCCAATGTAATCGTCGGTCTGGACCAGAAGGAGCGTTTCAGGCTCGCGTGGATGATCGGCAAACCAGTCGAGGACCTGCA
>JARFRF010000079.1 GCA_029287395.1 Methyloceanibacter sp. | reverse complement strand
CCGAGGTTGCCTGCCGGTGTTAGTCTTGACCCAAAGCGGGCATATCGCCTCGTTAGGCAATGACCGCAGAATAGATCCCGGATAAGCTACGTAGCGCGTCGTGAGAAGAGCGATTTGTTGGAGGATGCATGATATGAAAAGAGGCTTCGGCCTGAGCTTGCTTTTGGCCGCCATGTTGTTCGCGGATGCGGCGCGAGCCGAAGATAGCTGCACCAAGATCGTTGCGACCGGCCATCCGGACTATCCCGTGATGGCTTACAAAGACGGCAGCCTTATCAGCGGTGCGGCGCCGCTGTTGATCGGAGAGATCGCTGAGAAGCTCCAGATACCGTTTGAATCGAGATACATGGGCTCGTGGTCCGACGCGCAGTCAGCAACGCGTGCCGGCGACGCCGACATGATCATTGGTGTATATTACAACGACGAACGGAACGAGTATCTCGAATACGTCGACCCGCCGTTCGTTTACGATCCAGTCCAGATTTTTGTCGCAAGCGACCAGACGTTCGAGTTCCAGGGACAGGACGATCTCATTGGCAAGATGGGTATTGCGACTGAAGGCGAAAGTTTCGGAACGACATTCGACGCCTTCCTGAAGGATAAACTCACCGTTACACGAGTGGCCGGACTCCAGGCCGCTTTCGATGCGCTTATGTCAGGCGACGCCGACTACGTAATCGCAGGCTTCTATCCGGCGACCGCAGAGCTAGCGCGGCTCGGCCTTGACGAACAGATTCAGCCATTGGAGCCGGAGCTAGTTTCCGAGGAGCTGTTCGTAGCTTTCTCAAAAAAGTCTCCTTGCGTCGCTCTCTCTTCTCAGTTTGGCAAAGGCATCACGGACCTGACCGAGGATGGCCGCTTTCGAGAGCTCGTCCGCAACGCGCTGAGGAAATGGGATACCGATGAGAGCGCTGAGGAGTAAGAAAACAACTGGTTTGTCCCGAGTTGGCTTCGTTCAGGTACTTCGCGGACCTCAATGCCGAGGCGAGGCATGGCAGCTTGGGGGTGCAAACCGGATTGCAGCAAACGTGCTTTTCTTCAGCTCCGTTTAGGAACCGAATTGCGGCTCAGGTAGACCTCGAACGCCAAGATCATGGATGGCAAATTGACTACCGGGCTTCGGATCTCGGGCGAGCTCAGCGCTGCTCAAAAAAGACTGCTGCGACTTGACAAAAAGCGTCTCATAGTTTTTTCCGCCGAACGCAACGCAAGTGGGACTGCGGACTGGCATGTGAATCTCCCGGTCAAGTCGGCCATTCGCATCAACGCGCAGAATCTTGCCACCTAGATTCAACGCAAACCAATAGTACCCTTCGCTATCGACTGTGGCGCCGTCGACAATTGCAGGCTTGCGGTCTTCGACAGAAAAGAACGGCCGACGGTTGGATATGCAGCCATTGTCAATATCAAAGTCGAAAACGTAAATCATGCCCCCGAAGGTGTCGCCAAAATATATCCGCGTGTCTTGCGGATCGAAGGCGATCCCATTGCTAACGACGAAGGAAAAATCCTCGTCGGCCTCACGGCACGTGAAGTCGAGCTCGAGGCAATAGATGTGCGCCGCTTTGGTAGTCAGCTTTGTGTTCATACTTCCGCACCAAAACCGTCCGCGACGGTCGATCTTCCCGTCGTTGAGCCGGTTGTGCGGCTTATCCGGCTCCGGATCGATGACTTTATCGAATTCACCGGTTCTGAGATCGATGGTGCAGAAACCGGAATTGGCGCCGCAAACCAACCCTCCCCAGGTCGGAGCCCAAAAGACCCGACCTGTTCCGGCATTGGCCAGGTTGTGCGTTGCCCGGTCTCGACATTCAACCTATGAATTGACGGACGCCGCGAACCAGCCAGATCGATTGCGGGTCCAACATGATCCGCCCAATAGACTGAGGCTTCTTCGGCAACCCAAATCGGCGTCTCGCCTAGACCATCATCGCACTCCCAAATACACTCGATTTCCAACATCGCATTGCTCCGCCCAACCGCCATGTCCGCTCTCAACACTCAGAGACTACGTAACTTCCCTCGGGCGTTGGGGGTGGTTAGTGTGCGTTGCTTCGACCCCGTATGTCAGCAACGGGGCCATAGCGGACCGACAACCATTTTCAATTGAACTAGGCGCGATCGTCGTCTGCACCATCGATGCTGTTGCTCTGCTCGTCACTCAAAACGAGTGTCAGTTCATCGCGTAGAATGCGATTCAGCGCCTCTATATGCTTTTCAGCCTTCACGAGCGAATTGCGGGCCTCATTGGCCGACGGCCCTTGCTCAAGTGATGTGAGAGCCTCCTCATAGCGCCGATGAAGCGCTCCATTGACCACCATCATCTTCCCAAGCAGCGTGGCCTGAAGGGTCACAAGCTCTTCCATAGTGAGCATATCGGGAGTGGCGTGCGCTAGGCGCTCTTCCCGAAGAAAATGCGTCCACCAGTTCAACGCCTATCTCCTTCTGCGGACTCGTTGGTCGAATGACCGACTCAACTTCAAACCTACAACCTGTCTTCAGTCTCAGATCTGTTGGTGCTCGATGCACATCTAATCGATGTCATAGGTCTCAGGATCCGGCTCATCTGCCCCCGGCGTGCCAGTCTCACGGGTTGAGGCGGGTGAGTCCTCGAGGTCTGGAAGTGAGGCGCGGAGATAAGCCACGACCGCGAAGATCTGCTCCTCTGACAGCTGATCTTTGAATGCGGGCATCGAAGTGCCGAACGGCTTCCCGCCTTCAGCGATACTCCATAAAAGGTACTGATCTATGGCGAACGACTGGCCCACCAAATACGCGAGCATTGCCGGAGAGGGCTTTAGAGCTTGAGAGAGATCTCCGTTTCCTAGGCCTAACCTGCCGTGACATTGTCGGCAGTGGACCGCATAGAGTTTGCCACCCTCCACAATACCCCGGACCGTGTAGCCCACCGTATTCTCTGCATTCATATATTCCTCGGGAACATTTCCGTCCCTAAACGCTGAAAACCGCCGCATCCGCTGTCTTTGGTCGACGTCAAGACTTTCCAAGGCGCTCTCAAGACCAAGGGGCCGTTGGCCGGCGGTGGTATGTGGGGCCACATCTGTGTTGGGCGGCGTATCTTCGCAGCAAGCAGCGACCGGAAGCGCGATTAGCAGCCCCATCACAATGAGAAATACATGGGCACTCGGCATAGGCGTTGTCTTTCGGACAAGGCGTTTGACATTGACCAAGACTGTCGGACCAAACCAGACGAGACCTTGCTTCAGATCAAAGGTCGGTGACGCGCAATCTCGGCGGCCCTCATCAACGGTCCTGAGGCTGCGCTTTTGTTGGTCGCCCGAGTTGGCCCGCGAGCCAATACTGCTACACTCCGCCGGTCCCAAGCGAGACAACCTAGGAGGTACAAGGTGCTTACTTTCGGCTTACAAAGAGCGACACTGCTCGTCGCAGGTTGCATCCTGCTGTCGCTTGCGTTTGTCGGGCACGCCGAAACTCGAGACGCCAAGCTAGACGAAGCACGAAGCGAGGTTCGGAGCCAGAATGTACAAGCACGAAAACGGAGGGCTGCTCAGGTGAAACGAAAGGCTTCTGTCGAAGAGGAACCTTTCTGCATCAGACCTTTCGAGTACCCGCGCAAGGCTCGCTAGACGCCGCCGAAGTGGCGCTTGCCTGCATTCACGCGAAGGACTGGAACGCGGACGTTACATGAGATTGACAATATTGCTGACGGCCATAGCAGTGTGGGCCTCGCATGTAGCGCTGGCCGAAGATGTCATGATCGAGAACTTTGAAAGCCAACCTGAGGCCCGGTGGCAGTTTATCGCTGACACGGTTATGGGTGGAGTCTCCACTGGACGGGTTGAGTTTGTTCATGGCGAAGGAGACGCCTACGCCCGCATGACAGGGCGTGTTAGCACAGCAAACAACGGCGGGTTTATCCAGTTCCGGATGGAACTACCTCGGGCGCTCCCCCAAGATGCAGTGGGTCTACGCCTAGTCGTCTACGGAAATGACCAGCGCTACTTCGTACACCTGCGGACCGGCGGCACTCTTATGCCCTGGCAGTACTACCAAGCTGGCTTCGACGCCACAAAGGAGTGGTCTGAGGTGCGTTTGCCATTCAAAGCCTTCAAGCCTTCCAGCCGGTTCCTTCGAAGGACACCAAAGCCTGAAGCCATCAAATCGATTGGTGTTGTGGCCTTTGGTCGTGACCATCAAGCTGAGATCGGCGTACGTGAAGTCAGCTACTATTAGCTCTCAACGCACGCTGGGAGCCGCGCTCGCGTCTGACCATAGAGCCAATCCGTTGGCCTGATGGGACGTCACCAGTAACTCGAGCATTGGCGCTCTGATGACGGACGCTCGCGAACCGGCATTGGCCGTGGCTGGAACCCTACCCTTTCGAATTCGTTGAACCCCACCCTTTCGAATTCGTTGATCTGTCTCTGTGCGACTGCTTCTCACGGGGCACGAGGCAACAGAGCAACAACACTAGAGATAGGGAGATCCCCCATGAACAAGAAATCCTGGAGCACAATTGCAATCGCCGCAGCAATCAGCGTTTCGGCCGGCTCAAGCTTTGCCATGCAAGTTGAGCATGAGAAGACCAAGACGCATGGAGCTTCCTACCAGATGCTTGCCGAAACCCAGGGCATGGAGCGGCGGCAGGATAGACGCGACGTTCGACAGGATGCCCGACAGGAAGAAGGGCTTGTCGGAAAGGACAAGCGCGATGCGAAGCAAGAAGGCCGGCAAGACGCCCGAGAAGACCGCCAAGACGGCGACAACTAGCACGACAATTACGCCGAACCCGGATGACCCGCCGCGATGCTGGCGGGTCATTCTCTGGACAGGCAGCGTTAATACGAGACACCTCATCCGCCCATTCCGCCAAGCCTGCAAATCGCTGGTGCAAGAGCCGGGGCTACCTTCTCAGGCGCCCCGGGGAGCGAAGCACTGGCAGGCAACCACCTCAACCAAGCTCGTGTTGGTAAGTCGTCCCACGGAACGTTCCTGAAACTCGACCGAAGACGCGGTTCTGCAAAAGTTCGACGAACAGGTCGCCGAACCGCGGAGAGATTGCCTCAGCAAACATCAACAGCCGTGGTTGCCAAGGGACGACAATTCTCGCCGAGTTCCGACGTATGCCTCTAACAACCGCTCGCGCAACCTGTTCGACAGGTATCGGCGACAACGATCGAAACGCCGGCGGCATATCCTCAGGCCGCGCATCAGCCAACAAGGGGGTCTGGGTCAGCGCCGGGTGAATCGTCGACACATGAATGTTGGTGCCCTTCAGCTCTTGGCGGAGTGCGCTCGTATAGCCATCGATGGCATGCATGATGCTGGAATACCCGCCGAAGCCAGCAAAGGCCTTCCTGCCGACGACGGAGGACATATTCAGAATATGGCCAGACCGCTGCTGTCTCATGATGGGCAGCACTGCTCGAACCATTCGCGCCGCTCCAAGGTAATCCGTCTCGAACATCTCTCGCGTCTTGTCCTCGAAGTCGACGCTGTCAGCCCGGCCGACGAAGGACTTGCCAGCATTATTGAAGAAGACATCGATACGACCGTATTCACTGACGACCTTATCAACGGCCGCTTGAACCGACTCCGGTGAGGAAACATCTGTTGGCACGACGAGCGCAGTACCACCGCGCTTGCGGACTTCTTGCGCCACTGCCTCAAGCTTGGAACGGGAACGGGATAGAAGAGCCAACTTCGCGCCCTCACCGGCAAAAGCGAGTGCCGTTGAGCGTCCGATACCGCTTGATGCGCCGGTGATTGCTACCACGTTGTTTGCAATAGTTTTCTTCATGACAACCTCCTTCCACATTAGTGTATATACACGTTATGCTGCAAAAAATTTTAGGTGTCTGCGGCGTCGCGCATCTCTTGCAACTCAAGCCTAAGGGAGTCCCAGCGATTTCGACCGAAGCGTTTCAGGATCTTGGCCTGAGCGCTACGCCATAGCGGTGTTGCCTGACTAAGGCGCGACCTGCCCTTTGCCGAAAGGGTGACGATCTTCGAGCGAGCGTCCTTCCCGGATCCCACGGCAATAAGCCCTTCACGCTCCATGATCCGAAGGTTGCGGGTCAGAGTGGTGCGATCCAGGTCAAGCAGCCGCGAGAGGTTCGTGATGGATATCGGACCAGCCTCAGAAGCCACGGCCAGCATTGTGAACTGGGTGTTCTTCAAACCAGACGGCTCAAGCGCGTGATCATAAAGCTGCGACAACTGCCGCGAGACCTTGCGCACATTGAAACAAGCGCACGCTTCGAAGTCGTTTATCGTGTTCCTCATTACGCGCCTCATTCTGTAAGCATACATATAGTGTAGATACACGTATCAGTCAAGCCCTGGTCGACGATTTGCGCTTCTGAGCTAGAGCGCACAAGCGTAACGTCACATTGCGGGATTGGACCTATAGGGCCTTGGTTCAAGAACCAGCCTTGGAGGATAGTCGACAGGATCGCGATAGACAGCCGCAGGAGCTATTTGCGACCTGGCCGCTGGGGCCGTTGCTCGATTGTTCGGTCTTCGAG
>JARFRF010000066.1 GCA_029287395.1 Methyloceanibacter sp. | reverse complement strand
TACTCTCGCGAAGGCGGTGAAATCGGCGTCCGCGCAAGGACAGGACGCCGCATCGCTGGGAACGGCTTATGCCGGGGAAGCGCGATGGATCCAGATGCCAACAAGCTATACCGGGGACAGCGTATCGAGCATCTTTGCAATGGCGACGCCGCTTCCCACAAGCCAGCCACAGGCCACGCCTCAGGCAGCGCCTGCGGCACCTGCCCAAGTCTCAGCGAGACCGGAAGCCCCGACAGCGCCCGATGCTCGGCAGGCCTCGGTTCAGCCTGAGTCAGCTCAGCCCGCATCAGCCCAGCCGGAGCCAGTGCAGCCTGACGCCGCTGCGCCGCCTGAGGCAGCTGCTGCGGATCAGGCCCAAGCCGCACCCTCGGCAGCAGAGAGCCAAAGGCTGACACGGCGGGAGCGCCGTCAGCAGCGACGCCAACAGCGGCTCAAGGAACTGCAGCAGCAGGGTCAGAACTTCGTTCCTTGGATGAGCCGGTAGCTAGTCGGGTTCGACTTCAGCATCCGCGGCTGTCTTGGAGAGGCGCCTTGCCTATGGGCTAACAGCGCGTCTCCGCGCGCAGTGCCTTCTTCGACAGCTTGCCGATCATTGTCTTCGGCAACTCGTCGCGGAACTCAATAGCAACCGGCAATTCGAGCTTTGAAAGCTTGGGCCTCAGGAACGTCATGAGGTCCACCGCAGTTTCTTTGCGGTCTTCGTGAAGACGAACAAAGGCCTTTGGAGCTTCACCACGATAGGAGTCTGGGATGCCGACGACGCAGCATTCGGCTACAGCGGGGTGTTCGTACAGTGCGTCTTCGACTCGGCGCGGATAGACCTTGAAGCCCGCGCTGTTGATCATGTCCTTGATGCGATCAACAATAAAAATGAACCCATCTTGGTCCATATAGCCGACGTCGCCTGTACGAAGATAACGCCCAACAAAAACGGCTGCCGTTTCGTCCGCCTTGTTCCAATATCCGCTCATGACCTGGGGACCGGCGATGCAGATTTCCCCCGGCTCTCCAAGGGGCATCTCCGTTGCGGGGTTCTCTAGCGATCGGATCGTAATGTCGGTCTGCGGCAGTGGTAGCCCGATCGAGCCGTCTTTGTGCCCATCGAAGGGATTGCAGGTCGCAACGGGCGACGTCTCGCTCAGGCCGTAGCCCTCCACAAGGGACCCGCCTATGAGCTTTTCAAACCCTTTCTTGACCTCCATGGGCAGCGCCGCGCCGCCGGAAATGCAAAACTGCAAGGAGGAAAGGTCAAAACTCTCGATGTGGCGATGATGTAGCATTGCCTGGAACAGTGTGGGCACACCCGGCATCACCGTTGGCCTCGCCGAGACAATAAGCTTCAGCGTCCGGCCGAGATCAAATTTCGGCATGAGAATGATCTCCATGCCGCTTGCGATCCCGAAGGTCATGACCGTGGTCATTGCGAAAACGTGGAAAAGCGGCAAGACGCCTAAGATTCGGTCCGCTGCTTCGCGGGGCCGCTGACCCCACATCCGGACCTGAGCGGTGTTGATAAAGATGTTGGCATGGCTGAGCATCGCCCCTTTGGGCGTGCCCGTAGTGCCGCCTGTGTACTGCAGAACAGCGACAGCCTCTGGCTTGATTTCGGGGCGGACAAAGCGGCCGTTATTAGCGAGGAGGTCGCGCTCGCGAACAATCTTCTTCCGCTGGCGTGAGAAACCGATGTTGGCGCGTCGAACCTTCCGCGTGAGCTTGAGCCCGATCTGCTTCAGTTTCGGCAGTAGTGCCGCGAAATCGGCGACTACTGCGCGTCCGAGGGTCCCGTCTGCCAGGAGGGGTTCGACCTTCTCGAACAGAAGCTGGAGATCGAGCGTGACCATGATCTGCGTCCCACTGTCCCGGATCTGGAACGCGATCTCCTCGACGCTGTAAAGCGGATTGAAATTAACGACGGTGCCGCCCGCTTTGAGAATACCGAAGTAATAAATGATGTAGGTGGGAGAGTTCGGGAGCAGCAGTCCGACTCTAACCCCCTTTCGGACACCGAGGGCCGCAAGACCCTTCGCCGCTCGATCCGAGAGAGCGCCGATCTCGTCGTATGACAAGGTCTTGCCTTCAAAAACGGTACATTTTCTCGGGCCGAAGCGTTCTACGGCCTCGTCGAGGAGGCCATGCACGAGGCCCGGTTTGACCTCGGCGGACCAGGACAATCCGGCAGGGTAGGATCTAAGCCAGGGTCGATTCTCCGTGCCGGTTGCGGCTTGCATTGAGGCTGGGTTTGCCTGAACAGCCATTTCGTAAAGTGTTGTCTACCTCAAATTTGCGTTGCAATTCGGTATCTTAGCGGCGCTAGGCATCTCGCTTGGGGAGGCAATTCGCCGCAAGCTCCGATTCTCATATTATTGTACCACGGGAGTGGCTTTGCGGGTGCCGCAGGGCGTATGACGCGCCCAGATTATGCTAAAACGAAGGCAACCTCAGGCGCAAAAACGCCCATTTTGTTAGCGATTAGAGCGTATAGTGTCTTGAATCGAGCAAGCGTGGGGCGGCTGGACTCGACCTATTTTTAAGTCTATTCCATTGCCTGACTTGCCCTCGAACTCGCTATGTTTTAGCCAGGGAACATTGATATACGGACCCCTCAACGGGGCAGGAGAGTGATATGGACGAGGTGGCCACCAAGATCATTGAGATTCTGCGGAAGAATATGAAGGATCCCTCTAAAGAGGTTACGCTCGAGACGCCTCTGAGCGACCTGGAGATTGAGTCCCTCGATCTGGCAGTAATCGTCTTTGATATTGAGGATACCTTCGGAATCGAAATTCCTTATAATGCAAACGAAGAAGTCGAGGCATTTGCGACGGTCGGCTCGGTTGTCGATCGTGTGAAGGGAATCATTGCAGACTCGAAAGCTTCGGGCGCGGCAGCATAGACCAGCCCTACCGTTCGGGAGCTTTCCGGGGTATCGGCCAGGCTTGGAGTTACGGCTTAGCACTACATGACACACTCTAACGGACGCAGGCGCGTCGTGGTCACGGGCCAGGGCGTTGTTACGCCTTTGGGTACGGGCGTTGAAAAGTTCTGGACGGGGCTCAAGTCGGGCACTTGCGGTATTCGCGAGGTCCAAAACTTCGAGACCGATGAGCTTTACATCACGATTGCCGGAGAAGTCCCGGATTTTGACCCCAGAGAACGCGAGCTGAGCAAGCAGCTCCTCATGGCCGACAAGTACTCGCAGTACGCGGGCTGCGCGGCGCGCGAGGCCGTGGAGCAGTCGGGCCTGGAGACACCCATCAGCGATGAGGATGCGTATCGCACGGCCTGCATCATCGGATCGGGCGTTGGCGGACTGACTACCCTCGAATTCTCCTACAAGATGCTGTTCAAAGAGAACAAGAGGGCGACCCATCCGCTGACCCTTTTGAAGGCGATCGGATCGTCAGCTTCGGCACATGTGAGCATCGAATACGGGATCAAGGGTCCGACATTCGGTGTTGTTAGTGCGTGCTCCACCGCGACTCACTCCATTGGCGTCGTCTAC
>JARFRF010000060.1 GCA_029287395.1 Methyloceanibacter sp. | reverse complement strand
CGGCCACGTTATCGCGGAAGCCAAACGCGAAGATTTGGAGCCGTATCTCGGGCTTCATTACCCTGCGACCGATATCCCGCAACCGGCACGGCGATTGTTCTCGATGAGCTGGCTCCGGCATCTTCCGGACGTGAACTATGTGCCGGTTCCATTGATCCCTGAGAGTCATCCGAAGACGGGTAAGCCGATCGATATGAGCTACGCGATGCTGCGCAGCGTTTCCGTCATGTATACAGATTATCTTCGGAACATGGGCGTCAAGTCGACCATGGTGATGCCCTTGATGAAAGAGGGTGCACTATGGGGTTTAATATCGTCGATGCATCACAGCGCGCCGCGTCACGTCCCCTACGAGATGCGCATGGCCACGGAACTGCTGTCCCATATGCTCTCGCTATTGATGGCCGCGAAAGAGGACGCCGAGGGCGCCGAGCGCCGCCTTCGCAGAACCGCGGTCAACGATCAGCTTGTCGAGGCACTCTGTCGCGAACCTGATTTGCATCAGTCCTTGGGCGATGGCGAAAGCGATCTAAGCCTCCTGTCACTCATTGATGCTCAAGGTGCCGCGGTGGTGTCTCAAGGCAAGGTCTCTTTGTTGGGAAAGACCCCGACGAAAGCGGAGGTCGAATCTCTAGCGAGCTGGTTGGCGCAGAATAACCCGCCAGTCTTGGCGATTGATCGGCTTCCGGAGGTCTATCCCCCAGCCGAGAGCTTTAGATCCGTAGCGAGCGGTGTTTTGGGCGCGCGCTTGTCGTCAAACGAGCAGGACATGTTGCTGTGGTTTCGGCCGGAGCATATCGAAATCGTCAATTGGGCGGGCGACCCGAAAAAGCCCATGAAAGTCAGCGAAACCGACGGGCAAATCCGACTGATGCCACGCGCCTCTTTCGCTCTATGGAAGGAGAGTGTCACTGGCCGTTGTGAGCCTTGGAGCCAGGATGAGGAGATGGCCGTCGCCGAGCTTCGTCAGTCGATTATGGAGGTCATTATCAATAGGGCCGCCGAAATTGAGAGCGCGAACCGAGCCTTGGAGGCGGCGAATGTTGAGCTCGATAGCTTTGCTTACGCCGCCTCTCACGACCTTAAGGAGCCCCTTCGCGGCATCCATCTGATGGCGAGCTTTCTCAAGAGGAGACGCACCGATAATCTGGCCCCGGAGGAGCTGGATCGATTGGAAACGATCCTGAAACTGACGCGTCGCATGGACGACCTCATCGAGTCGCTTCTCAAATATTCTCGGGCAGGAAGAACCGACCTTACGCTGAGCGAGAACAATCTCGATGCGGAACTCGACGATGCCCTAATGCTCTGCGGCGAACTGATCAAACGGAAAGGCGTTGAGATTCGGCGCCCTATGCGTTTAGGGAAGGCCTACTGTGATCGCGTTCGGATAGGGGAACTCCTGGTCAACCTCATCACGAATGCGGCTAAATACAATGACAAGGCTGAGCGATGGATCGAAATTGGAGTCGAACTTGGGTCGCCGAACCGCTATTATGTCAAGGACAACGGGATCGGCATCGAAGCCGAAGCGAGGGAACGCATTTTCGATATCTTCTGGCGGAACCACGGGCCTGAAGAATTTGATGGAGGCATCGGGGCGGGTTTGACGATCGCCCGACGAATTGTGGAGCGCCACGGGGGACGGATATGGGTCGACACCATTCCCGGTGAGGGCTCGACATTCTATTTCACGCTGGGGCTGGAGGCGCTGGAATGAGTAGCGGTACCATCGTTTCTGTCGAGGACAGCGACACCGACTTTTTTGCACTGCAGCACGCTTTGAAGGTCGCGGGTGTGACCAATCGCATCGAGCGGTGCGAGAACGGCCGAGAGGCCGCAGGCTATCTGTTATCAGACTCGTCGGAGTTCTCCGACCGTGCATCTTTGATTGTTCTCGATCTCAACCTACCTGGGCTAGACGGTCGCGACCTTCTGCAAAGGATACGAGCGCAGGATCCTGAGCGCACGGTGCCTATCATCGTCTTATCAACATCATCCCATCCCAAAGACATCGATCGGAGCTACCGGGCAGGTGCCGACGCATACATGGTCAAGCCGCTAGAGCTTGAGGACTGGGAAACGAAGGTGGGTCAGCTTGCTCAGTCGTGGCTCAAGATTGGAGACCGCACCGGCAAACGAGTGCCCCTCCCAGAGGGCAACAACGCCACGCATCACGCAAACCAGTTGAGCCGTGTCATCGAAGGGGAGGTTATTCCCCGCCTTCTTCTGGCTCACTACGTCTCCGATTGGGTCGTTGGCGACGATCGGCCTGAATTCGTCGTTGGCGAACAAGAGGTTAGTGAGTTTTCGAGGCTGCTCCTTGCGGAGGACTTCACCGTTATTTCGGCCTACGTGGCAGCCATGCGTGCTCAAGGCGTTGCGGTCGGGTCTCTTTATGTGTCTCTCTTGGCGCCCGCTGCCCGGCGCATTAGCGACTGGTGGCGCGCAGATCGCTGCAACTTCACGGACGTGTCGGTGGCGCTGTCTCGTCTACAGCGTTTGACACGCGATCTCGCACCCGCGAGACATCCGACCACGCACTAACCCGTTGGCTGATCCGCGAGACGGATGAGCTGCCAACATCCGGCGTGACGGTTTTGAGAGCGCATGCTATAACCATGAAATACCAGCCAACTTGACACGCGCTTGTGTAACCTTAGCTGTTTCCAGTGATTTTTTGCGCGGCACATGATGGCCTTAAAAGCCGACGACCGGCTGCCTGAGTCTCGACGCCTGAAGCGTTCGTAGTCAAAAGCGTTTTGGGGGAAACGTGCGTCAGATATATCCGTTCACGGCCATTGCCGGCCAAGATGAGATGAAGCTGGCGCTTATCCTATCTGCGATTGATGCCTCCATCGGAGGGGTTCTTATCTTTGGAGACCGCGGCACGGGCAAGTCGACTGCTGTGCGCGGTCTTGCTGGATTGCTGCCCCCCATGCGGGTCGTGAGCGGATGCCGGTACCATTGCGATCCGCGCGCCGATAGAGCCGCCTGCGACGAGGAGTGCCGCGCGCGTGCTTCACAAGGACGACTCAAGAGCGAGTACATTCCCGTTCCTGTTGTTGATTTGCCACTTGGCGCTACCGAGGACCGGGTTGTGGGTGCGCTCGATTTGGAGAGAGCACTGTCGACCGGAGAAAAGGTCTTTGAGGCCGGTCTGTTGGCGCGTGCAAACCGAGGCTTCCTGTATATCGACGAAGTCAATCTCCTCGAGGATCATCTAGTCGATCTGCTGCTCGACGTGGCGGCGTCCGGTGAGAACGTTGTGGAACGCGAGGGTCTCAGCGTGCGGCACCCGGCGCGCTTTGTGTTGATCGGCAGTGGCAACCCGGAGGAAGGTGAACTCAGGCCGCAACTGCTGGATCGTTTCGGACTGTCAGTCGATGTCAATACACCCGAAGATATCGAGACGCGTGTCGAGGTCGTGCGTCGACGCGATCGATTTGAGCGAGACCCGAATTCGTTTGTCGACGAGTACCACCAAGAAGAGGAAGAGATGCGAAAGCGCATCATCTCGGCGCGGAAACGTCTAAAGTCGATCAAGACACCTGACGAACAGCTTGCAAAGGCTGCGGAGCTTTGTATCGGAGTCGGGACAGATGGCCTTCGCGGTGAGTTGACGCTTCTCCGCGCTGCGCGCGCGCTGGCGGCGCTTGAGGGACGTCGATCTGTAAAAGACGAACATCTCCGTCGCGTCGCGCCATGCGCTTTGCGGCATCGGCTGCGACGCAATCCACTTGATGAAGGCAGCTCAACGGTTCGTATCGATCGTACAGTCGAGGAGCTATTCGGTGCCTGACGGCTTGGATCATTCTGAGCCGACCCCTGCTCAGGATGCTGCGCTTGCCGCCGCAATGCTGGCTGTTGATCCGTTCGGACTTGGTGGCGCCGTGTTGCGTGGCCGCTCCGGAGGCATGCAAGAGAGCTGGCTTGCGGGTCTGCAAGAGCTCGTGCCGGACGGGCTTGTCACTCATCGTCTCCCCACTCATGCGACCGATGATCGGCTTCTCGGCGGTCTCGATCTCACAGCAACGCTCGCGGCAGGGCGTCCCCTCGTTGAACGGGGTATCCTGGCCAGAGCAAACGAAGGCATTCTTTTGGTTCCCTCGGCTGAGCGTTTGACTGCAACGACAGCAGCCAAGATCGTCGGTACGATGGACACCGGCGAGGTAAGGATTGAGCGTGATGGCCTTGCCCAGCAGCATGCAACGCGTTTTTCAGTGATAGCCCTCGACGAAGGGATCGATGATGAGAAAGTCCCGGCTGCTCTTCGCGACCGGCTGGCCTTTCATTTGGACCTAGATCCGTTGGGCGACCGATACGAGACCTCCGGCTTCGCGCCTGAAGACATAAGAGATGCGCGAGCCCGATTGTCGGAGATGGTTTGGGGCGACGAAGCCGTTAGTGTCCTCTGCAACGTCGCGCTTGCCTTTGGCATTGCTTCGTTTAACGCACCGATCCTGGCAATGCGGGCAGCAAGTTGCAGCGCTGCACTTCGTGGCAGCGCCAGCGATCAAGACATTGCGAACGCCGCGCGCCTCGTACTGGCACCGCGCGCGACAGTTCTTCCGCCGATGGAGGACGAAGAGGTTCAGGAGCAAACGCAGCCTGAGCGTAATGAATCTGAGAGTGACCAAGAGCAACGCCAGCCCACGGACGCGGAGTTGCAAGACGTCGTATTAGCGGCAGCGCAGGCGGCCATTCCACCAAACCTGTTGGCCCGACTCCTAGACAAGCGGTCGGTGCGACAGCGGAGAGATGCGGCTAAGGGAGCGGGCGCGGAACAGCAAACCGTGCGACGCGGCCGGCCAGCGGGTACGCGCCGCGGGACTCTGCGGAACGGCGCCCGGTTGAACGTTCTTGAGACCTTGCGGGCGGCGGCTCCGTGGCAGTCGCTGCGAGCACAGAGCAGGACCGGGTCTGCGACGGCTTCAAGTCGGCGTATCGTTGTCAAACCGGACGACTTTCGCGTTCGTCGCCTGAAGGAGAAGCGCGAGACGGTCACGGTGTTCGTTGTCGATGCATCTGGATCGACTGCGCTGCATCGGCTTGCTGAAGCCAAAGGCGCCGTCGAGTTGTTGCTGGCAGACTGCTATGTCCGCCGCGATCAGGTTGCACTTATCGCGTTTGGTGGGCGAGGCACCGAGCTCTTGCTTCCGCCGACGCGTTCCCTAACGCGCGCGCGGCGCCGCCTTGCTGATTTGCCTGGCGGTGGAGGTACGCCGCTCGCCGATGCTTTGGAACAGGCGGGGGTGCTTGCTCAGGCGATCAAGCGCAAACATCAAACGCCGGCAGTCGTTCTCTTGACTGACGGTCGCCCCAATCTCTCCCGCGATGGCCGAAAAGGTCGCGAGGCTGCGGAGGCCGATGCCGTCGATGCAGCTGGCATGCTTCGGCACGACGGTGTCGCGGCCCTTCTGATCGACACATCACCGCGCGGCGAACAGAGCGCGATGCGCATCGCCGAGGCGGTCGGGGCGCAGTATGTGGCTTTGCCGCATGCGGATGCCCAGTCAGTCTCCCAAGAAGTTCGTGCGAGACTAGGGAACTGAGCGTGCAACAGAAGCTTGATTTCGCGCGAGACGGAGAGGATTGGCCCAATCGCGAAGCGAGCCGGTTTGTAGAAGCTGCCGGTCTCAAGTGGCACGTTCAGGTCATGGGAGAGGGGCCTGTTGTGCTGCTCGTTCATGGCACGGGGGCGTCAAGCCACTCGTTCGGTGAGCTTGCCAAAATACTGTCCGCCGCCTTCACCGTCGTTGTCCCTGATTTGCCTGGACACGGCTTTACGGATTTGCCTGCTCCCTCTCGATTGTCTTTGCCCGAAATGGCTGAGGATCTTTCGGCCCTGCTGAAGACGCTGCGGTTTGAGCCTATGCTAGTCGTCGGTCACTCGGCGGGAGCGGCCATCCTTATCGAGATGTGTCTCGACGAGCTTATCGAACCCAAGGCGATCATTAGTATCAATGGGGCCCTGCTGCCTTTCGGTAGCATGGTGGGCCAATTTTTTTCGCCTATGGCCAAGCTGCTCGTGCTCAATCCCTTCGTGCCGAAACTATTTGCGTGGCGCGCATCAAGTGATGTTGCGGTGGAGCGGCTCATCGGCAGTACGGGTTCACGGCTTAAAGCCGACGAACTTGGTTATTACAAGCGTTTGTTCCAAAGCGAGGGTCACGTTGAGGCCGCGCTGAGCATGATGGCCGGTTGGGACCTGCACACGTTCGAAAGAAGGTTAGAGTCGCTGAAGGTTCCCTTAGTCCTGGTGGTTGGTGGCGATGACCGCGCGGTTTCGCCCGACGATGCTTTCAAGATCAGCGATCGCCTTCCCAACGCCAAAGTCGTTCTCTTGCGCGGTCTCGGGCATCTAGCACACGAGGAATCCCCTGAGAGAATCGCTGAAATTGTTGAGCAATGGGCGGCACTCGCCCCAGCTTAAACGGCTAGAAGGGTCAATTGCCGCTTGGCAAAAACATTTGACACCATTATTGTCAAGTTATGTTGACACTTGCACCCACCCAGCGCCAGTCAGCGCGACTTGAGAAGCCGGGGCGGCACGCCATCGTCATCGGCAGCGGTTTGGGTGGGCTCGCAGCGGCCATACGCCTTGGCGCAAGGGGCTACCGCGTAACTGTCCTCGAAAAACTCGATGGACCCGGTGGTCGCGCTTATGTTTTCGAGCAGGACGGCTTCAGGTTCGACGCCGGCCCCACAATCATCACCGCGCCTTTCCTTTTGAAGGAGCTGTGGGCTCTCGTTGGCCGCGAGCTGTCACAAGACGTAGATCTGCGACCGCTTGATCCCTTCTATCGAATTCGATTTCACGATGGCGAGGTCCTCGATTGTTTTGCGGGAGAAGAGGACATGCGAGCGGAGGTTGCTCGCATATCGCCAAAGGATGTTGAGGGCTTCGAAGCCTTCATGTGCCGGGCTGAGGAGATTTACCGGATAGGCTTCGAACGGTTTGGTGCGATCCCTTTCGGAAACTTTCGGGATATGATTAAGGTTCTTCCCGAATTCGTGCGTCTTGCGAGCTACGAGAATGTCCATGGCTTTGTCTCGCGCTACGTAAAAGATCCTAGACTGCGCTTCGCTTTGAGCTTTCATCCGCTCTTTGTGGGCGGCAATCCCTTCAAGGTGACGTCGATCTATGGGCTGATTGCCTTCCTGGAACGCCGACATGGTGTCCACTTCGCTATGGGCGGCACGGGACGCATCGTCCAAGGCATGGTTGGTCTCATCCAGCGGCAAGGAAACGAGGTCCGGTACGGGGCTGAAGTATCGGAGATCATCGTTGAGAACGGCGCGGCGACAGGGGTCCAACTGTCCAGTGGGGAGCGGATCAAGTCCGATATCGTTGTGTCGAATGCAGACACGGCATGGACCTATCGAAAGTTGGTGCCGCCCAGTGCGCGGAAACGGTGGAGTGACAAGAAGATCGATCGCGCCAATTATTCAATGGGTCTGTTTGTCTGGTATTTCGGCACATCGCGACAGTATCAGGACGTGAAGCATCACACGATACTGCTGGGGCCGCGTTACAAGGAGCTCGTCACAGACATATTCAAGCACCGTGTGCTAGCGGACGACTTCAGCCTTTATCTTCACCGGCCGACAGCCACGGACCCGTCACTTGCACCGGAAGGGTGTGATGCCTTCTATGTGCTGTCACCCGTACCGCATCTTGACGCTGGTATCGATTGGACGACAAAGGCTGAAGAGTATCGACGGGCGATCGCCCAGGTGCTCGACTCAGTCGCCTTGCCTGGTTTCGAGGACCACATCGTCACATCGCGCGTGATGACGCCGCAGGACTTTCATGACCGGCTTCTGTCGCACAAGGGTGCAGCCTTCAGTTTCGAACCACTGTTTAGCCAGAGTGCCTGGTTCCGTCCGCACAACAAGTCGGAAGACGTTGACCGGCTTTACATTGTAGGCGCCGGGACGCACCCGGGCGCTGGCGTGCCGGGCGTTCTTTGCTCCGCGAAAATTCTAGATAAGGTGGTGCCTCATGCAGCCCTTCTTTGAAAAGTCGGCTGCGGCTGACATCGAAGCTTGCCGCGCGCATCTCAAGACCGGATCGCGGAGTTTCTATGCGGCCTCCTTTTTGTTGCCACGCCGTGTTCGTGCTCCCGCCTCAGCGCTCTATGCGTTCTGCCGGCTTGCTGACGACGCTGTCGACATAGACTGCACAAGCGGTGCAATCGAGCGGCTTCAGCAACGTCTCGATCGCGTCTATTCGGGAATGCCAGAATCCCATCCTGCAGATCGCGCAATGATGCATGTTGTGGAGCATTTCGCGATTCCGAAGCATGTCCCCGAAGCGCTCATTGAAGGCCTAGCCTGGGATAGTGCAGGGCGTAGCTATGAGACCCTCGATGACTTGCACGCCTACGCTGCGCGCGTAGCCGGCACGGTCGGCGTCATGATGGCGCTGGTCATGGGCGTACGGGAGCCAAACGCGTTGGCGCGCGCTGTCGACCTTGGCATCGCTATGCAACTGACCAATATCGCGCGTGACGTTGGTGAAGATGCACGCCTCGGGCGAGTCTATCTGCCACGCGAATGGCTGTTGGACGCGGGTATCGAGCCGGACGCATGGCTTGCCGCTCCGCAGTTCACGCCGAAGCTCGCTGAAGTGGTTAAACGTTTGCTCGACGTCGCGGACGGTCTGTATACGCGTGCGGAGATTGGCATTGCTGAACTGCCAAAAGGATGCCGACCAGGTATCCTTGCTGCTCGCCTTCTTTATGCGGAGATCGGGCAAGAGGTCCGCCGGAACGGGTTTGACTCGGTGAGCCAACGTGCCGTCGTCCCGTCGACGCGAAAGATGCGTAAGCTTACCGGCGTGTTGGGGTCGGTGCGTCCACCAGCTCCTGCTGAGCCGTTTCTTTGTCTTGAGCCGGCGCGGTTCTTGTTGTGCGGCATTCGAGAGACCGATCTGGCTATGACCACGCTATCTCTCCGGTGGTGGGATTTCCGAGCGCAGGCGATCTGGGTGCTCGACCTATTCGAACGTCTTGAGCATCGTAACAATGCAGCGATACCAACTTCCGCCGCTCGCATGACGGCATGATGGAAAGGGGGCACGGCATGAAGGTCATCGAAAAGGCTCCGGGCGAAAACGCCAAGCCGCTTCTTGACAAGGTCAATGTCCCCGAGGATCTCAAGGCGCTCTCGGAAGACCAGCTTCCTCAGTTTGCCGACGAACTTCGCCAAGAAATGGTCGAGGCCGTCTCGGTGACGGGCGGTCACCTAGGTGCTGGCCTTGGCGTCGTCGAGCTGACCGTCGCGCTGCACTATGTGTTCGACACGCCAAATGACCGGCTGATTTGGGACGTAGGCCATCAGGCCTACCCGCACAAGATCATCACCGGACGCCGCGATCGCATTCGAACGATCCGTCAAGGCGGTGGTCTATCTGGTTTCACCAAGCGCGCAGAGAGCGCCTATGACCCGTTCGGTGCGGCGCATTCGTCGACTTCGATTTCAGCCGGACTGGGAATGGTTGTCGCTCGTGATCTGCAGTCAAAGAATAACAATGTGGTCGCTGTCATTGGCGACGGTGCCATGAGTGCAGGGATGGCCTATGAGGCCATGAACAACGCAGGTGCAATGGATTCGCGCCTAATCGTAATCCTAAACGACAACGATATGTCGATTGCACCTCCATCCGGTGCTCTGTCGCGCTACCTCGCGCGCATGACTTCGAGCGGCACCTATCTGCAGCTGCGTGATATTGCCAAGCAGCTCGCAAAGCGCCTTCCGAAGGAGTGGGAGCGTCGCGCAGCGCGCATCGAGGAACTTTCGCGCACATATTGGAGTGGCGGAGCGTTGTTCGAGGAGCTTGGCTTCTATTACGTGGGTCCCATTGACGGACATGACTTCGAGCAGCTCTTGCCCGTGCTCCAAAACGTGCGTGACACAAAGCAGGGACCGATCCTCATTCACGCGGTCACACAGAAGGGTAAGGGTTACGCGCCCGCCGAAGCTTCAGCAGACAAGTATCATGGCGTCGGTAAGTTCAACGTCGTTACAGGGGCTCGCGACAAGCCGAAGGCCACGGCGCCGTCCTATACTAAGGTCTTCGCGGAAAGCCTTGTCAGTGAGGCGCGAAAAGACGATCGTATTGCGGCCATCACGGCAGCTATGCCTGATGGGACCGGTCTCAATCAGTTCCAGAAGGAGTTCCCCGACCGCATGTTCGATGTCGGCATTGCCGAACAACACGCGGTGACCTTCGCTGCGGGTCTTGCGGCGGAGGGGATGAAACCGTTCGCGGCGATCTATTCCACTTTCCTACAGCGTGCCTATGACCAAGTCGTCCACGATGTGGCCATTCAGAAACTGCCGGTGCGTTTTGCGATAGACCGAGCGGGTCTGGTCGGTGCAGATGGACCAACGCATGCCGGTTCTTTCGACATTGCGTATCTCGGCTGTTTGCCTGGTTTCACCATCATGGCCGCTGCCAACGAGGCTGAACTTCGCCATATGGTCGCAACCGCCGCCGTTTACGATGAAGGTCCGATAGCCTTCCGTTATCCGCGAGGCGAGGGTTGGGGCATTGAGCTGCCGGAGCACGGTGAGCCCCTCAGCATTGGCAAGGGGCGGATCTTGCGGGAAGGCAACTCCGTAGCCCTATTGTCGTTGGGGGGACGGCTTCAAGTCTGTCTTGAAGCAGCAGATCAATTGGGGAGTCGTGGGCTCTCAACGACCGTGGCCGATGCTCGGTTTGCGAAACCTCTCGACCAAGAGCTCATCTTGCAGCTCGCTCGGAACCACGAGGTTCTTATTGCCATCGAGGAGGGCGTTCTCGGTGGTTTCGGTTCTCACGTGATGCAGTTCTTGAGCTTAGAAGGGCAGCTGGACGGAAAACTGAAATTCAGGTCGATGGTATTGCCCGACATTTTCATCGATCACGACAAGCCAGATGCGATGTATGCGCGAGCTGGCCTCGATGCGCAGGGGATCGTGTCAATGGTCTTCGCGGCGCTCGGTCGTGGTCATGACGATGTCGCGATGGCGCCAGAAGGTCAGTGGCCGACAGCGTCGGCCTAATTATTCTGATCCTCGGTTTCGGGGTCGTGTTGACGGGCGCCTTGTTCGAGTTGATGCGCCACCGCAATATGAGCCAACCCCGCCGCCGCCGTCAGGTGCGGCGCCAACGACGCCGTGGCATCCGAAATGGCAACATGGCCCGCACGACGGGGTTAGCAAATCG
>JARFRF010000038.1 GCA_029287395.1 Methyloceanibacter sp. | reverse complement strand
CTGTAGTCTTGTTCATACATGCCACCGTTCATGGCAAAAACGAGCTCACGGCCTTCCTTACGCACCGATTCGGATAGCGCCTTAAAAGTGCGGAAGGGACGACCGTCCGCGCCACGCCAGTAAAGACGAAGGTCGTCTGTGGCCGGATCGAACGCGCAGACGATATAGGAAGCGCCGAGAAGCTTGCGGTCTTCGCAGCTGTCCGCAGCAGCAGAACTGGCACCAAGCCCAAAGGCCGAAATTGCAAAAACGAGCCTCGAGAATCCCCAAGCTAAGTGATAGCGCATCGTGAAATCAGCGTCCTTACTTCAGCGCTACAAATATTTTGTAGTCGTTGAGGCGTGTTCCGGTTTGCACAGGTAAGGAAATCTCTCGCACCATCGAGAAGTAGCCTACCGTTTGGTTGCCAGGAACGGTTACGCGCACAGACGTTCGATCCTGCGCGACTTGCGCCTTGTAGGTGTCCGTTGCCCTGACCGATACAGGCAACGAAAAGCTCCCCGGATACCCCTTCGGCCCGAGTAGGACACGCCCGGCGTACCCGTATTTCACAACGACGCGCCCGCCATAGACCCGGCATTCACGAGAGAGCTTCGTGATCTCGCCGCGATAGATGATAAAGTTTGCATCGCCCTCGTGACCGTTCTGGTAAACCGTCTTCAGCTTCTCGTTCGGCCAAGCCACGACTTGGGGACAACTATTCGCCCGTCCGTCAGCCAACGCGACCTGAGGCGCACCAGTCGCGTCAGCTTGCGATCCCGAGCCTGAAAGCGACGGCAACTTGATGGAAGGCCCTGCGTCCGGCAGGCGCTCGCTGGAGAATCCCGTCGACCCGCCGCCGCCACCGCAGCCTGAAACAAGCCCCATGCTCACGACTAGTGTCGCGAGCCGGATCCTGCGGCCCCAGATTTGACCGTCCTTGCGTCCCAACTCTCCCTGTCCTTCGCTTGACATGTCGGGCGTCCAAGCCTGATATGCGCGTGTCCTGTGGTTACGAACGACCAACGCGCTCCCCGGGCCGCCATTTGTGCCGAAATTATCGGTCGATGTCAGTCCCCACAAGAGTTGTGTCAGGCAGCCGAAGCTGGAAAACCCGCCTAATGTAGGCACGCTCGGCGCAGTTTTGGGCTGAATTGGGGCCGTGGGGTCGAAACCGAGCAGATCTGGAGCGTGGATGACCGGAACGGCACCCAAAAAACAATCGCGTACCGAACGGCCAAAGCTTACCGTTTACCTTGCGTCACCGCGCGGCTTTTGCGCTGGCGTCGACCGAGCAATCCAGATTGTGGAGCTGGCGCTTGAGAAGTATGGCGCGCCCGTCTATGTGCGACATGCCATCGTCCACAATCGCTATGTCGTGGAATCCTTGGAGGCGAAAGGCGCCGTCTTCGTTGAGGAATTGGACGAGATCCCTGACACGGACGCGCCAATCGTTTTTTCGGCGCACGGCGTGCCAAAATCCGTTCCCGACGACGCACGCAACCGGCGCATGTTTGTGCTGGACGCAACGTGCCCGCTCGTGTCCAAGGTGCATATCGAAGCGGAGCGGCTGTTCGATCGCGGGCATGAGATCTTGCTGATCGGACACGCTGGTCACCCGGAGGTCGTCGGTACGACCGGACAGTTGCCGCCAGGAGCGATCCATCTGATCGAGACGGACGAGGATGCGAACACGTTCGTGCCGAAAGATCCCTCGAAGCTTGCCGTCATTACCCAGACGACTTTGTCCGTTGACGACACACGCGAGATCATGGCGGCGCTGCAAAAGCGCTTCCCCGACATCGTCGTCCCGCGCAAGGACGACATTTGTTACGCAACAACGAACCGGCAGGAAGCGGTGAAAAAGATCGCGCCGCACTGCGACCGTGTCATTGTCGTCGGCTCACCGAACAGCTCGAACTCCATGCGTCTCGTCGAGGTCGCCGAGCGCGCGGGTTGTTCGCGCGCCATGCTTTTGGAAGAGGGTGGCGACATTGACTGGAGCGACTTCGAGAACATCCGCAGTATGGGTGTAACGGCCGGAGCATCAGCCCCCGAAGTTTTGGTCAACGGCATTCTCGATGCTTTCGCAGAACGCTTCGAGCTTCACCTGGAGACCGTGACGACCGCCGAGGAAACCATCTCTTTCAAGTTGCCTCGACCCTTGAGAGACTCGACGGCGGCATAGATGGCTGTCTACACAGACGTCGGCGATCAAGAGCTTGAGGCCTTCATCGCGAGCTACGATATTGGCTACCTTACGTCGTTTAAGGGCATAGCCGAGGGTGTCGAGAACACCAACTATCTCGTCCACACGGATGCGAATCCTTACATCCTGACGCTCTACGAAAAGCGGGTGCACGAAGAGGACCTGCCGTACTTCTTGTCGTTGATGGAGCATCTGGCAGCACGCGGCATCACGTGTCCGCTGCCGGTGCGTGATCGCGAAGGACGCATTCTGCGGGAACTCGCAGGTCGGCCCGCCGTGTTGATCAGCTTTCTGGAAGGGGTTTGGATCCGGCGCCCAGACATCGTGCACTGTGGCGAACTCGGCAAAGCGCTGGCCAATTTCCATTTGGCCGGGCTCGATTTTCCCATGCGACGCGAAAACGATCTCTCGCTCTCCGGCTGGAGATCACTCTTCGACGATGTACGGGCAGCTGCCGATAGTGTAATCCCCGGCCTCCGGGGCGTTGTCGCCGATGAGCTCGATTTTCTCGCTACTCAGTGGAACAACGACCTGCCGGCCAGCGTGATCCACGCGGATCTCTTTCCCGACAACGTGTTCTTTCTCGGAGACAAACTCTCCGGTCTTATCGACTTCTATTTCGCTTGCAATGACATGATGGCGTATGACGTGGCCGTCTGCCTCAATGCCTGGTGTTTCGAGCCAGACGCCTCTTTCAACATCACTAAAGCGCGCGCGTTGCTACAGGCTTATGGACAGACGCGACATCTCGCCGAGAATGAACTAACCGCACTGCCCGTGCTCGCGCGCGGCGCCGCACTGCGCTTCCTCCTGACCCGCACATACGATCTATTGAACACAGACGAAAATGCACTCGTAAAGACGAAAGACCCGCGCGAGTACTTGCGGAAGCTACGATTTCACCAAAGCGTGCAATCCTATCGCGCGTATGGGCTTGATTCGGACTGAGGACAAGTACGATGACGCCCCGACCAAAAGTACTTATTCACACCGATGGCGCTTGTTCGGGCAATCCAGGCCCGGGCGGCTGGGGTGCGATATTGGAGTCGGGGCCGCACCGCAAGGAACTCAAGGGTGGTGAGGCCCACACGACCAATAACCGTATGGAACTAACCGCAGCAATCGAAGCGCTAGAGGCTCTGAAAGGGCCTTCGGACGTTGAGCTCTACACCGACTCGAATTACCTGCGAGGGGGCATTACGGGTTGGATGAATGGATGGAAGCGCAACGGTTGGCGCACGACAGATAAGAAGCCAGTCAAAAACAAAGAGCTGTGGCAACGGCTCGACCAAGCGGAAGCCCGGCATAACGTCAACTGGCATTGGGTCAAGGGCCATGCCGGCCACGACGAGAACGAGCGGGCCGACGAACTCGCGCGTGAAGGCATGGCGCCCTTTTTGGGGCGAAACTAGGCTGCCCTAAAGCGAGGAGAGAATGGATTCAGCGGTGGAAACGCCGGCCTCGCCCGGGTCCTCTTCGGTCTTCAAGAGCGTTACCACCCCGTCCTCCACGATCATCGCATAACGCTTTGACCGCGTGCCGAGCCCAACACCACTTCCGTCAAAATCCATACCAATCTTCTTTGTGAACTCGCCGTTGCCGTCGGATATCACTTTGACTTTGTCGGCCGCCCCCGTTGCTTGGGCCCAGGCGTCAAGCACGAACGGATCGTTTACTGCCACACAAACGATCTCGTCTACGCCCTTGCCCTTGAATGTACCGGCAGCGTCGATAAAGCCGGGCAGATGCTTGAGGTGGCAGGTAGGGGTGAACGCACCTGGCACGGCGAACAAGACGACCTTCTTGCCACCAAACACATCCTTAGTGCTCAGAGTGTCGATCCCATCAGGCCCCATGAGGCGGAATGTTGCATCTGGGAGCACATCTCCTTCGGCGATAGTCATACGGGTCGTCTCCTCGTTTGTTTGATACCAGCGGCACTGCGACTGCCAACCAGCATACCGCTTCGCCTCCGAAGCGCCAATCGACTGGTGGAACAGCATGGGCTGACCTTGCGTTAAATACTGCGGCCATAGAAACACGACGAGTAGATAGCCCAATGACGAGAATTCGCATCGCGGCAACTGCAATCGTCAGCCTTGCGCTGGCCGGTTGTACGACTGGTGAAAAACGCGTGAGCGGGGCGGCCATTGGCGGCGTCTTCGGAGCGGCGATCGCGGGGCCCATTGGCGCTGGCGCCGGCGCCGCTGCTGGCGCTGCAGCAGCACCTAGCATTGCGCGGTGAGCCAAGGCGGCTATCGCTGCGACAGAGTCGTCTCACTTGCGCCCTGATCGGAAACAAGTGTGAAGGTGAGAGGCTTACCCTTGATAGCGTTCGCCTCATCTTTCGTCGGGAAAACGACTGAAAACCGCTGTCGGCCATCCTTGAGCGGTCCGAGCGCCTTCGGGACGGGCACCAAAACGTCAGCGCTTGTCACAAACAAATCGGTGTTGGTGGCACCAGGCTCAAAAAGCGCTTCGACCTCAAGAGTTGGCTCCGCCCCCTCGAAGTTAGCCGTTAACGCCCCAAGTCGCGGTAGCGACGTCGCACTCTCTGGATGGGGGACAAGCGCGCTGGCCTGTTCGATTAGCCGGGCATCGCCTCTTCCGAGTTCGGCCGGAATAACCGCTGTTAGATCTACCGAGTTGGGGATGCATAGATCCTTGCAAAGGCCGTAGTCGAAGGTCAACGACAGCTGAATAGGCTTGTCCGCCTGCTTAGGCGTGACCCGGATGGGGAACACAACTTCGTTGTCATACCCAATTGCCGTTCCGTTCGCATCAGAGAAGCGATGGGGAACCGGATAGAAGACATCGACGCTCTTGAGGTTCTTGGAACCCGACCAATCGAAAGTCGGCGGCACGCCGGAGTCCCCTGGATTCCGCCAATAGGTCTTCCACCCGTCCTCCATGCGAAGCTGCACGCCAGCATAACGGGCCGCCTCACCTTGCTCTTCGATGGTGCCGCTTACGAGACGAACCTTCGAGTTGATCTGGCTCGACCAGGGGGACTGGCCCGGCGAGGCTGCATGGACAGGACTACCAAGGGCTGAGCACAACACAAGGCTAGCAACGAGGACAGTGAGACCGAAGGGGTTCATTGGCCCTTTTCTCATCATAAAGATCAACATTATGGCTGAACTTAATTGCTCATGTCGTCTCAGGCGAGCGCGACTAAGCTATTTGAGAGTCACTGTTTTGTGAGCAGGGACATGACAATTCGTCAACTTGCCTTATTTGCTCTTCCCCCTTCCCTGAAACGGTAACTGCTGTAGCATGATCGTATGGATTCAGACCCGCATTCCAACGACGAAAGCTATCTTGACGGTCAGCTATTGATTGCAATGCCGTCCATGGAAGACCCTCGCTTCTCCAGATCGGTCATCTACGTTTGCGCGCACTCATCAGAGGGCGCGATGGGAATCATTATCAATCAAAGAGCGCCCAATATCAGCTTCACGGAACTCTTGGAGCAACTGAAGATCGTTCCCAACCAAGAACGTATCTCGCTGCCTTCCGCTTTAAATGCGATGGACGTGCATTTGGGAGGACCCGTGGAGACAGGTCGCGGATTTGTTCTCCACAGCGCTGACTATTTCAAAGCCGAGAGCACGCTGCCCATTAATGACAGCGTATGCTTGACGGCCACAATCGACATACTGCGAGACATCGCAAAAGGCAGCGGCCCCGATAAGGCGCTGCTTGCTTTGGGCTACGCCGGGTGGGCGCCTGGTCAGCTGGAGGACGAGATCCAGTCCAATGGCTGGCTGAACTGTCCCGCAAACCCGGAACTGGTGTTCGACCAGGCGGTTGACCGAAAGTACAATCGGGCTCTCGATAGCCTTGGCGTTGATCCCAGCCATCTGGTAAGCGACTCCGGTCACGCCTAGTCGCGTCATCCACTGATTTTCACAAATTGGCGAATACACTAGGCCTGCGCTGTGGTCGGCCCCGGCAAGTTCGGCATGTCGCTCCGGCTTTGCACTTCCACATCGAGCCCCGGCTGTGTTTGATCGGCTTGCGCCCGCTCGCGTTCCCTACGTTTGCGATGGTTTGCCAACGCGTTGAGGAGCGCCCCAACATCCCGGGCCGACATTGGCTCGCCATAGTAGAAGCCTTGTCCGAACTCGCAGCCAATCGAGCGAAGATAGTTTGCATCGCTCTGCGTCTCCACTCCTTCGGCTACTACTTCCTTGCCGAGTTCGTGAGCCAGCGTCACGATGGAGCGCAGGATCAGTGGAGCCTGGTCGTCGATCATATTGTCTTGCACAAGCGACTTGTCGACTTTGATGATATCGAACGGGAACCGATGCAAGTAGCTGAGTGAGCTGTAGCCTGTTCCGAAATCATCCAGTGCCAGGCTCGCCCCGTATGACTTAAGCCAGCTAAGAATTTCGACCGCCTGTTCTGGATTCTCCATTACCAGAGATTCTGTTACTTCGAGTTTGAGCGTGCCGCGAGCTACCTGTTCCCGTGCAAGGAGCAATCTGATCTCCTGCACCATATCTTGCCGGAACAGCTGCCGACTCGAAACGTTCACGCTAACGAAGAGCGGGTCGCGGTCGCGCGGCAGAACGCGATGCCACGTTGCTGCCTCGTCAAGTGCCTGACTAAGAACGTAACTGCCTAACTCAACAATCAGGCCCGATTCCTCCGCGAGCGGCATAAAGTCTTCAGCGGTCAGCCGGCCTCGCGTCGGATGATCCCACAGCATGAGGGCCTCGAATCCAGCCAGCTGGTTTGAAGCGAGTCGAGTAATCGGCTGATAGAGCACCGAAATCTGCTGGCGTTGCAGAGCTGTACGAAGCTCGCTCTCGAGAGGAAGACGATTTTCCTCCTCCGTCCGCATCGCCGGGTTAAAGATCTCGATCCGGTCCGCGCCTTGGCGCTTGGCTCGAAGCATTGCCAACTCGCCGTCACGCAACATCTCTTCAGCGTTGGTCTGCAAGCCGTCGTGCACTACGATACCGATCGACGCCGTGAGAATGATCTCCTTAGTGCTAATCTTCATCGGTGTACGGAGCGCCCGGCGCACACGTTCCGCCAAAGTCGCAACGTGATGGGGGTCACTATCCGATACCAACAGAATCGCAAACTGGTCTCCGCCGATACGGGCGATTGTATCCTGCGGATTGAGATGGCGAGACAACCGACGCCCTAGCGTCAAGAGCATCGAGTCACCGATCACAAGACCCAAGCTCCTGTTGACGTTCTTGAAACGATCGATGTCGATAAAGAGGACCGTCGGACGGTTCGCTTGCCCCTCCGCCGCCCGCGTTATGGCGCCGTGCAATCTATCCATAAGGAGTTGACGATTGGGAAGACCTGTGAGGCTGTCATGCACAGCGTCATGCATGAGACGCTCGTGGGAGCGCTTCAGATTTGTCACGTCACGCAAGAGTCCAACGCAGCGGAGAAGACGTACATTCTCGTTGTGTGCTGCCTGAGCGTTGAGCTCATACCAAAGATATGTTCCGTCATGTCGGCGCAGACGGAAATCTGTCTGAAGATCTCCGCCCTTCTTTTCTTGCAAAGACTGCATCAGCAGCCGAAATCGCTCACGGTCCGAAGCATGCATATGCTTTAAGAACTCGCTGACAGAGACATTGAGCGCCCCTGGCTCCAAACCTAGCTCCGTTTCGACCTCATGACCCACGGTGATCAGATCTCGCCCCGCATGCCATTGGAAGACATGCGTGCCGGAGCCATCTACAGCCAGCGACTTCATCTGTACGAGACTGGGTGGACCAAGGCTCAGCGCTGACCCGGCCGTATGGAACGCAAATTGGGTAACAGTGAACCCCAGTAAGACGAGAATGAGCACGAGCCCTGCGACGAGGCTCGATCCGACGACCTCGCCCGAGAGCTTCCCGGTGACGATCATCGATGCGCCCAACAACCAGACGATCAAGAGCATCCAGCTTGGGATCAACGACAGCGCGCGGTCCTGACCACGAAGAGCGAAATAAGCGATCAAGACCGTGCCTACGGCAGCGATGATGATTGTCGAAAAGCGTGCGAGTCCTGCGGCGGTTTGAGGATCGACGATCGCAATCCCGACGAGTAGGAACTGCGCTGCGATCCACACCAGGAACACGCTGCGAATCCATACGTGCCACAAGCCAATCCGCAAGAATGTGTAAAGGAACAGCGCTAGGCTCGCCGCAAGGCCGGCTTCCGCAGCAGCTCGGTAGGTCGCCGTCCGGTCTGGACCGACGGCGAACAACTTATTCCAAAACCCGAAGTCTACGCAGAAATAGACCAAAGCAGCCCATGCAACGAGCGCGGTGGCCGGAAAGATTGCACGGTGGTTTGCAGCGAAGATCGCCGTTAGGAAAATCGCTAGTAGCCCTGTTATGCCAAGCAGCACACCTTTGAACAGCATGCTGTCTTGCTGCTTGGCCTGATAATATTTGGGCGTCCAAAGCGTAAGCTGCGGAACCTTTGAAGATGCTAGCTCCGATGCGTAGGTCACCGTCTGGCCCGGCTCCAAAGTCAGCCGGAACATGTCGGCTCTATCGCTTTTGAGCGGCTCTGGCCGAAAACCGAGCGAGGGTGTAACCGCCGTAATTCGGGGCGCATCGAGTTCTGGCCGGAATACACCCGAATTCGCAAGCGTGTACCGCGGGGCCACGAGCCAGCGAACGATCCTCTCATCTGTCGGGTTCGAAAGAGCAAAGACAAGCCAGCTTGGATCTGTGCCGGGTGTCGAGGCCTGAACGGCCATTCGGCCGATATAACCGTCAGGGCCAGGCGCGGTTTCGATCTGGAGTCTATCTCCGCGACCCTCGTAGAGCTCCCCTTTCGTGGTGATCTCCATTTTGGGCGCTGCGGGGTCCACCGCGATAGCCTCGATGGCAGAAGCAACGCCGGACAGCCCCGGAAGCATCAGCGACAACGCGATCAACAAACCATAGGCGAACGAAAGGGCCCCGTGTCGGCACCACCACCGCTTCACAGGGTCCGTTGGCACGGCGCACTGGGCGCTCACCGAGCCATTTGTCGCCACACTTACCCTCCCGTTCCTCTAAGCGCGCGAATCTGTTTCCAAAAGCGCGTAGAGCACATGATCGCGCCAGTCGCCGTTGATGCGCAAATACCGGCGCGCGAGCCCCTCCCGCTTGAACCCTACCCGTTCCAGGAGCCGCATCGAAGCTGTGTTTTCCGGCAAGCATGCCGCTTCAAGTCGATGAAGCTCCAGCGAATCGAAGACAAATGGGACAACCGCGCGAACTGCCGCGGTCATAAAACCCCGCCGCGCGTGTGCGGCCCCTACCCAATAGCCAAGTGTGCAAGACTGCGTCACGCCGCGCCGGACGTTGCACAACGTGATTCCACCGACGAGAGACGTAGAGCGGGTATCGTAGACAAACAACGCGTAACCCACGTCCTCCCGCATATCGCGCATGTAGTGGCGGATACGGCGGCGGAAAGAAGCTCTGGAAAGTTCGTCGGGTGCCCAGAGAGGCTCCCAAGGGACAAGAAAATCTTGGCTCGCGGCGCGCAGTTCGGCCCAAGCTGAGTAGTCCGACATTTGTGGCGCACGCAAGAGCACGCGGTCGGTCTCAATTACGGGACCAAAGTCCCCTGGGGTGGCGGCTCGCAGCAAGGCCATTCGTCAGCACCCTCGTTACGCGGCTCTGCTGGCAGGGATCGTAAACCTGTCCGCCACAGCCTCGAATCGTCCAAGATTAGCAACGGGGCCCACAGTCGCAAGACTCAGGGGCGTTCCGAGAATTTTCTGCAACAAGGTCTGAAGATCGGCTGCATCGACCGCCTCGATCCGCTCGACGAGTTCCGCTGTAGGCAGGACACGACCACGGAACAGTGTGTGGCGCGCCAGTTGCTCAGCCCGTGCGCTGGAACTCTCAAGGGCGGCCAAGAGCCCCATCTTCATTTGCGCTTTCACGCGCCCGAGTTCAGCCTCGCAAAAGCCGGCGTCGGCCGCCCGGTCCAATTCGTCCCGAATAACGGAGAAGAGCTCGTGCGCCTTTTCGGGGGCACCCGCCGCATGAACGACGAACATACCGCTATCCGCAAGCCCTGTTGCGAAAGAGTATACTGAGTAGCAGAGCCCTCGACGCTCTCGTACTTCCTGGAAGAGCCGCGATGACATGCCCCCGCCAAGCGCACCGGCGAGGATCTGAGAGGTGAAATAGTCCGGCTGATGGTAGGCGGGGGCCTCCAGGCCAATCATCAGATGCGTTTGCTCAAAGGGCTTGTTCGACTGACGGCGCCCGCCGCCATAAACTGCCTTCTGAGGGACTGGCGTGCCATCGGAGGACAAACTTGGCAGTCGGCGCTCGGCCTCCATCACAAATGTGCCGTGGTCCACCGCGCCTGCGGCCGCGAGGACCATGTTCGGTGCATGATAATGGGTGCTTAGATACGAGCGCAGATGATCCCGTTCAAAACCGCATACGCTGTCCGCCGTGCCGAGTATCGGGCGACCCACTGGCTGATCGGGGAACGCCGCCTCTGATAAAAAGTCGTAGGCAACGTCGTCAGGAGAGTCCGAACTCGCCGCAATCTCCTGAAGAATAACGTCGCGTTCACGCGCAAGCTCTCCGCCATCAAAGCGAGGCTCCAAGATGATGTCGCTCAGGATATCCAAGGCTAGGGGCAGATCCTTTTGCAGCACGCGCGCATAGTAACCTGTCGAATCGACAGACGTCGCCGCATTCAAGTCGCCGCCAACAGCTTCTATTTCCTCAACAATTTCGCGTGCTGAGCGTCGCCTTGTGCCCTTAAACGCCATGTGCTCGAGGAAATGGGCTACGCCGTGTTCCGACAGTTGTTCGGAACGGCTCCCGGCCCCGACCCAAATGCCGAGCGATACAGTTTCGACTTCAGGCATAGCGTGAGTGACGACTGTGAGACCGTTGCTCAGCGTGGACTTAGTGACACTCACGCTTCGGCTCCCGTCAGTGGCGCCGAAGCCTGCACATGGTCGACAACGAAGCTAGAGACCGTCGCCAGGTCGGCTGGTAGCGTCGTGCAACGCTCCTCGCTACCAAGCCTTACGGCGAGGCGTTCGGGCTGCGTCGGTGGAACGCCGATGGCGCGGTGCACAGCGTCCGGGAACTTGGCCGCATGGGCCGTTGCTAAAATAATTATGGGGGTGACGCCGAGCCCAGGCTCTTGTTGGGCGGCGGCGATGCCGACGGCTGTGTGTGGATCAACCACAATGCCGGTCTCTTCAAAGACCCCCCGAATTGTCATCTGCGTCACATCTTCTCCGGCAGAATGGGCGCTGAAAAGGTCGCACAGCTGCCCGAACTCGCCCTGGCTCAGCGCGAATGACCCTTGGGTGCGCAGGTCCCCCATCAAGCTCCGAACGCGGGACGCATCCCGTCCGGCAAGCTCGAACAGTAGGCGCTCGAAATTGCTAGCAAGCTGGATGTCCATGCTGGGGCTCGAGGTCGCTATGACACTTTGCGGCTCGAAAGTTCCCGAGGCCAATGCGCGAGGAAGACTGTCATTGAGGTTCGTGGCGATAACGAGGCGCTGGACCGGCAAGCCCATCGCGCGGGCGGCGTAACCCGCGAAAATATCACCGAAATTTCCTGTTGGCACTGAGAAGGCTACCGGCCGATGGGGTGCCCCGAGCGCAACTGCGGACGTGAAATAGTAGCCGATCTGGGCGAGTATGCGGGCGAAGTTGATAGAGTTGATCCCGGTCAGCCCAAGCTTCGCGCTCAGCTCCCGATCGCCGAACATCGCTTTTACGATCGCTTGGCAATCGTCGAAGGTCCCCTCCACTGCGATGTTGTGAATATTGGCCTCGGTCGCTGTCGTCATCTGGCGGCGCTGCACATCGCTTACGCGGCCTTTGGGGTGAAGAATGAAAACGTCAATGGACTCAAGACCGCGAAAGGCCTCGACCGCCGCAGCACCCGTATCGCCCGAAGTGGCGCCAACCACCGTTGCCCGCTCCCCTCGCCGCTTGAGCGCACGGTTCATGAACCGTGCCACGACTTGCATCGCGAGGTCCTTGAACGCCAGCGTTGGCCCGTGGAATAGCTCCAACACAAAGCTGTTGGGACCAATCTGCACAATGGGTGTCGTGGCGGGATGATGGAAGCTGTCATAGGCTTCCGCAAGAACCTCACCGAGATCGTTCAGGCAGGGGTCGCCCTCCAGAAAAGGGGACATCACGCGGTAAACTGCGTCGGCGTAGTCGAGGCCTGCCAGGGCGGCTATCTCGTCTGGCGACAGGCGAGGCCAGGTCTCGGGCATGAACAGGCCACCATCTTCGGCAAGAGCAGCGAGAAGGGCACCCTCAAACGAGAGCGCTGGGGCGGACCCGCGCGTTGAAATGAACTTCAAAATCTGCCTCTCACCGGAATTTTGAGACTTTTGCGCCAGACCCTAGCCGCCGAAGCGCAGACCCGCAATATGGCCGAGCAGTAGGGTTAAGTCCGCCTTCCGGACATTACGCTCCAGACATAGGCGACGTAGACCGCCAGCAGACAGGCCGCCAGCAAGAACCACGTGACAGCGTACTGAAGGTGTTTATTGGGCAACTCCAGGCGCGTCTGCCCGCCTTTGGGCCATCCGCCGGGAACTTCGCCCGCATCCGCCTCGAGGAAGAAGGGGAGCACTTCCACTGTTCCGCTTGGAAACATGGATCCGGCCATCGTGCTGAGGTCCCGAGTGAACCACTGGTTTGCCTCTTCATTGTTGGCGGGAGAAAAGAGATTGGGCTCTTCGCTAGTCCGCAAGAGCCCCGTCACCGTCACGACGTCCTGGAATTGCCCCGAAACCCTGGTGCTGGGATCTTTGCGGTCTTCGGGCACGTAGCCGCGATCGACGAGGATGATGCGGCCGGAAGCCGTCTCGAGCGGCGCGATGACGCGCCAACCAGGCCGGCCGTCTTGCGAGATTGTGTAGTAGTGGCGCTCTCGATCATTGTGGAACCGACCCTTAGCCTCGACGCGAAGATAGTTAGGATCACCCCACCGCTTCGAGAGCTCGATGGCACGTTAGAGCGAAACAGGGCTGCGCTCCGTACGCGTCTCGATTCGATCAATAATGCGCTCTTTCCATTCGAGACGCTGAAGCTGCCAGCTGCCGAGCGCAATCAGAAAAGCAAAGCCAATGACTGCTGCCACTGTTAGCCGAATAAGGGCGGGTGTCGTCATGGCTTCACTCAGCCGTCCACGATCACTTTGCCTTCTTCGGCCTTGTTCCGGTACTGGAGCGCAATTAAAACGCCCTTGAAACTACGGAGCAGCAGAAGTGGCAAGATGAGTGCAGCTGCCCCCCACGCAAGTGCGTGAACCCAATAAGGCGGCTGGTACACGGCTTCGACGTAGAGCGCTGCTCCAACGATGATAAAACCGGTGAACAGCATCACAAAAATAGCCGGCCCGTCGCCGGAGTCCGCGAAATCATAGCTAAGGCCGCATACGTCGCAGGTCGGCACCAGAGCCAAATAGCCATCGAACATCTTGCCCTTACCGCAGCACGGGCAACGCCCACGTACCCCTACCCAAACGGTCTCGCCAAGGTTCGGTGCAGTTCTGTTGCTCTGTGACTCGATCATTGTCGAACCCTATTCATCGAGTGGGCAAAACGGAAAAGGGGCGGCCACAGGACCGCCCCCAATCCGTTCTCGGGCCGTCTGCTGCTAGTGGCCGGGGTGTGCTCCTGCGCCCCAAATGTAGATGGAGCAGAATAGGAACAGCCACACAACATCGACGAAATGCCAATACCAAGCCGCGGCTTCAAATCCGAAGTGCTTGTGCGGCGTGAAGTGCCCCGCAAACGCGCGGAAGAGGCAGACCAACAGGAATATGGTTCCGACGATTACATGGAAGCCATGGAAGCCGGTGGCCATGTAGAACGTCGAGCCGTAGATGTGGTCAGAAAACCCGAAGCCAGCATGCGTGTATTCGTAGACCTGCAGAAACGTGAAGAGAATGCCGAGTAGGACTGTACATGTCAGACCCCAGATCAGACCCTTCCGATCGTCGTGGAGCATAGCATGGTGCGCCCAAGTTGCCGTCGTGCCTGACAGCAGCAGCACCAGCGTATTCACCCACGGCAAGCCCCAAGGGTCAAAGGTATGGCCGAAATAGCCAAGCCCGGGCACATCCGTCTCGGCGCTCGGAATTGGCGGCCACTGGCCGCCCGTGACTGCCGTTCGGGCATAGGTCACGGCGTCGTCCGGGAACAGGGCTACATCGAAGTAAGCCCAGAACCATGCCACAAAGAACATCACCTCCGAGGCGATGAACAAGATCATGCCGTAACGAAGGTGGAGCTGGACCACCGGCGATTGGTAACCTTCGGCTTCCTCCTTGATGACGTCGCGCCACCAGCCGAACATCGTGATGATCACGATAGCTAGGCCTGGAAGCACGTACCAAAGCTGAGGATCGCCAGCTTTCTTGTCCATGAAGTACATGAGAGCGCCAAGCGCCAACACGATTGCGCCAATCGACCCGACAAACGGCCACGGGCTCGGATTGAGTAGATGGTA
>JARFRF010000030.1 GCA_029287395.1 Methyloceanibacter sp. | reverse complement strand
AAATCTAGGGAGAAGACAATGCTTCACGAGGTTATCGAAACCCTGAATGCACGCGTGGCCGTTAGGACGCGCTATGACAATTTCATCGGTGGTGAGTGGGTTGCCCCGGTGGACGGTCGCTATTTCGATAATATCAGCCCCGTCACGGGCAAGTCCGTCTGCCAAATCGCGCGCTCGCAAGCCGCAGACATTGAGCTCGCACTCGATGCCGCCCATAAAGCTCGCGAGGCGTGGGGCAAGACCTCCCCTGCAGAACGCGCAAAGCTTCTGAACCAGGTCGCCGACCGCATGGAGGAGAACCTCCAGCTTCTGGCCGCTGTCGAGACGATCGATAACGGAAAGCCCATCCGTGAGACCACCGCTGCGGATATTCCCCTCGCCATTGACCATTTCCGTTACTTCGCCGCTTGCATTCGGGCGCAAGAAGGAACGCTTGGTGAAATAGACCATGACACTGTTGCCTATCATTTCCATGAGCCTCTTGGTGTCGTCGGCCAGATCATTCCGTGGAACTTCCCGATCCTGATGGCAGCCTGGAAGCTGGCGCCTGCGCTGGGCGCTGGCAACTGTGTTGTCATGAAGCCGGCCGAGCAAACGCCGATGTCGATCATGGTCCTCATGGACGTCATCGCCGACATCCTGCCGCCTGGCGTTTTGAACGTCGTCAACGGTTTCGGTGTCGAGGCGGGTAAGCCGCTCGCGCAAAACCCGCGCATCGCCAAGATCGCGTTCACGGGCGAAACGACCACTGGTCGCCTCATCATGCAGTATGCGTCCGAAAACCTGATCCCGGTCACGCTTGAGCTGGGCGGCAAGTCGCCGAACATCTTCTTCGCCGACGTGATGGCCGAAGACGATGACTACTTCGACAAAGCCCTCGAAGGTTTCGCGATGTTTGCGCTGAACCAGGGCGAAGTGTGCACGTGCCCATCGCGCGCATTGGTTCAGGAGTCCATCTACGACCGCTTCATCGAAAAGGCTGTTGAGCGCGTCGAAAAGATCAAGCTGGGGAACCCGCTCGATATGGACACCATGATCGGTGCTCAAGCGTCCAACGATCAGCTGGAAAAGATCCTGTCCTACGTCGACATCGGCACCAAGGAAGGCGCCGAGCTGCTGACGGGCGGAGAGCGTGCGGTCCATGAGGGCGATCTGGCCGAGGGTTACTATGTGAAGCCCACGGTTTTCCGCGGCCACAACAAGATGCGCATCTTCCAAGAGGAGATCTTCGGGCCGGTGCTTTCAGTTGCAACGTTTAAGGACGATGCAGAGGCGCTTGAGATCGCAAACGACACGCTTTACGGCCTTGGCTCAGGCGTGTGGACCCGCGACATCAACCGCGCCTACCACTTCGGGCGTGGCATTCAGGCCGGCCGTGTCTGGACGAATTGCTACCACCTCTATCCGGCCCACGCGGCCTTCGGTGGCTATAAGAAGTCCGGCATTGGGCGTGAAACACACAAAATGATGCTCGACCACTACCAGCAGACCAAAAACATGCTGGTGAGCTATAGCCCCAAAGCGCTAGGCTTCTTCTAGGCCAAAAGGGCATGGGCCTGAGCGAGACGGCTTGGGCTAACACATCGTTATTGGCGGCCTGGCGGGATCCCTCGCCGGGCCGTTTCGCGAGAAAGGGTGAAGAGATGGTTGAGCGGGTTTTGGCGACAGATGCGGCCCTTGAGCTAATCGACAAGCTCAGGGACTTGCACGGGCCTTTGATGTTTCACCAATCCGGCGGGTGCTGCGATGGCTCTGCGCCGATGTGCTACCCGGAAGGGGAATTTCGCGTTGGCGTCAATGACGTTCAGCTTGGCGAAATCGGAGGTTGTCCCTTCTTTATGGACGCCGATCAATTCGACTATTGGAAACATACGCAGCTAACGATTGACGTTGTCAAAGGTCGAGGCGCGGGGTTCTCGCTAGAAGCACCGGAGGGCGTCCGGTTCCTGACCCGTGGACGCGTGTTCACCGACGAAGAAGCCGACTTGCTGGCAGCGGAGGCTGCAACCGCGTCGTAACCGAGCGGAATAGAGGCACGCCGCTAACGGCCCCGGATCGGACCCATGGTTGCCATCCCGGTCACCGCATCGGAAATGGGTCGTTCCTCATCGCTCAACTCGCTGAGCATGGCTTTGCCAATCTCATGCTCGCCCATCACGACGAAGTCCGCACCGTGCTTAGCGAGGTGATCAATCTCTGCTTCCGAATGCGCTCTGGCCACGATGCGAAGTGTTGGGTTTATGGCCCGAGCCTGTTCGACTACCTGTCCACCTTCGAATGCGTCCGGAATAGCAACCAGCATACAGCGCGCCTCGTCGAGATTGGCGGACTCGATGACGTGGGGATCGGCCGCATTGCCGTGCAACGCTTGAACGCCATGCGCGTTTAGGTCGGCGGCGTCCTCCGAATCATCTTCAATAATGTAGACCGGGATACCTCTCTCGAGCAGAGACTTCGACACGAAGCGTCCGACACGTCCGTGGCCGATTAGCACGACGTGGTTGGTGAGTGTGGTTGCAGGGATGGGCTCGCGGGTTGGGGTTGCCTCCTTTTTTGCCTCGGCTTCCTCGTCCTTCGTCTCCGGCCGAGCATCATCTGTGCGGGCGTTGGCATTCTCTTGCCAGGCATAGTACCGGTCGAGCAACGCGAACAGGAGAGGGTTTAACAGGATCGAGATAATCGCGCCTGCGATGATCAGGTCACGCGCTTCATTCGGCAATACGCCGAGAGTCAGGCCCAGGCTGGCAAGGATGAACGAGAACTCGCCGATTTGGGCGAGCGACGCGGAGATCATTAAGCCTGTATTTGTCGACTGCCCGAATAGACGCACCACGGCGAAAGCGGCGAGTGACTTGCCGAAGATTATGATCGCCACCGTAGCCAGCAAAGCAAGAGGCGCTTCGATCATGATGGCTGGGCTGAACAACATGCCAACAGAGACAAAGAACAGAACCGCAAACGCATCGCGCAGAGGAAGCGACTCCGTCGCGGCTTGTTGGCTCAGCTGAGATTCACTCAAGACCATGCCGGCGAAAAATGCGCCGAGCGCCAGCGACACCCCGAACAGCTCAGCCGCCAAAAAGGCAAAGCCGAGCGCGATCGACAAGACGGCAAGGCGAAACAGCTCTCGGCTCCCCGTGTGCGCAATGTAGTGAAGGAGTGCTGGGATCAGCTTTTTGCCGACCACAAGCATTGCCAATGTGAAAACAACAAGCTTGCCGACGACCTCAGCGACCTGCCGTGTCATCTGGACAATGTCGGGTGGCGCATCGCCCTGGAAAAGACTCGTTATGGCAGGCAACAAGACTAAAGCAAGCACCATGGCAATGTCCTGAACGATCAGCCAGCCAATCGTAATTTTTCCGCGCTCTGTCTCAAGGAGACGGCGCTCTTGCAGCATGCGCAGAAGCACAACGGTGCTGGCCACCGATAGGGCGAGACCGAAGATGAAGCCTGCGGCAAGGTTCCAGCCAAGCGCCCAGCCAAGCGCCATGCCAAGCGGCGTGGCAACGAGACCCTGCGCGATCGCGCCCGGTATTGCGATCGCGCGGACCGACAATAGGTCTTTCACCGAGAAATGTAGACCAACGCCAAAGAGGAGAAGGATCACGCCAACTTCCGAAAGCTGGTTGGCGATATTCTGGTCAGCACCGACAGCAGGTGCGAAGCTGATAACAATACCAGCCACCAGATATCCGACGAGCGGCGGCAGCTTTAGCCGGTGCGCCAAGACGCCTAGGCTGAAGGCGAGCACCAGACCAATCGTAAGCGTCGAAACGAGTGGTGGCACATGGTGCATATCGCTCGGTCCCAGGTGGCCGTCGTCGTGGCAGGGCGCCCACGGCAAATCCGTGAGTCAGCCCACAGCAAATCCCCTCATCCTGAATACGACATCTGTGTCTCGATGTGACGAGAGATTTGCCGCAACCAAAGGTTTTTCAGAACCTTTGCAAATTTGGCACGATCAAACCATGCGACACAAAAAAGGGCACGATGACCAAGTCTCGTGCCGCTTTTTTTTGCGATATGCATGCGCGCCCCTCCGGGAACGTGGGCGCTCCAAGCAAAGCCCTACATCGTCGTCGGGCCAATGACTTCGTGGTCCGTCACAACACAGTGCCAAGAGCCCACTGTGGGAAACTCACGCAAATCCTGTCGTTGCTGCAGGAACTGCATCGCAGCCATGTAGCCACCGCGGCCAAGGCATGCGTTCGGGGACATGGCGTCGGCCAAGAAATCCATGGGCACAGGCACATCGATGCAGCCCGTCGCCACGATGGCTGCCTTTCGTTCTGCCGCAGTCATCGGCTTTTCATTGTCGTAGATCTTGCCGTGATTGATCGGTTCGAGCGGCGTCACAACACCGCGGCAGGCCTTCACGATGAGCTGTACGTATACGGTCTTTTCTTTTTCAGCACCCATGCGGGTTGGTTGATCGGGGTCAGCCGCTGCGGGGCCACAAAGCAAGATGCCCAACGCGCAGACGAGGATAGTGGGAGATCTCATTGTATTCTTTCTCGTTCCCAGGGCTGACGGCCACGCCCTCATCGAGAATCTTGACTGCGGCTGGCCGATGCCGCTGCGGAGCTCATGCCCCCGCCTCCCCCAATACGGGCAACTCTAGTGGCAATTGCCAGGATTCCCAAGCCGGTCTTCGCTCGGAATGGGTACGACGGTGGGCGCACCGGTCACGATCTCGTGACTACATCCAAGCCGAACTCGGCGGAGGCGTCCTCGATCCATGCGCAAAAACTACCAGCAAAACTGCGAAAGACGGCTAAATCGAACGCCTCTGTGTCACGCCAGATCAACACGCCCATGTGCCCGATGGACGTCACCGCAGCCGCGCCATCGACGAAAACTCTTGGGTCGAGATCGATTGCCAGACCTTTGGACAGCACACTGCGGACCGCTGATCCTTCGAGGCGAACGACCGCTCGGCCACTACTGTGATCGGCGACCGACGCCTTACCTCGGAGCTTTGAGGCAAGATCGTCCGCGAGCATCTCATTGGGCAGCGCCTCGGATACGGCAAACCATTGGCCCGGTGCAACGCCGATAAAACGGACGTCTTTGCCTTCAACACAGGTTGGCGCGCTCGGCAGCCCAACGCCATAACTTGTTCGAACGGACTCATCCAGAGCGGCGCCTTGCCATCTGCGCACCTCTAAGGTCGCGAGACCAAGGTCGGCGCGCTCTGTCAAAGTGACTCCGGCGTCACCATCAGGACTGCCGTGACGCCCCGAGACCAACATGCCGTCAAGTGCAGACACGGATTGCAAATCAGACACGTAGCCGCTCTCCTTCCGGATCGACGAAATGCGGACTGCAGACTTCAGCCAGCGTTTCGTAGTTGCGTAGTGGATCGCAAACCCTGACGACTTCGCCGTATCGCGCTGGGCCATCGCTCAGCATGGCCAGCCCGATGAAGCTCTCAAGCTCGGGCGAGTACGCTTGTGATGTCACATAGCCCTGATCGTTCGCCGCGTCGGCCTTTGCGTGCCGGGGTACAAGATGCGCGCCGGCGCTGACCCGCATTTTTGGATCAAGCGGCTTCAGACCGATAAGCGTCGCTCGTGAGGCTTCGTTCAAGGCCTCTCGTTCGCCCATGAAACGGCCGATGAAGTCCTTCTTTCTGGACATCATTCTACCAAGCCCCAAATCGTGCGCGGTCGTCTGACCGTTCAGCTCGGGGCCCGCGGCATGGCCTTTCTCGATCCGCATGACACCAAGTGCCTCAGTACCGTAAGGCCCGATACCGTGTTCGGCGCCATCATCCATGATCGCGCGTATCAAAGCATCGCCAAATCGCGCCGGCACACCGATCTCATATGCTAGTTCCCCTGAGAAGGAGAGCCGGAAGAGCCGCGCGGGCGTACCTCCACAGACTGTGAAGGTTCCACAGGCCATGTAGGGGAAGGCCTCGTTGGAAATGTCTTGGCCTGAATCCAGCAGCGCCTCGATCACTTTCCGTGACTGAGGACCTGCGACAGCATATTGCGCCCATTGCTCTGTTTGGGAAACGGTCTGAACATCGAGCTCAGGCCATAGCACCTGCTGGCAGAACTCCAAATGCTGACTGACCCGCACCGCGTTGGCGGTCGTTGTTGTCATGTAAAAGTGATCGTCGGCGAGGCGCGCGGTCGTGCCATCGTCCATGGCAAAGCCGTCTTCGCGCAGCATGAGCCCATAGCGCGCTTTTCCCACTGGCAGCTTCGAAAATCCATTGATGTAAACGCGATCGAGTAGCGTTCCAGCATCGGGTCCTTGAACGTCGATCTTGCCAAGGGTCGAGACGTCGCAAACGCCGACATTGTTGCGCGTATTGGCAACTTCGCGATCGACAGTCTCTTGTGCCGTCTCGCCAGACTTCGGAAACATCAGCGCGCGCATCCAAGCGCCAACCTCGACAAACTCAGCGCCGTTCTCCTCCGCCCAGCGATGCGACGGCGGTAGGCGCTTTGGGCGAAATTCCTTGCCGCGATGGTGCCCTGCCAGAGCGCCAATCGCGACAGGCGTATAAGGCGGGCGAAATGTCGTGGAACCGACAGAACCGAGATACCGCCCGGTCACCTCGGCGAGCAAAGCCGCACCGTTGAGGTTGGACGTTTTGCCTTGGTCGGTAGCCATGCCGAGCGTTGTGTAACGTTTTAGGTGATCGGGCACGCGAAAGCCCTCACGTGCCGCGAGCTTTACGTCAGAGACCGTGACGTCGTTCTGAAGGTCGACGAACGCCTTGCCGCCCCTGCTTTGGACATGCCAGACGGGCGTAACACGCTCGTCGTCTTGCGCCGGCGCTGAACGGCTGGGTGCCGCAGGAGAAAATCCGCAGTCTCTTGCGGATTCACCACCCGCCGTCTCCCCGCTCGCCAAACAGGCGTCCAGCGAGAACCGGCCGGCTGCCGCACCGGCGACCCGCATGCCAGGCGCGAGAGCGCCCGGCACGAGGCAGGATCGAGCTTCGTCCCAGACAGGCTTGCCGCCCAAATGGGTCGTCAAGTTGATTGCGGGATTCCAGCCGCCCGAAACTGCAAGCAGGTCGCAGTTAAACAACGTCATCCTGCCTTGAGTGTCCTTGATGCGCACGGACTTGATCCCATGGGCGCCGCTGACGCTATCAACGATTCCGCTCACATATTCAGCGCCGATAGCCGTCGCTGCTTGTCCGGCCGTTGGCGAAGCGTCCGGCCGCGGGTCAACAATCGCGCGCACTTCGACACCGCTATCTGAAAGATCTTTTGCCGTGCTCAGCGCCGCGTCATTGTCGGCGAAGACCACTACGGCCCGGCCGGGTGTGACGCCGAAACGGTTGACATAGGTCCGCACGGCGCTTGCGAGCATCACGCCCGGTCGGTCGTTGTCGCCGAAGACAATGGGCCGCTCGAATGCGCCGGCGCAAACTACGGACTGCTTGGCCACGATGCGCCAAAGCCTCTGCCGCGGCGTGTACGGCGCGGGTTTGCGAAGGTGATCGCCGACGCGTTCGACAGCCGCGTAGACGCCACCATCGTAAACGCCAAACACCGTCGTGCGCCGTAAGATCCGGCAGTCGGGAAAACTCTCCAGTTCGGCAGCAGCCGCGGCCGCCCACTCCTGTGTAGGCTTACCGTCAATCTCGCCCCGCTCGGCCAGCAAGCGGCCGCCCAGAACGAAATCCTCATCACACAGAATAACGCGTGCGCCCGCCCGCGCCGCCGACAGCGCCGCCGACAGTCCCGCCGCCCCAGCGCCGATGACAATAACATCGCAGAATGCGTTAGCCTTTTCATAGGTATCGGGATCGGGCTGCTTCGATGGATAGCCGAGCCCCGCGGCCCGACGAATCGTTGGCTCGTACAGCTTCTCCCAAAACGAGGCCGGCCACATGAAGGTCTTGTAGTAAAAGCCCGCGCCGAAAATCGGGGACACCAGCTGATTTACCGAAAGGAGATCGTATTTCAGCGACGGCCAGCGGTTCTGACTCGCGGCATCTAGGCCCTCATAGAGCTCAATCGTGGTTGCGCGCGTATTCGGTTCTCGATGCGCACCGGTGCGAAGCTCAACGAGTGCGTTAGGTTCCTCGGACCCGGCAGTAAGCACGCCCCGCGGACGGTGATACTTAAACGAACGCCCGACGAGACGAATGCCGTTAGCCAGAAGTGCCGAAGCCAACGTGTCGCCTGGATGCCCTTCGAGACGCTGCCCATCGAACCGGAACGAGATACTCTTGTCGCGGTCGACAAGTCCTCTCTTCATCAGTCGGTTGATCTGGCTCATCCGCACCTCAGCGCTCCTTCGCAGCGAGTTCGACGGCAACGATTTCGTGGGTAGTGGTATCGCGCGCTACTTCGAGCCAGGCGCGACAGCCCGCGCTGTGTTGCCAGAATTCCTTATGAAGCCCGGCCGGATTGTCTCGAAGGTAGACGTAGTCAACCCAGGCTTCAGTCGCGCGCGCGTCGATACTGCTAGGCCGCGTCACGGTCGCGTCGCCGCGATAGGTGAACTCTTCCAAGCCGCGCGCGCCGCAATATGGACAGGTGATCCGCATGGCCCTTCCTCAGTGCAAGTTCGGCTGGGCGCCCATGCCCTTTTCGTCGATCACGCGGCCCGAGGCGAAACGATCGAAGCGATAAGCTGCGGCGTAAGGATGAGGCTGGCCTGTAGCGATAAGATGCGCGAAACACCAGCCAGCGGCCGGGGTGGCTTTAAAGCCTCCGTAACACCAGCCACCGTTGAAGTAGAGGCCATCGATGTCGGTCCGGTCGATGATGGGCGATCCGTCCATCGACATGTCAAGCAGTCCGCCCCAGGATCTCAAAATGCGCAGTCGGCCGATCGCGGGGATCAGCGCCATGCCACCCTCGGCGACATCCTCTACGACAGGCAAGTTCCCGCGCTGCGCGTACGTGTTGTAGCCATCGATGTCGCCACCGAAGACGAGCCCGCCTTTGTCGGACTGACTGCAATAGAAGTGGCCGGCGCCGAAAGTGATCACCGTATCAAGCAGCGGCTTGATCCCTTCCGTAACGAAAGCCTGAAGTACATGACTCTCGATAGGCAGGCGCAGGCCCACCATCTCTCCGACCCGAGAGGAGCTTCCAGCAACAGAGAGCGCAACCTTCTTCGCGCCGATGAACCCTTTTTCGGTTTCGATGCCCACGATGCGGCCCTTCTCAACGCGAAACCCGGTCGCCGCACAGTTTTGGATGACGTCGACGCCGCGCTGGTCCGCGGACCGCGCGTAGCCCCAGACCACGGCGTCGTGCCGCACCGTGCCGCCACGCGGCTGGTACAGGCCGCCGCGTATCGGGAAGCGCGCATTGTCGAGGTCCACAAAAGGAACCAGTGCCCGGACCTGATCATTGTCTAAGAGTTCAGCATCCGCGCCGTGAAATCGCATGGCGTTTCCGCGCCTGACAAATGAATCGCGTTGCGCATCGGAGTGGAAGACATTCAAAACGCCGCGCTGACTGACCATTGCGTTGTAGTTGAGGTCTTGCTCCAGCCCTTCCCATAGCTTCAGCGACCATTCGTAGAAGGGCTCATTGCCTGGCAACAGATAGTTCGACCGGACGATCGTCGTGTTACGGCCGACATTGCCCGAACCCAGATAGGACTTGTCGATTACCGCGACATTCGTAATGCCGTGTTCCTTGGCGAGATAGTGCGCCGTCGCAAGGCCGTGCCCTCCACCGCCAACGATGATGACATCGTAGGAACGTTTGGGCTCCGGCTCACGCCAGACCGGTTTCCAATTCTTATTGCCGGTCAGCGCATTCGCGAGAAGGCTGGCGAGTGAATAGCGCATCGGCGCAACTGTGCGCGATGCCGATTCTATCAATTGACATTTTGCGACATATATTTGAGCTTTTGCGCCTTTGAGTGATTACTACTTTTGGAATAATCGCAAACGCGCAAGTTGGCTCAGCATACAGCGCTCTAGGCTCTGAAGCTCAGCACGCGTGTTCTCGATTACACAGGTGACCATAGGGGCTCGCGCATGGCTCGTGAGATATCGGCTTCGACGGTCGGCTTTTTGCTTGTGCCCGGCTTCGCGCTGATGTCCTACACAGCGGCGATTGAACCATTGCGTGCGGCAAACCTTTTGTCCGGAAAAACGCTTTACCGTTGGTGGCACGCCGCTCCGTCTGGAGAGCCTGTTTCGGCTTCCAATGGCGTTGCGGTAATACCTGATTGCGGCACGCGCTCGGAACGAGGCGCGGATATGGTCTTTGTCTGCGCCGGCGGCAACCCGACAACGTTTGGCGACAAATTGACCTTCTCTTGGCTTCGCCGGCTTGCGCGGCAAGGCACCACGCTCGGCGGCATTTCGGGGGGGCCATTTCTTCTTGCAAAGGCCGGTCTCCTGAACGACCGACGAGCCACTCTGCATTGGGAACACTTGCCGGCATTTCGCGAAGCGTTCCCACATGTAACTGTCGTGCCGTCTTTGTTCGAAATCGATGGAAACCGCATCACGTGCTCGGGTGGCATCTCGGCGCTTGATATGATGGTTGCGTTGATCGAGCGAGACCATGGCCGGCCGCTGGCAGCCGCGGTAGGAGACTGGTTCTTGCACACGCACATTCGCGAGGGCTACGGACCTCAGCGGCTCGACTTGCGTTATCGGTTGGGCATAGCGGATGAGAAAGTTCTGCGCGTCCTGGGTGCGATGGAGATGAATCTCGAGAACCCCATATCGCGACATGATCTGGCGCAGGAAGCAGGGATATCCCTCAGGCAGCTTGAAAGGCTCTTCCACGAATATGTGGGACATGGAATTCATCAGCACTATCGATGGCTGCGGCTAGAGCGTGCACGGCACCTCTTGCGTGAAACCTCACTGCCCGTCCTCGACGTCGCGCTTGCAACGGGCTTCGCTTCTTCCAGCCAGTTTTCACGAGCTTACGCGCAAGCCTTCGGAGAACCGCCAAGCCGAACGCGAACACTGACGTAACAGTCGCGTGGGTCAAACCAAAGGTGCTAGAGTCTCGGGCTAGAGTATTGGGTTTCTGCGAAGCAGGCGTTTGCTCGAAGGCCAGGGAGGGGAGCGATGGCATCACGGTTGACTTCGAAAGAACTCCGCACCCGAACCCAATCACGAAGAAGATCGGCGACGCGAACCGATGCCGGTGAGACGTCGGCCGAGGCGAATGCGTCGGTCACGGGCTCCAACGCGCCACCAACGGATCTTAATCTTGAAGCGTCTATCGGTCGCCGTGTGCGTGCGTTACGCCAACGTCTTCAACTCACGGCAACAGACCTCGCCGCGCAGGCCGGACTCTCGCCTGGTATGTTGTCCAAAATAGAAAATGGCGGCACATCCCCGTCCCTTTCGACGCTGAGAGCGCTCGCCGAAGCACTACACGTTCCCATGACCAGCTTCTTCGCCGATTTCGAGGAACGGCGCGATTGTTCGTTCGTGCCGGCTGGCCAAGGCGTTCGAATTGAACGGCGAGGCACGAAAGCCGGCCATCATTACGAGCTCTTAGGCCACTCGCTGTCCGGCGACATCGTGGTCGAACCCTACCTGATCCGGCTTGACGCCAATGCAAGCACATACACGCAGTTCCAGCATGATGGGATGGAGTTCATCTACATGCTCAGCGGCAAGGTGATCTATCGCCATGCTGACAAGCTTTATCCGTTGGCGCCGGGCGACACCCTGTTCTTCGATGCGGGAGCCCTCCACGGCCCAGAGGAACTTGTAACCACGCCAATGACTTACCTTTCGATCATCGTCTACCCACGCCAATAGCACCAATCATCCCACACAGCTTTATTTCCTTCTAGGAAATATAATTTCTTCATGGTTGACGGCTTCTAGCCGTTTGTCGCATGCTGCTCGGAGCTGGAATCTGGAGCACAAGCGCATGTGTGGCATTGTTGGATTGTTCATTAAGGACCCCGCTCTTGAGCCCGAACTCGGGAAGCTAACGGCGGGCATGCTTGAGACCATGACGGGGCGCGGGCCTGATAGCGCCGGCTTTGCTGTCTATGGCGAAGGCGAAGCGGGTCGTACGAAGGTCACTGTGCGCGGAACATCACCGCTCGCCATTGAGGAACGTGCACTCGACTCCGGATTCCCAAGCGCGAAGACAGCCATCTACGATACCCACGCAGTTATCTCAGTTCCCGATGATGAAGTTGAAGCTTTGATCGCTTGGCTCGAGCTGACGCCAGACGCAGAGATTGTCGGCCGAGGGTCGCGCATGGAAATCTTCAAGGAAGTCGGTTTACCCGCTGACGTGGCCGCGCGCTTTAGCCTGCCGACAATGAGCGGGACTCATGCAATTGGGCACACGCGAATGGCCACAGAGTCGGCGGTGACCACCGACGGCGCACACCCCTACTCGACTGGACAAGACCAGTGCTTGGTCCACAACGGCTCGCTTTCCAACCACAATAATCTTCGCCGCGAACTCCGCCTCGAGGGCATGACGTTCGAAACCGAGAACGATACGGAAGTCGCCGCAGGCTATCTCACATGGCGCATGCGCAAAGGACTCTCCCTTGGCGATGCGCTCGAAGTGGGTCTTGAGGATCTCGACGGCTTCTACACGTTCGTCGTCGGAACCGAGAACGGCTTTGGCGTGCTCCGCGACGGCATTGCCTGCAAGCCCGCGGTCATGGCGGAGACCGATCAATATGTGGCCTTCGGATCCGAGTACCGCGTTCTCGCCGACCTACCGGGGATTGGCCAGGCTCGGATCTGGGAGCCAGAGCCCGCCACCGTCTACTTCTGGGAGCGCTAGGCATGCCTGAGATTGATCTCGGCGTAACGCCACTAAGAGAACTGAACGGGGCGCTGCACAAGCTCCCGAAAGATACGAATGAGACGCACTGGGTTATCGAGAATCCGGCAGGTCAGCACGCAATCGCCGCGGGCCTCGATGCCCCGCTGAAGGTCGAGATCAAGGGTCCCGTTGGCTATTACTGCGCCGGCATGAACAAGCTCGCGACCGTTCAGATTCACGGGAATGCTGGTGTTGGCGTGGCCGAGAACATGATGAGCGGCTTCGTGCATGTAAGCGGCGATGCGAGCCAGGCCGCAGGCGCCACAGGCCGTGGCGGCCTCCTGCGCATCGACGGCAATGCGTCTTCTCGATGCGGCATATCGATGAAGGGGATCGACATCGTGGTGAAAGGTTCCGTTGGCCATATGAGCGCTTTCATGGCGCAGGCCGGCAACCTGATCGTTTTTGGTGACGCAGGCGACGCCCTTGGGGACTCTATCTACGAAGCACGGCTCTTCATTCGGGGTGACGTCAAGAGCCTCGGCGCGGACTGCATCGAGAAGGAAATGCGCGACGAGCACAAGTCGGCTCTACACAACATTCTGTCTAAGGCCGGTTTCAACGGCGAAGTCGATCCCGGCGAATTCCGGCGTTACGGCTCGGCCCGTCAACTATACAACTTCAATGTGGACCACGCGGGAGAGTACTAATGGATGCCACACCGATCACGAAACCCCGGAAGTCGGCGACATTCGACGACTATGCGCTCTCCGAGATTCGCCGGGCAGCGGCCACGGGCATCTACGACATTCGCGGCGGTGGCGCCAAACGCAAGCTGCCAAACTTCGACGATCTTCTCTTTCTTGGCGCTTCGATGAGCCGATATCCGTTGGAAGGGTATCGCGAGAAGTGTTCGACAGATGTGTGGCTTGGAACGCGCTTTGCGGAAAAGCCAATTCACCTCAAAATCCCCGTTACCATTGCAGGCATGAGCTTCGGCTCGCTGTCGGCGCAGGCGAAAGAGTCCCTCGGCAGAGGCGCTAGCACTATGGGCACGTCGACCACAACAGGTGATGGCGGCATGACGGAAGAAGAAAGAGGACACTCCTCCATTCTTGTTTATCAACTGCTCCCATCTCGTTACGGCATGAACCCCGATGATTTGCGACGCGCTGATGCGATCGAAGTGGTCGTGGGTCAAGGCGCCAAGCCAGGCGGTGGAGGGATGTTGCTCGGCCAAAAGATCTCTGACCGGGTTGCCGAGATGCGAACATTGCCCAAGGGCATCGATCAGCGCTCGGCCTGCCGTCACCCCGATTGGACGGGGCCGGACGATCTCGAAATTAAGATTCAGGAACTCCGCGAAATCACCGACTGGCAGATTCCCATTTACATCAAGGTGGGCGCCTCCCGGCCCTACTACGATGTCGCGCTTGCTGTGAAGGCTGGGGCCGATGTTGTGGTCCTCGACGGCATGCAAGGCGGCACTGCAGCGACACAGGAAGTGTTCATCGAGCATATCGGGCTACCGTTGCTGGGCGCTATACGCCCGGCCGTCGAAGCGCTTCAGGATCTTGGCATGCACCGCAAGGTTCAGCTGGTCGTATCTGGCGGCATTCGAACAGGCGCCGATGTTGCGAAGGCGCTGGCGCTCGGCGCGGATGCAGTTGCGATCGGCACAGCGGCTCTTGCGGCTATCGGCGACAACGACCCCAAATACGAAGAAGACTACCAGAAGCTGGGCACGACGGCTGGCGCTTACGACGATTGGCATGAGGGCAATTGCCCCGCCGGCATCAGCACTCAAATTCCTGAACTCGCGGCGCGACTCGACCCGGAACTCGGCGGGCGGCGCCTGGCCAACTATCTGTCGGTACTGACGCTTGAAACCCAGACGATCGCTCGGGCCTGCGGTAAAAGCCACGTTCACAACCTCGAACCCGAGGATCTTGTGGCGCTCACGGTCGAGGCCGCCGCTATGGCGCAAGTGCCTCTTGCTGGGACAACTTGGATTCCGGGGCTGACGGGCGCATAGCTTGACGGCACACTGGGTGGCTCGCATATGCGAGCCGTTTTCCATTTGAAAGGGACGACAATGGCGATCGATTTAGAGAAAGAGGCCCGTGAGCGGGGCATCAAGTATTTCCTTATCTCTTTTGTTGATTTGTTCGGGACGCTGCGCGCAAAGCTCGCGCCAGCAAGTGCCATTGCCGACATGGCCGAGGAAGGGGCGGGCTTCGCTGGATTTGCAAGCTGGCTAGACATGACGCCGGCGCATCCCGACATGCTTGCAATCCCGGACCCCAATAGCCTGATACAGATCCCGTGGAAACCGGAGGTCGGCTGGCTCGCCGCCGACCCGTACATGGATGGCAAACCTGTCGAACAAGCCCCTCGCAACTTGCTGAAGCGAATGCTGAATAAAGCCGAGGACGCGGGCTACACCATGAAGATGGGCGTCGAGCCAGAGTATTTCCTTGTAAGTGCCGACGGGGAGTCGCTGAGCGATGCAACCGATATTCAGGCCAAGCCCTGCTACGACCAATCGGCCTTAATGCGCCGCTATGATGTCGTGAGCGAAATTTGCGATTGCATGTTGGAACTCGGTTGGGGGCCCTATCAGAACGACCACGAAGACGCGAATGGTCAGTTCGAAATGAACTGGGAGTTTGCCGACGCGTTGACCACAGCGGACCGGATGGTCTTCTTCAAATACATGGTGAAGGCGATTGCCGAAAAGCACGGCATCCGCGCGACATTCATGCCGAAGCCCTTCTCGCATTTGACCGGAAACGGCTGCCACATGCACGTATCGCTCTGGGACGGGGACAAGAACCTGTTTGAAGACCAAAATGACGGCCTCGGCTTATCGAAAGTAGCCTACAACTTCATCGGTGGCCTGATCGACCACGCGGATGAGATCTGCTCAATCACCAATCCCACGGTCAACTCATACAAGCGGATCAACGCGCCGGTCACGTCTTCCGGGGCGACCTGGGCGCCCAACACAGTGACCTTCGCCGGAAACAACCGGACCCATATGGTCCGCGTCCCGGGCAGCGGACGGTTCGAGCTACGTCTCGCGGATGGCGCAACCAATGCTTACCTGTTCCCCGCGGCTGTGCTGGCAAGCGGCCTCGACGGCATTGCCAACAACGCAGATCCGGGCAAACCACTCGACATTGACATGTATGCGGAGGGTCACAAGGCACCCGCTGACGTTAAGAAGCTGCCGCTCAATCTCTTGGATGCGCTCCGTCTCACCGACGGTTCGGCACTGTTGCGGCGGGAATTCGGTGACGAATTTGTCAACGCTTATGTGAAGCTGAAGACAAACAACTGGAACGAATACTCTCACCAGCTCACGGGCTGGGAACGGGCTAATACGCTCGATTGCTAGTGGCCGGGTCAGCACGAGTTCTCATCCGTGCGGCGGAGAGCAAAGACGAATCAGCCTGGCGACGCCTCTGGGCCGCGTATATCGACTTCTATCAGGTCGAGGTCCCCGACGCGGTGACCGGTCTTACCTGGTCGCGAATCCTCGATGAAACCGTTCCGATGTTCACGCGTGTCGCGGACTACGACGGCAAGGTTGTCGGCTTTGCGATTTCCACGCTCCACCCCTCGACATGGACACCAGACCTGAACTGTTACCTTGAGGATCTCTTTGTTGATCGAGACGCGCGCGGCCACGGCGTCGGACGCGCACTGATCGACGATCTCCTCAAAATGGCCAAGGAGGAGGGCTGGGACCGGGTCTATTGGCACACCGATTCTGGCAACAGTACCGCCCGAGCGCTCTACGACCGTTATACGAAGGCTGACGGCTTCGTCCGCTACCGCATTTCCCTAAGCGACTATGTCAAAGGGGAGTAACAACGAACGCGAATTGATTTGATGGAGGCTCCGGGTCCATGGATCGGTTACTAGAGGCCCGGCATATGCGTCATAAGGCCTTCACCTACACAAAAAGCTCTTACGACCATCCCACCGTTGCTAGCATTCGCTCGTCCTAATTCCGGAAATAGAATGGGAGATCAGCATGCCGCCTACGCCCACTGAGATTGAGACACTCCGCAGTCACTTGAGTAGCAACGGCGTGGCCTACCTGATGGCAAGCTTCGCCGACATGCATGGTGTGTCTAAGACCAAGATGGTGCCGCTCTCTCACATCGATCAGATGATGGCCGGGTCAGAATTGTATACGGGAGCGGCTTTGGACGGCGTTCCTCAAGATGTGAGCGATGAGGAAGTCTCGGCCCATCCGGATCCTCAGTCGTGCATCATATTGCCTTGGCAAACCAACGTCGCGTGGTTCGCATCCAATCTCTGGTGCGAGGGGAAACCCTTCGACGCGTGCAGCCGCAACATTCTTGCGCGCGCCACTCAGGCGGCTGCCGACATGGGCTTCGTCATGAACCTCGGCATGGAGGCCGAATTCTATGTGTTGAAAGATGGTGAGTCCGATGTCGTCCCAGTGTCGGCCCGCGATACACTCGACAAGCCCTGCTACGACGGTTATGGCGCTCTAGACAATCTTCATTGGCTGTCCGAACTCGTCGACGCCATGGATGATCTTGGTTGGGATGTTTATTCCTTCGACCACGAAGACGGCAATGGGCAGTTCGAAGTCGACTTCCGCTATGCAGATGCGATGACCATGGCCGACCGGTTCGTGTTCTTGCGGATGATGGCAAATGCAATCGCCCAGAAGCATGGCTACTTCGCTTCCTGGATGCCCAAGCCGTTCGCCGATCGTACCGG